>NZ_JACJQJ010000031.1 GCF_014696615.1 Nostoc linckia FACHB-104 | reverse complement strand
AGCACTACAGCGGAAATATCAAGTAGTTGAAAGCATTTATATTTCATCAGGTTAATATTGACGCATTCTCGACTAGCTAATCATAAGTAATAATAATCTATCCTATGTCTGCTGGTTAGAGTATTGGGTATCAAAAAGTATCTTATGTTACCAAATATTTGGCAATCGCTCTTTGGGAAAAACTTTTTGGTTTACTTAGTATTTCGAGCATTGCGATCGCCTCAGTAAGCAATAGTGTATTTACGCCTTTTTAAAATCGCTCTAATAACGTAATCACAAGGCTTTCTGGTTGTGTGAGTTATGTACGCGGTAAGTATAACTTTTGTTTTACGTCGTTAAAATGGGTAAAAAGTTGTTCATCAAAATATGGTCAAGCGATCGCTTCAGGCTTCTCATCAAGGTATTCAGTCTGCAAAGTTAGCTTTAATCGACAAATTTGGAACACAGCAAAAGCTAGCGGACGCTTTATCCGTTACCCGTCAACCAGTCAATAAATTTTTTAACCGTAAGCCTGTTGATAGCAGCTTATTTGTTGAAATATGCAAAAAATTGGGGCTGGAGTGGCAAGAAATTCAAGAAAATCGACAATCTGAAGTAAAACAAACTTCAGAGCAAGACTCTGATATTGATGCTCTAGTTCAAGAAATCCGCGAACAGGTTAAACCCAGCATTAAAGAAAAGTGTGGAACAATGCGGGTGCTAGATATGCCCCAACCAATAGAGTTAACGGGTGAACGGGGTATCTATACCAATGTCAACATTCTGGAGAAAATCACCGGACGTAGGCGATTAGATATCTCTGAACTGTTGCAAAATTCTGAGCCAGATGACTTTGAGCGGTTTGGACTTAACAGAGTTAAAGAGAAGCAAGTACCAGGAATAGAAGCAGTACAGCAGCATCAGAAACTGATGGTGTTAGGTAAACCAGGCGCAGGAAAGACTACATTTTTGAAATATCTGGCTATGCAATGTATTGAGGGGCAGTATTTGACAAATCAAGTTCCTTTATTTATCACGCTTAAAGATTTTGCAGAAACGCCCAAACAGCCAGATATGTTGGAATATATTGCTCAACAATTGGCGTTTTGTGGAGTACAGGATGCCAGCGCTAAAGCAGACAAGCTTTTGAGACAGGGTAAAGTATTGGTTTTATTGGATGGCTTAGATGAAGTTCGAGAGGAAGATACAAAACGTGTATTACGGCAAATTAGAGATATTTCCGATAAGTTTCATACCAATCAGTTTGTCATTACCTGTCGGATAGCTGCCAAAGAATACACCTTTGAAAGGTTTACAGAGGTGGAAGTTGCGGATTTTGATGAAGAGCAAATAGCCATTTTTGCTCAAAATTGGTTTCAGTTAAGTGACTCGGTAAATGCTGAAAAATTCATTCAAAAACTTGAGGAGAATAAACCAATTCAAGAGATGGCCAGCAGCCCACTATTATTGACTCTACTTTGTTTGGTATTTGGGGAAAGTGCAGATTTCCCCAACAATCGTTCTGAGCTTTACAAAGAAGGTTTAGATATATTGCTCAAAAAATGGGATGCCAAACGCAATATTAAGCGCGATCAAGTCTATCAAAACCTTTCTTTACAACGTAAAGAAGATTTGCTAAGCCAAATTGCCTTGATTACCTTTGAGCAGAAAAACTATTTCTTTAAGCAAAAAACAGTTGAGCTATATATAGCTAACTTTATCCAAGGTTTAGATAAAACTTCTAATGAATTAAATTTAGAACAAGACAGTCAAGTAATATTGAAGTCTATTGCAGCCCAGCATGGGCTACTGATGGAAACAGCAACAGGAGTCTATTGCTTTTCTAGCAGAACACTTCAGGCATATTTTGCAGCCCGAGAAATTGTTAATAAGTCTGGATTTGAAAAACTATTACGCTATATCAATGATAAAGATTGGCGTGAGATATTTTTACTTAGTGTAGGTATGATGAGAAATGCTGATGAATTCTTGTTAAAGATGCAGCAAAAAATCAGGTTAATGAGCCCAGATGATAATCATATAAAAAATTTCTTGTCTTGGGTTAGTCAAAAAAGTTCTACTATTTCTTCTTTTGAACCATTTGCTGTTTGGACTTTTTATCTTACTTTAGATTGCGATCTATTTTCTATTATTGTAGTCTCACAAGGTCATACTAATTCTCTATATCAGGCAATCTATCATGGTTGTAACCTTGCCACAAATTCAGACCTTATTTCAGCTTTTCATACTTCTCTTTCTGTAAATCAATATCGTATTTTTAGTTCAATACTTTCTGAATCTAACGAACTTGCTCTAGACCGTTATCTGGCTTTAACACTCAATTTAGCATGTAATCTTGAGCGTACTTTTAATATTGGTTTTGTACTTTCTCAGAGAGAGAATAATATTAATGCATCATTTAATACCAACTTTATAATAACAAATTTAAACAAAGAACTTTTTCAAACTCTTGAATATGCTATAAATTACGCCAAAGATAGGAATTTTAAAAACTCAATTTATCATCTTAGAATACAAATATATAAAATATTAGAAGACAAAAATATAAATTATTTACGCTTACAAACTAATATACAAAATTGGATTAAAAACTTAAGAGAATTAATGATTAAATATCGAAATATTGGTCATAATTGGCAATTCAACGATGTACAAACCAAGCTGTTACAAAGTTATTATAATGCTAATAAGCTGCTTGTAGATTGCCTAAATAGCGATTGTTATTTAAGCCGTGAAGTGAGGCAGAAAATTGAGGAAACTTTGTTGTTACCTATTACAAATGAGTGAATCAAAAAATAAAAATTGCGATCGCTCATTGTCCAGAAGTGAGATTATCTAATAGTTGCTGAAATTCGGCTGTGGAAGGAATTGCGATCGCTCTCTTCAAAAGCGTCTTTAATACTGATGGTTCTTCTATAGCATTGATAGCTTCCACAATAGCATTTGGCACTTCTCCAAAGCGAGTTTCTAAAACTTCAATCACGCTTTCTCTCGCAGTCTCAATAATCCCTTCTTCTTTTGCTAATCTTTCAATACTAGTTACGTATCGCATTCTATTTGTCTCCTCGTAATTTCTCACTTCAGTTTTGAAACTACTTGTCAATTCTTTTGGTAAAACCATCACCCAGTCGATAAACCGGAATATTTCTTGAATATCTCCCCGGCTATATCCCCTTTCAAAAAGTCGTCTAACTAGGCTTAATTTCCACTGTAGCCGACTTTCTGGGTTTCGTTGCGTCGCTTTCGTTTTAAGATGCGCCATCACAATTATCCCAAAGGGGTTGGTGGTTTGCTCTAGGGTTTCCCAAGTTTGTTCATAGTCCAATAACTTCGCTATGGGAAACTCTAAGCTGACGCGACATCCCGCCAGTTCATAGCCGTAGCTGGAAGGTCGCCAATTTGCTTGTTCATCGGCTAATACAGCCAAGCTGATGACTCGCTTTTTATGGCGGTCAAACAAGCGGTAATTGTAGGTGTACATCCGTTCGGCAAATTGGCTGTCATATTGTCCTTGGACTTCTACGTGAACCAATACCCAAGCTTCTTCGCCGTCAAGTAGCCAAACTTTGGCGACTTTATCAACGAAACGCCGTCCAATTTCTGCGTCGGGTTCTAGCTGTTGTAGTTCGGTGTCCAGAAATTCGTAAGGTCGCGTCCAGTCGATCGCGTCGTAAGCTTTGATGAAAAAGAATTCCAAAAAGCTCTTAAAATATAGCTCTATGATTTCTTTCCAAGGACTATCGTAATCGGTAGATTGCTCAGTCATGGACTAAAACAAAAAGTATCTTTGCGCCATTGGTAAAATTGTTGCAGGTTCACAAATCAGCAACTCGCCATCAGCCCTGACTTCATAGGTTTCTGGATCTACTTCAATCTGGGGTAACGCATCATTTAGCTTTAAATCTCGCTTAGTTATTTGGCGTGTCCCGGAAACTGCTACGGCTGATTTTCGTAAACCTAATTGACTGGGAATCTCTCTTTCTAACGCCGCTTGGGAAACAAAAGTTAATGATGTGGCGTGACGCGCCCCTGCAAAACTACCAAACATCGGTCGCATATGCACTGGTTGCGGTGTGGGAATACTGGCGTTAGCGTCGCCCATTTGCGCCCATGCAATCATTCCGCCTTTAATGACTATCTCTGGCTTCACGCCAAAAAATGCCGGTCGCCACAAACACAAATCTGCAAGTTTCCCCTCTTCTACTGACCCCACATACTGGGCTATTCCGTGAGTAATGGCTGGGTTAATAGTGTATTTAGCAACATATCTTTTTGCTCGAAAATTATCTGCTCTTTGCTCATCTCCTTGCGGGTTAAGGATTCCCCGTTGCACCTTCATTTTATGAGATGTCTGCCAGGTGCGAATTATTACTTCGCCTACCCGCCCCATTGCTTGGGAGTCGGAAGAAATCATACTAAACGCGCCTAAATCATGCAAAATATCCTCGGCGGCGATGGTTTCCCGACGGATACGAGACTCAGCAAAGGCGACATCTTCCGCGATCGCCGGATCGAGATGATGACATACCATCAACATATCCAGGTGTTCGTCTAAAGTATTGAGGGTGTAAGGGCGTGTGGGGTTGGTGGATGAAGGGAGAACATTCGCCTCGCCACAAACTTTGATAATATCTGGCGCGTGTCCGCCGCCTGCGCCTTCGGTGTGGTAGGTGTGGATGGCACGATTCTTAAAAGCTGCGATCGTATCTTCGACAAATCCGGCTTCGTTAAGGGTGTCGGTGTGAATTGCTACTTGTACATCATACTCATCCGCGACGCTGAGGCAAGTGTCAATAGTTGCGGGTGTGGTTCCCCAGTCTTCATGCAGCTTTAACCCCATTGCACCAGCTTGTACTTGTTCCACAAGTCCTTGAGGTTGACTGGCGTTACCTTTACCTAAAAATCCTAAATTCACAGGAAACGCATCAGCAGCTTGCAACATCCGGTACATATTCCAAGGGCCAGGGGTGCAGGTAGTGGCGTTTGTCCCTGTAGCGGGGCCTGTACCACCGCCAATCATCGTAGTTATTCCGGAGGCGATCGCCACTTCTATCTGTTGCGGACAAATAAAATGGATGTGGGAATCCACACCTCCAGCCGTGAGAATCATCCCTTCCCCAGCTAAAGCTTCGGTTCCGGGGCCGATAATAATATCGACATTATTTTGAATATAAGGATTTCCCGCTTTACCAATTTTAAATATTTTGCCGTCTTTAATCCCAATATCGGCTTTAACTACACCCCACCAATCCAGAATTAAAGCATTTGTAATGACTAAATCTACAGCACCATCGGCGTTAGAAATGGGGGATTGTCCCATTCCATCGCGGATGACTTTACCGCCGCCAAATTTCACTTCATCGCCGTAGGTAGTAAAATCTTGTTCTACTTCGATAAATAATTCTGTATCCGCAAGTCGGACGCGATCGCCTACTGTTGGGCCATAGGTTTCTGCATAAGCACGGCGATCCATTCTGTAAGGCATAATACCACTCCTAGCGATGGTGTTGATTTAAATATTTTTCAGCAACCTGAGGCAGCTAAAGTGAAAATTTTTGTATAGTTTGATATTTGACGATAACAGTAAATTTCAGGAAATAAATATTAATGAAAGAGGTTTATGCTATAAATGAGCGTTCTTGGAGGCTTAGATAGAATGACCCTAGCAGATTTAATTCCCATAGCTCGCAAGCTTTCGCCATCAGAAAAACTTAAGCTAATTCGCATCCTTGCCGAAGATTTAGATACAGTTGAGGATATTTCTCCGTTGGAACCATTCAAAACCTATAATTTACCTACTCCTTATAATAGCTTCGGGGCTGGTGCAGTCTTGATGGAAGCACTCAAATCACAGGATTCCAGTCATTAAGCTGTATGCGGTTCAAGTATTCCACCACAAGTTCTACCCAAAACGAATTTGATAGCTTACCCAGAATTCCCCTAGTTTTAAATCGAGAAAATCACAGCATAGAAGCAAATGGTTTAGTTGATAGTGGTGCTACTGTCAATGTTATGCCCTATGAGCTAGGGCTTCAGTTGGGTGGAATTTGGGATGAAAGTAAAGCTATTATTCAATTGGCAGGAAATCTCAGTAATCAACCTGCTATCCCATTTTTCGCAATGGCTGAAATTAGCAATTTTCCACCAGTACAGTTAGTATTTGCATGGGTAAGCAGTGTTAATGCTCCTTTAATTCTTGGACAAACTAATTTTTTCTTGGAATTTGATGTTTGTTTTTACCGTTCCAAATTAGAGTTTGAAATTAAACCTATTCAATAAATAAGATGCGATCGCCTACTGTAGCCCCATAGGTTTCTGCATAAGCACGACGATCCATTCTATAACTCATAATTATTCCTCAATGACCTAATATCTTGACTGGTTTTACCTGTTTTTGTACTTAAATACCAGTGTTTGTCAGTTTTTAAATTAAAATTCCAAACAAATTCTTCATCAATAGGAAGTTGAATTATTGCTTCTAAACATTGTTTATTATTCAAGCAAGTTTCGTTAAAAGCTTTTATAGGTTGTGAACTTGGAAAATCAGTTTGTTTATGCATTATTGGCAACCAGCCGTTTTTTATCCACAAACTATAAGTTTTATATTTTTCCAGAAACTCTGAACTTTCATATATATAAATTGTTTTTGCATATGCAGGATAATGAACCTGCTTATTCAAATTACTGTATGTAAAACTAAAAGCGCCTAAGCTTTGTGTGACAAACAAAAAAGTTGCAAAAATCCATATTAAAAATACTAGAATTGATATTACTACATCTTGGGATTTTGCCAAAAACCCTTGTCTCTTATTTAAATGAGATGAAAATCTGACTATTATTGCAATAAATATATAGATAAATATAGACAATATGAGTAATAAAATAATCCCTGAAGTTATACCTTTAAACAGATACCATTCAGGAATTAACTTCCAGTTAAAAATAGACAATGTAATACTAAAAAATAGCCACAGTAATAAAATTAAAATACTGGTAAGCGTAATTAATTCTTGATTATTGTGATAGCGTAAAATCCTACTATCCCGCATTTTGGCATAACTTAAATTTTTTAACTATCAAGATTTCCATTAATCTTGGCATTGAAACCATAGACTTTGCGAGTGCCAACCAGAGGTACGAGAGTTATTTCTTTTTCATCCCCTGGTTCAAAGCGAACTGCGGTGCCAGCAGGAATATCGAGGCGCATTCCTCGCGCTTGTTCTCTATCAAAACTTAAGGCTGAGTTAACTTCAAAAAAGTGAAAATGTGAACCAACTTGTATGGGGCGATCGCCTGTATTTGCTACTAGTAATTTAATAGTTTCACGCCCAGCATTTAATTCAATTTCTCCATCTGGGGTAATAATTTCTCCGGGAATCATACTTTACTCCTTTGTAAATTAACGAATGGGATTATGCACAGTTACTAACTTTGTCCCATCAGGAAAAGTTGCTTCTACTTGCACTTCATTTACCATTTCCGGCACACCTTCCATCACGTCATTTCGCGTTAACAAAGTTGTGCCATAACTCATTAATTCCGCAACAGTTTGCCCATCTCTTGCACCTTCTAAAATTGCAGCAGAAATATAAGCAACTGCTTCTGGATAATTTAATTTCAAACCTCTGTTCTTACGTCTCTCTGCTAATAAAGCAGCAGTAAAAATTAACAACTTATCTTTTTCCTGCGGCGTAAGTTGCATTGTTTCCTCCTCTGCGCTTCGTTCAAACCTGCCAAACTCTGGGTATGCAGCTACCACGGCTCAAAAAATTAACCCGTAGCATCTGCCAAACAGCCGTAAACCAGTTTCGCACCTCAGATGTGGAAGCACCGCGATATCTACATAAAAGTCCATGTTGTAGTAGCGTCACTCCCGCCTGTCCTGCACCATGCCATAAATTGCGTGCTTTTTCTACTATTTCTGAGTCAACTGGATTACCAACCCAGACTAGACTACCGACAATTGGTTGTCCAGCCAAGCCGTGAGGACTGTGAAAAACTTCCTCGCTACCCGGTAAATATTGCCGATCAATCCACAAAGGTACACCTTGCTGACAAATTTCGGTATGCGATCGCCATTCTCCTTGCAAGAATTTCTCTCCTCTAGCACTGCGCCCTAGTCGCGTAATTTCCCAGCCTAACCAACTGGCTCCGGTTGCTAATTCTACCCGTAAATCTTGCCGATAAATCGCACTGTTAAACAAAATTGTTTCTTGGGGTAACCACTCCAAACAAGCGCCAGTATCTACTTTGATGTCGATGGTTTGTCTAGCTTGCTGTCCGTTACTGCGGTATATCTTACTAGCGGCGGCTGTAGTGATTAATGCTTGTGTATGGGGTTGGAGGTGGAAATCAAGAGACAGGCGATCGCCTCCTACAACTCCCCCAGCCGTATGTAAAATGACGCTATGACAGACTTTTTCGCTTTCTGGATAAAACGGACGCTGTACCTTTAGCGGTGCTTGCTGGTGGTTGTAAATTAGCTGGGTGGTATTTTTGCGATCGGCATAGACTAAATTAAGTTTGCCATGCCAAGCATTAGCAACTTGTTTTTCGATAATTTCACTCATGATTTTGTCTGGCAGCAGAGATAATAATCTCACGCCAAGGCTGATTCAGCAAAGCTATTCCCACAGAGTAGCTGAAAAGTTTCGCTGAAAGTTTTTGCACGGAGTGAAAAATTTAGTATTTAATTTAGTATTTATTTGAATCAGCTATTAATTTTGAATCAGCTATTAATATATAAGTTAAAAATGCTGTAATGCTACTAATCAGTTCAGTTTTTAATACCTCAATTTGTAGCACATATACCCCTAGCAGCCAGCGCACAAAATCAGTGGGGTACTGTTCGGCTAAATATTTACAAGCGTTGTCGTAACTCAAGTTTTTTGGATTTTACACGATATTAATTTATTTACTATAATCTGCGATTTAATAACACAAAAAAACAGCCGCCTCCACGAGGGAAGCAGCTGTTTTGACAAATAGGGGGCTAGAAAATATTAGTAGTCGAAGTCGCCGCCACCCATACCGCCACCAGCAGCAGGAGCAGCATCTTTGGGTTCAGGCTTGTCAACTACGATGCATTCGGTTGTCAACACCATACCAGCAATGGAAGCTGCGTTTTGCAGAGCAGAACGAGTTACCTTAGCAGGGTCAACAATACCAGCCACAAACAAGTCAACAAACTCGTTGGTTGCAGCGTTGTAGCCAACGTTGAATTCTTTTTCTTTCACACGTTCAGCAATTACAGCACCGTTTTGACCTGCGTTTTCTGCAATTCTCTTCAGAGGAGCAGGTAAAGCACGAGCAACAATCAACGCGCCGGTTAATTCTTCACCAGAAAGGTTGCTGTTAGCCCATTCTTCCAGTTGAGGAGTCAAGTGAGCGAGGGTTGTACCACCACCAGGAACAATACCTTCTTCTACAGCAGCTTTGGTAGCGTTGATAGCGTCTTCTAGGCGCAGCTTTTTATCCTTCATTTCGGTTTCGGTTGCTGCACCGACCTTAACAACTGCAACACCACCAGCCAACTTAGCTAGACGTTCTTGCAGTTTTTCTTTGTCGTAGGAAGATTCGGTTTCTTCAATTTGACGACGGATTTGGTCAATCCGAGCCTTAACAGCAACTTCGTTACCTTCAGCAACAATTGTGGTGTTGTCTTTGGTAATGGTGATGCGGCGAGCTTTACCTAGGCTATCTAGCTTGGTGTTATCGAGCTTTAGACCAGCATCTTCGGTGACTAGTTGACCACCGGTGAGGATAGCGATATCTTCCAGCATAGCTTTGCGGCGATCGCCAAATCCAGGAGCTTTCACAGCAGCCACATTCAGCACACCACGTAGGCGGTTAACGACCAGAGTTGCCAAAGCTTCTTTTTCAATATCTTCAGCAATGATTACTAAGGGACGACCAGCACGTGCTACTTGCTCAAGCACGGGTACGAGGTCTTGTACCAAAGCAATTTTCTTATCGGTTAACAGAATGAAAGGCTCATCGAAGACCGCTTCCATCCGTTCTGCGTCGGTAGCGAAGTAGGGAGAAATATAGCCTTTGTCAAAGCGCATCCCTTCGGTGATTTCCAGTTCGGTGGTCATAGATTTCCCTTCTTCTAGGGAAATTACGCCTTCCTTACCTACCTTATCCATTGCTTGGGCAATCATCTGACCGACTTCTTCGTCGTTACCGGCGGAGATGGAACCAACTTGAGCAATAGCTTTGGAATCTTCTACAGGACGAGCGTGTTCGGCAATCTTTTCTACTAAGAAGTTAGCGGCTTTATCAATACCACGCTTCAATAAAATTGCATTTGCGCCAGCAGCAACGTTCCGCAAGCCTTCTTTCACAATTGCGTGAGCCAAAACGGTAGCTGTGGTGGTACCATCACCAGCAGCGTCGTTGGTTTTAGAAGCTGCTTGGCGAATCAAAGCCACGCCAGTATTTTCAATATGGTCTTCTAATTCAATTTCTTTGGCAATGGTGACACCATCATTGACGATTTGCGGTGCGCCAAATTTCTTCTCTAGCACGACGTTACGACCTTTAGGGCCAAGGGTAACAGCCACTGCTTCAGCTAGGATATCCATGCCTCGTTCCAGGGCGCGACGGGCGTTTTCGTTGTAGATAATGCGCTTTGCCATAATTGTTAATAGTCCTTTGTCATTTGTCTTTTGTCTTTTGTCATCTCTTACAAAGTTCTGTGCTAAGGCTTCCTTAGTTCAAACTTCGTGCTATGTCATTTGTCCTTTGTCATTAACTAATGACAAAATGACCAATGATCAATGACCATTACGCAACGACTGCTAGAATATCTTTTTCAGAAAGCAGGACATATTCTTCTGTGCCGAGCTTGACATCTGTGCCAGCGTACTTGGAGTACAGCACTTTGTCGCCGACTTTAATTTCTGGTTCTTGACGAGAACCATCATCATTCCGCTTACCAGGGCCAAGGGCGACTACTTCCCCTACTTGGGGCTTTTCCTTGGCTGTGTCGGGTAAATACAGACCACCTGCGGTCTTTTCCTCAGAGGCGCTCACTTTCACGAAAACGCGATCGCCTAAAGGTTTTACTGTAGAAACGCTTAAAGATACTGCTGCCATATTTAATTTCTCCAGAGTTAGCACTCTCAACTCCTGAGTGCTAATTTACCGAAAAGTCGTACACAATGGCAACAATTTCTGGTGTACGGGTTTCCGAACTAGGTTGGGAATGGGGACTGGGGAATGGGGGAATGGGTAATGGGGAAAGGGGAAGAGGAAAGCATTAACTCTTGACATTTGACATTTAACCCTTAATTCTTGAGCTTTAATTACACATACTTAAGCATAAATACTTATTAATATTTAACCTTCAGGTTTTTTGCTGTCAGCGATGAATATTTTTATAGGAATGAATTTATTTGCAAAGTGGGGAAATTGTTATAGAACTGTAATCAGGGAGCAGCTCGATGAGTAACAATACAGTGATCCAGTGCAGCCGTAAAATCCCCAAAACCACTAAATATCTAGACAATAAAGCCCTGGGTAATTGTGTAGAAACTTTAGGATTTGCAAAGATTCAACGACATATTTTGATTTGGGTTAGCCAGACAGTTGCTAACTGCTGCTCAAAACAAGCTAGTCTGGAATCCTGGGAATACTTAAAAAAGCGACTGAAGCAACTCAAACTCTATCAGACGCATAATAGTCGTCCCATTTGCATTAATGAAAATAAAGCCAATTGCTTGCGGCTTTTCGGTTCTAGACCGATAATGGTTGTTTACCCGGATGGTGTCTGGTATCGTCGAGCAAACACGGAAGTGATTGAGCGGATCACCCAAGAACACTTGATAGGCAAATTAAGGTGGTGGCAGAATATGCATTTTTAACCCATCCTTTGCCAGAAACTTCTCTGGTTGCTTGTGAACAACTGATAGAGGACTTAACATCCGAAGGATATCGTAATTAAGTAGTAAGCGCTCTGAAGCGGGGGTTGGTTTTGAGCTAGGGTCATCTTCAGCCATTACTGAACTTGTGAATCGGAAGGATTATTATTTAATCAGCGCTTTTTTCACCCGCGACTTTCAAAGCGATATATAATAACGCATTATAATTACTACTGCTCTACGTATCCTTACTGGACTATTGCCAATAAGCTAGTAGTCTCCTAAACAGTGGTTATCACTGATAAGACTTCCCAGAAGCAAAGGCAGGTTAAGTGGGAAAAAAGACAACATCTCAGAATAATCCACCATAGAGGATAAATATACAAGACCTTGATGGACCGAAGCGCGACAAGTGCCACTGCTATGAAAGAGCCCAGCATGAAAGATCACAAACGACTTCTACTGATTGATGATGACCCTAACCTCATCTTGCTGGTGAAGGATTACTTGGAATTCCGGGGATATGAAGTCATCACCGCCGAAAATGGAAGAGAAGCTTTAGAAATTCTAGAGCATGATGTTCCAGATATGATTATCTGCGACGTGATGATGCCGGAAATGGACGGATACACTTTTGTAGAACAAGTCCGGCAAAATGAACGTACCAGCTGGATTCCCGTTCTTTTCCTTTCAGCTAAAGGACAAAGCGCAGACCGAGTTAAAGGTCTAAATAAAGGTGCTGACGTTTATATGGTCAAGCCTTTTGAACCTGAAGAACTCGTAGCGCAAGTAGAATCTTCACTGAAACAAACTATCCGTTGGAAAGAACACCAAGCAAAAGGAGGGGAAAACGGTTCTCGTATCCAGGTTCCCTTCGATGTACAGTTAACTCCAACTGAACTAAAAGTTGTACAGTTCGTAGCTAGGGGTTTAGCTAACCGCGAAATTGCGGAAGAGTTAAACGTCAGTCAGCGTACTGTTGAAAGCCATGTGTCCAATATGTTGGGCAAAACTAATCTCCACAACCGTACTGAACTAGCACGGTGGGCGATTGAGAATCAAATGGCTTAAATAGCTATCAGCATTCAGCCGTCAGGCTTTAGCTGTCTAATTGACTGCTGATAGCTGATAGTTTAATGATTACTAAACTGCTTGCAGGATGAATTGGCGGAAATTTCTCAATCTAATTCATCAAATTCTGATATCCAGTGTCAAACCCCATGAATTATAAATTGTGAAGCTAATGATTAATTTTCTTAACTTCCTGTTTTTATAATTCACCGCTAACAAGAAAGTCCTTACTTGTTGATACTGGCAACTCTACCATTTGGCGGAACTGCTTCCGCTTAACCTCCGCTCCCTAGGTAAATTGGTAGTTGCTGATTACTCGACAGTAGGTGATTCTGGCTCCCCACAAAATAGCGGCTATTTCTGGATGTTGGGGTAGAAGATAACGATAGTTTGTCCTGAGTTTACTGTCTCGCCAATCTCACCATGCCATAACGGGATTACTAGGATTGAGAGTACATCACCATCATCAGTCCCACTCGCTTGCTTATATCTAGTTCAGAGTACGCATCTCCTCACTTGAATCGCACTATGGAATTTAGCAAGCGGGTGTTTCTTTCATTAGTTATTAATTGGCACTTAGTCTCACTAATGCTATAGGAATTTTAATGGCAAATTCTGTCTCATATTCAGGACGGGATGTTAAGTAGATATTGCCGTGATGATTCTCAATAACTTGATAGTTAATAGCTAATCTCAGTAATTAAAAGCAATTCAACCCAACTATGCAAAGCTTTACAGGGGGTAAGGGAAAAATTTTTTCCTTTCCTCCTTTTCTCTATGTGTCTAGCTTGGAAGTGCTGAGTTCTCTTAGCAGTAGCGGGGCGTTTAGCTTGTGCTGAGTGAAAATCCCAATTTCACTTTCATCCAAGGCTTGTGAAACTTTTTTTATTAGGACAGCTTCCTCTGCTGAAACAGCGATCGCAATCTATTAGATATATAACCTTCTTAGGTTGGCAAGGCCACTATCCAAGCTTTATCCTAAAAAAACTAAGTATTTGTATTTTTAGGAACCCTATCATAGCATATTTGTGCTATTTCATACCTGAAAAAATACTAAATAACTGATGTAAAACTTTACAGAAAACAACAGTCATTAATTTCTAAGTTAATTGTGACTGCTGCCAAGATACCCTTGATGCTTAAAATATGACCTGGAACAACCTCTTACAACCGGACTTGATTTTAGAAGGTTCCATTTTAAAACTCACACCAGACATTATCCAGCAATATGGATTGAAGGGATTAGTGCTGGATGTAGATGAAACTTTAGTACCAATGAAAATAGGGGCGGCTTCAGCAGAATTACAACAATGGGTAGAGGAAATGCGTGCCTGTGCTGTACTTTGGTTAGTCAGCAATAACCTGAGTGAAATGCGGATTGGGAGTATTGCCCGTTCCCTGAACCTGCCTTATTATCTAGGCGCAGCAAAACCATCACGACGCAAAATTAGAGCCGCACTCAAGGCGATGAATTTACCCGTTCACCAAGTGGGGATGGTAGGCGATCGCTTGTTTACCGATGTCTTAGCAGGTAACCGCTTGGGAATGTTTACCATCTTGGTGGAACCAATTATCCATCCCGAGGTGGCTCTGCGCTCTCACCCCATCAGAAACTTTGAAGTTTGGGTCTCGGAAGCCTTGGGCGCTAGTATCAGCCCCAAATACACAAAAATTCACAAAGATTGATTTTTAGTTAAAAAACTAAATCTAAAAAAAACATTAAGGAATCTTTCGCAATGAAAAAAATCTGGGATTATAAGTGTTAATAACATGGGGTCAGCCAAAAAAAGACCCTAAAGTTTAATAAATACATATAAAACCGTAAAGCGTCGGCCCTCACTGATAGAGGTGCTGGCGCTTTACAATTTAGAGATGAGTCCAAAGTCCAGAGTCCAAAGTGTTGACCTTTAACTCTTGAGTACAGATGCGATTAATCGCGTCTCTCCAACCCTTGACCCTTGACCCTTGACCCTTGACCCTTGACCCTTGACCCTTGACCCTTGACCCTTGACCCTTGAGTAAAACAATCGTCGTTAAAATTGGTACTTCCAGCCTGACTCAGCCAGAAACCGGACAGCTGGCGCTTTCTACTATTGCTACGTTGGCAGAGACACTTTGTGATTTGCAACGCCAAGGTCATAGGGTGATTTTGGTGTCCTCTGGTGCAGTAGGGGTGGGTTGTGCGCGGTTGGGTTTAACGGAACGTCCCAAAGCGATCGCTCTCAAACAAGCAGTAGCCGCAGTGGGACAAGGACGGTTAATGCGGGTTTACGATGATTTATTTACCACTCTGCAACAACCTATCGCCCAAGTTTTGTTAACACGTAGCGATTTGGTGCAGCGCAGTCGCTATCTCAATATTTACAACACCTTTCGCGAACTGCTGGGACTAGGGGTAATTCCGGTAGTTAATGAAAACGATACGGTAGCGGTAGATGAGCTAAAATTTGGCGATAATGACACCCTTTCAGCATTAGTTGCCAGTTTAGTAGAAGCAGATTGGCTCTTTTTGTTGACTGATGTTGATAGATTGTACTCAGCAGATCCCCGTTCTGTACCTGATGCTCAACCGATCGCCTTAGTAAGTAGCATTAAAGAATTAGCCGAATTACAGATTCAGACAGGTTCTCAAGGTTCGCAATGGGGTACTGGCGGGATGATCACCAAAATTTCGGCGGCGAGAATTGCGATCGCAGCTGGTGTGCGGACAGTAATTACCCAAGGAAGATTTCCCCGCAACATCGAAAAAATATTACAAGGGGAACCGATAGGTACTCACTTTGAACCGCAGCCAGAACCCACCTCCGCCAGAAAACGTTGGATAGCTTACGGCCTTGTCCCAGCAGGAAAATTGTATTTAGATGCAGGTGCGATCGCAGCCATTTCCGAATCTGGAAAATCATTATTAGCAGCTGGTATCAAAGCAGTAGAGGGAGAATTTGATACACAAGAAGCCGTGCAATTATGTGATATCACTGGTAACGAAATCGCCAGAGGACTGGTTAACTACAACAGCGAAGAACTGCAAAAAATTCGCGGTTGTCATTCACGAGAAATCCCTACAATTTTGGGCTACGCTGGCGCGGAAACTGTAGTTCACCGAGATAATTTAGTTTTGACTTAGGGATTGGGGACTGGGGATTGGGGATTGGGGATTGGGGATTGGGGACAAGGAGATATTCCCATTACCCATTACCCAACCCCTTTTGATGAATGCTAATTTCTTGGCTGCTTGATGTTCCCACCAGAGAGGAAAAGGGAATTCTAGATTTACGGAAAACGTTTCTATCAAGCAGTCCCTAAACGGATGACTCAAAAAAAATCTCATATAGTTCCTCATGCACTCAAGCAAATCGGATGCATTATTGTTTTGGCGATCGCCTACTATGGAATGGCGGAAATTTCACGTCATCTGGCCTCCACACCGCAAGACGTGACTCCAGTTTGGCCCCCAGATGGAATTGCTAGTGGGGCTGTCCTGTTGTTTGGTAACTGGATCGGGTACGGTGTGTTGCTGGGTTCATTTTTCGCCAACTTCTGGGCCTTCCGAGATTCCACCAGTTTCTTATCTTTGGTGATTTCAGCATTACCAGTTCTCGTCATTGCGATCGGCACAACATTGGGGACTATATTGGGTGCGTTTTTGCTACGGAAGACTACCAACCTTCGCTATCCCTTAGACCATATTCCCGACGTGTTCAAATTTTTGATATTAACGGGTATGGTAGGGCCGAGTATTAATGCAACGGTTGGGGTAACTTGCTTGGCGTTGAGTGGTAAAGTTCCTTGGGCAGCTTATGGGACAGTTTGGTTAACCTGGTGGATTTCTAATGTTTCGGGAATTTTGATTGTTACCCCAATGCTGCTTAGTTGGGGTCAATTCATTCAAAAACACCGAGGTTCCATACGGCAATGGTTAGCCTCCATTTCCATTTCAGAGATGGGACAACCCCTAGCAGCCTCACACCGTTTCAGATTTTGGTTAATTTTAGTAGATCCAATTATTCTGATGGGTTTGGTGATTCTCATCAGCAAAGTGGCTTTTGGTGAAGGATATCACCTGGAGTATATGTTAATTCCGATGTTGATTTGGTCTGCCTTTCGACTGGGGCAAACAGGTGCAACGCTATTAACTTTTATTGTGGCTGCGATCGCAGTTATTGCTACTGTTAATGGCAAAGGTGGTTTTGTAGATCGGGATCTCAACCAATCTTTGATGCAACTACAATTGTTTATTGGCGTAATTACACTCACCATTCTTGTACTGACAGCAACAATTGCAGAACGCACACAAGCAGAAACAAAGTTGCGTTTAGCTTTTGCTGAATTAGCCAGCACTAATGAAACTTTGGAAGCTAGAGTGCAGCAGAGAACTGAAGAATTAAATGTCAAGAATACGGCTCTAAACCAAACCCTAGAAACGCTGAAACAAACTCAATTACAGATGCTTCAGAGTGAAAAAATGTCTGCATTGGGACAGATGGTAGCAGGGGTTGCTCATGAAATCAATAATCCTGTTAATTTCATTCATGGCAACTTAATTTATCTTTCTGAATATATCCAAAACTTGTGGAGAGCATTGCAAGCTTACCAACAGCACTATCCTCATCCAGCTCAAGCCTTGCACGCAGAATTGGATCAACTTGAATTGGAGTTTTTACGGGAAGATATAGCTAAAATTCTTCAATCTATGAAAAGTGGTACTGAGCGCATCAGTGCTATTGTGCTATCGTTGCGGAACTTCTCGCGCTTGGATGAAGCAGAGTTAAAAGCGGTAGATATTCATCAAGGGATTGATAGTACCTTGGTACTGTTGCAACATCGATTGCAAGCCACAGCCCATCGTCCAAATATTCAGCTAATTAAAGAGTATGGAGATTTACCACTAATTGAATGTGATGCTGCCTCCCTTAATCAAGTATTTATAAGTCTTTTGACTAATGCTATTGATGCATTAGAAGAATCTAATCAGGGGCGTTCATTCTCAGATATTTCAGATAACCTAAATGCCATCAGAATTCAGACGCGTCAAATGGATATAAATCAAGTGATGATTATAATTTCTGACAATGGCATAGGGATTCCCCAAGAGATTTTCTCTAAAATATTTGACCCTTTTTTCACCACCAAACCTGTTGGTAAAGGTACTGGTTTGGGTTTATTTATGAGCTATCAAATTGTCACCCAAAAGCATGGCGGTAATCTTTGGTGTGACTCCATACCAGGGCAAGGGACGAAGTTTGTAATTGAAATTCCGGTCAAGGGAATTCGTAATTCGTAATTCGTAATTTAATTAACGCTCATTCTTAGTGCTGTTAAAAAATCTTCCTCAACATAAGGTTTTGTAAAGTAGGTAGTGGCTCCTAATTGCATAGCCAAATGACGATGCTGATTAGTGCTGCATGAACTGAGCATGATTACTGGTATTTTGGCTAATTGGGAGTCTTTGAGACGATAGCTAAGAAACTCAAAGCCATTGAGATTAGGCATTTCAATATCACAAATCACCATTTGCACATGGGGATTTTGCTGCAACTGGGCGATCGCTTCTTGTCCATCTTCTGCTTGCAAAACTTTGTAACCTGCTTTTTGCAAGGTCAAAGATACTATATGGCGCACACTATGAGAATCATCTACCACTAGAATCGTCGGTTCTCTGTGAATAATTGCTGTGTCTGCTGAATTTAATAATTTAGTAGTAGAGTGAACCTTTTGACTCTGATTAATTGTCTGCTGCAACAACGCCGCTACATCAATTACTGGCAGTAAATTGTCTTTCCAAATCGTACAACCATAAACGCAACTGGAAAATTCTTGGTCTGTTGGTAAAGGATTGATTACTAACTCTGGTTCTGCAATTAGGTATTGAATTTCGGGTTCTAAAGCCAGAATTTGCTGACCTAAATTTAGTACTAACATTGGTTCTGGCTGACGATTCCCTAATGGTTTGGAACTACTGTAGTTTAGTAGTTCTGACAGTTGATGGCTAGGAATAATTTGTTCACGCCAGTGCAAAAACCGCTGTTTTTGAGAATATATAATTTGGTCAGCTTCAGCAACTAAAAGTTCTTCAACGCTGTCAGAGTTTACTGTAAAAACATTACCACCCGCTACCCAAACAAATAAATTAGCAGTTTTTATTGTGTGTGTTAATGCTGGGTTTTGCCTGTTTTGGAGTACAACTGCACTCGAATTAGATGTTCCTTGAGCCGTTTGGAGAGCATTTTTGTTCAAGATAGATTCATAAGCTGCACGCCAACCAGCTAAAGCCAGCTTACCTATAGTTTCAGATGCTTGCGGGGTAGTTTGTAGAGTCGCGATCGCAATTTGGGCGATCGCAATAAACTCTGAGATTTTGTGGAATTCACCAAAGCCCAAAAATAAATTTGCCTGTTTTATCAGTTGCTCTGGTAATTTATCAGCGTCCGATTCCGCCAAAATTCTTTCCAGGTTTTTTAAAGCCTGAGCAATTTCTGTCGTCGGCATCAACTGAGGTACACTTGACCCTAGATAGGAGGTTTCTAGAGCATCCGGTACTATTTCTAGCTTATGGCTAATTCTAGATTCTAAATAAGCAAAAATTGGTTCAGCTTTGGCTAAAATGCTAGCTACATCATCCAATTTCCCTTGAATTTGGGTTATTAGCAGCAAACGCAAGCAATCATTAGCCTGTAAAAGCAAAGTTGTTAACTGAGAGTCAATTGCTGCATTTCCTAGTGAGAGAAATCGAAAAATCTTCTCCAAACGATGAGCTAGGGTATGTATGTCAGTGAAATTAACCTGGGCTGCTGTAGTTTTAATCAACTGAGCAGCTCGCACCAGGTTACGTATCTTGGGAGCGCTATAGTTATCTGAAAGCTCTAGCAATCCTTCTTTAATTAGCTGTAGAAGTCCTGATGCTTCTTGAACAAAATTTTGGACAAGGTTATTTTGTATACCAAACTCAAGAACCATAGCTATAATGCTGTGTTTAAGTAAGATTTTGTAAGTAATTCATACTATTTATTACGTAGATGCACTGAATAAAATTGGTCAAACTGCTTTGTATCTCTAGCCCTACATTTCTCAGTTCAGAGCTAATTAAGCATCAATTCTGCGTAATTTTGGCAATTTCAGAGATTGCTAAATGCGATCGCCATTCCTAGTACCAAAATTTAAAAACGTATAGTTAATCACTCACCTCCTACATTTCCTGTGCAAATATCGTTAGCTGAGCTAAAGAATCTGCCAATGCGATGGCTTGCTCAGAAGTTTGGTTGGCAATACTAGCAACTTCTAAAATAGATTGATTTACAGAGGTAGAAGTTTCAATTTGGACAGCAGCAACTTGGGAAATTTCTGCTACCAATGTTTGCATTTCCATACTCAGGGCGATCGCCTGCTGGAATTTATGTTGAGTTTGCGCTACCAAGTCACCGCTACTTTTTGCTTGTTCTGCGCCGGATTCCATAGCTGCGATCGCTTGATCGCTTTCTATGTGAATATCCGCAACCAATGGTTGAATATCTGTAATTTCTAATTCTAACTGTTGTACTAAGGAAAGTGCTTTTTGAGCGATCGCGGCAAATTTTTGACCTGCTTCTCCACTCCGCGATGCTTCCAGTGCTGTATGCATAGCTTGCAGCTTAATCTGAGAGATGACATTGCTAATGAGATTTATTTTCTCAGACAGATGTTGTGAAGGTTCCTCAAGACGGTTAAGTCTTTGGGCCGCTTGGACAACGGTTTCTTGAATAGCATAGATGCTCTCTAAAATTTGGCTCATGGACTGATTTTCGTCCTGTACCGTCTGGCTGATCTGCTGTTCTTGAAATTCTAGCTGTTGGGCAGAATTGACCATTCTCTGAGTCAAATCACCCAAAAATTGAGTTTGATTGTAGATAAATTCAATAGATTGCAATTGCGTCAGCGCCACATTTGTAGACAGAGTTTGCACAACTGCGTTCCCATTTCTCAGCAGTTCGGAAACCTGTAGCTTGAGTTCTTCTTGTTTTTGAGACTGCTCAACAGATGTTGCAGTGGCAGCTTGGTATGCTTGATCTACTTGATTCAACAGTCTGGCGTGTTCGAGAGCAAATCCAACTTGCATGGCGACTTGAGCAAACAAATCAATTTCAGTTTGTTGCCAATCACGAGGGGCTGAGCATTCATGAGCAATTAATAAGCCAAATAGCTGACCATCTTTGAGAATCGGTGCAACTAAATTGGCTTTGACAGCAAAAGGTTCGAGTTGGCTCAGGTGACACTCAGTTAAACCCGCTTCATAAACATTGTTGACAGCTTGGACTCGACCTGATTGGTACTTTTCTATATAGCCTTCTGCAAAACAAGGGTCTCTGATAATCGCCCACAAGGCTTTAGGAAAGCCGGGAAGTACTGATTCGGCAATTACAGTGCCATACCAATCGGGATCAAAACCATAAACTATGACGCGATCGGCACTAATTGCTTTGCGGACTTCTTCCACTGTGGTTTTGAGAACATCCTCTTCATTGAAGGATTCTTGAATGCGGCGAGTAATATCTACTAACAACTGAGTCCGTACAGCTTCAGCATCAATTCGCTGGAGTAGCCGCGCATGGTCAAGAGCAAATCCAACTTGCATGGCAATTTGAGTGAACAAATCAATCTCAAATTTTCGCCAATCACGGGGAGCAGAACATTGATGGGCAATTAATAAACCAAATAACTGGTCATCTTTGAGAATTGGTGCAACTAAATTAGCTTTGACACCAAAGGGTTCAAGTTGCTTCAGGTGACATTCAGTTAAACCAGCTTCATAAATATTGCTGATAGCTTGGACTCGACCAGCTTGGTACTTTTCTATATAACCTTCTGCAAAGCAAGGGTCTTTGATTTTGGCTCGCAAGGTTTTAGCAAAACCCGGAAGTACTGATTCTGCAATCACAGTGCCATACCATTCAGGATCAAAGCCATAAACTATGACTCTATCAGCGCTCAGTGACTTGCGGACTTCTTCAACTGTGGTTTTGAGGACATCCTCTTCATTGAGGGATTCCCGAATGCGGCGGGTAATATCTACAAATAGCTGAGTTTGATCGGCTTTCGTTTCTACCTGTTCCAGCAGGTGAGTGTAGTTGAGCACAAACCCTAATTGTGTAGCGATCTGGGCAAACAAATCAATTTCCGACTGCTGCCAAAAGCGGGGTTTGGTACACTCATGGGCAATTAATAAGCCAAATAGCTGATTTTTCTGAAAAATTGGTGCTACCAAATTGGCTTTGACTGCAAATCGCTCTAGGAAGCTAAGTTGAGAATCGCTGAGGTCGACTTGATAGATGTCATCAATAGCCACGATATGACCGTTTTGGTATTCTTCTATGTCCTCTCCTCCTACAGAAGGAACTGAGACTGTAGTTCGCAAAGTTTTCGGCAAACCGAATCCTACTGATTCAGCAACAAAGGTTCCTTCTCTATTGGGATGGAAGCGAAAGATGGTGACGCGATCGCTGTTTAAGGCTGTGCGTACTTCCTCGACTGTGGTTTTGAGAACATCTTCTTCGTTGAGACATTCCTGAATGCGCCGGGTAATCTTCATTAAAACTTGCACGCGTTCAGTTTCTTGTTCTTGTTTCCATAGCAAATCTGGAAGCTGTTTTTTGATTAAACTGATGTTTTTTTCCAAAACTACCAGTTCATCTTTGGAAGCGATCGCACCCCTAATTCCAGCTTGGTCTGGCAGTAGCCTCCGCACAATATTATTAGAGAGCGCCGCAGTATTGAGGAGTGGACGCAAGGCGCGATTAGTCAGAAATACTGCGATCGCACCCACCAACAAAGTTGTTACCCCTGTTCCCATTAACAATAGCGATAACTGGTTTTGTAGTGCCAGCTTAGTTTCTGCTAACTGTTTAATCCCTAATGGTTTCGTATAAGAAATCTGCTCGGTAATTTGTTGGTTGCCAAGGTAATAGGTTGCAGACCCAACTGCTAGCACGGGAAGCATACTAATAGCACAAGACCAAATTGTCGCCTTGGCTTTCAAACTCCAATCTTTCTGTCCCAGACGATGAGAGTTAGGAATTTGAATTATTGTTGGCCGTTTTGCACTGTCTAAATTCGATTCCGCTACATTTTGTTGATTACCCTCTAACTGATGATTTTTTTTATTACCTACTTGTTTTTTTGGCGAGAAATTAGACATAAATACAATCAGATTGTGCCGCTAACTTTGTACAACAAAAACATCTGTAGCCAGATTCATTTGATCAATTTAGCCGGTAGGGTAATGCACTTGTTGAGATTGTCGCTTAGTCAAAGATAGGTCAAAAAAGCGCAACTTTTCCCTGATATATGTATGTTATGAGGCTTTTATCCAGGAGTATAGTTACCATAAATAAGAGCAAATTTGAATTTCTAGTCAGATTTCAAATAGCTCTATAACTCTTAAGTTGTTGGATTTTTACTTTCTGGAATTTCTGCCTCTTTTAGACAGTTTGATGCACCAATTTATACTTTTTAGTATTGACTATATTAGTGTTTAATTTACCAGAAGTAGATTAAAAAAAAACTTTAATTATTTAGCATACAGCAAGTAGCATGGCATATATATATAATCAATATTGTTCATCTACTCAAGGATATATATTTATCTATATCTAAATGATGATAAATATAATGCTAATCTCAGTTTAACCTAAAATTAATTCACTTTACTTAGTATAAAATAAGACTTAATTGTTGATATTATTCTAGTGTCTGTGAAAGCAAGAATACGGCAGCATGTTTGCTGATGCATAAAGCTATTGAGCGCGCTTATAAACGCTCAATTTTTTAAATAGCACAAGAGACTAAGGACAAATGCCTTATGCCCATTTTTCTCTGTCTTAGGAACTTGCAGAAATTAAATTACTCAGTTTTCAGAGTGAAGGCGATAATCTTATTCTTCCCCCTCTTCTTAAACAGCGATATAGGACTCATATTTGATTTTTGGAGTTCACGTAGGAGAGCCAGTGCGTTGCGTAGCCAGTCGCGTGGGCGGGTTTCCCGACTTGAGCGAACTGGCGTGAGGTTTCCTCCGTTGTAGCAACTGGCGTTGCGTTAGCGATAGCGTAACGCCAGTTGCTAAAATTTTTTCAGAAATCAAATCGGATTCCTAATAGGATATTTTTTATTTGCAAGTCTTTTATTGCACCAATACAAAATTGTAACCAGTACTAGAAGCACAAGGCTTACCTGGTTCACAAGGCTCTATTTTGGCTAAAAATACTCCACCTTGGCGCTGACCTAACGCTGAAAACTGAATTTTACCTGTTGCTCCCATTGCGGAAAAATTGGGATTTGACAGTACTTTTTGTAAGCCTTGGCGAGTGCTATTTTCTTTTAAACCAGCAATAATTACTTGCAATGCATCATAAGCTGTAGCAGTTCGGGGACTGACATCTCCACCCCAAAGTTTCAAAGCTTTATCAGCAAAAGAATTACCTTGACCCATATTCCGATTAGCATCACGATGCCAAGGTATAGGTACTACCATTCCTTTGATATCTCCTTGCCCAAACTTTAAAATTCTTTCACTGTAGAGCTGTTGAGAACCAAAAAGTGTCAGCCTACCTCGATTCGCTTTTGCCACATCTACTGCTGAGTTAAGGCTACTTGTACGAGGAATTAATAGTAAAGCTTCTGCACCATCACTGATAGCTTTTGGAATTAAATCACTAGCTCTAAAATTCGCAGCCCCTAAATCGCAATCTGTAGCAGTAACTTTCCCGCCAGCTTTATTAATGAAACTAGTATATTCTTTGACAATATCCTGATTTAATCTTTCCTGATTTGTTCTTTCTTGATTAGATGTGTCCTGACTGGTTCTAAATGATGTATCGCGGCAAATAGCTATATTCGTGCGGTTTTCTTTCTTGACAATATATTCAGCTAGAGCTTGATTAAAAATTTCTCGGTTGGGGCTGATATTGAATACATATCGAGTATCTTCATAAGCCTGTGCCTGATTTTGCCCCATTTGATTTCTCGAACTTCCCGGAGAAACTCTCACCAAACCATTCTTTTTATAAAGGTCTTCGTTCCGACCAAAACCTACTACTGCGACAAGATTAGAGTCTTTGACTAATTCAGCATCTATTTTATCAAGCTCATCAAAGCTATTCAAACGGGAAATTTGCAGTTGCAATGGTACACCATTAATACCTCCACTGCTATTAATTTCATCTTGTGCTTGCGCCACACCTCGTAAAGTTTCTTTCGCCTCATTTAAGCTATTACCAATGGGAGCAATTACAGCAACTTTCAATGCTTTTGAGTTACCAATTTTGGCATTATTCAAATAAATTAATGTCTCTGGATCGTTCCGCATAGTTTGCAGAGAGGCTTGAAATTTGATAACAGCAGTACCAAAATCTCCAGATTTTACCGCATTGATCCCAGCTTCTTTATCATCTGTTTTATCTGCAGGTACCAAAAGTTTTTCGCCCAAACTCATCCATTCTGGTGTAGGCGGTTTTGAAGTGCCAATCGGAGTAACCACAGAATTTGGTGTAGATTGGATCTCCGGTGAAAACTTGCTGACTAAGCCTAAAATAATAGCTACTAACACTCCAGCAATTCCCAAAGATAACAGCAACCGAATATTTTCTTGTTTAGTTGTCATAAATAGTTCCTCAATTAATTAAGTTAAATTTATCTGAAAATTGCTTTTACAATAAGCCAATATTAAAAAATAATCAGAAATATTTAGACATTAATTTATTCATCAACTGTGATGTACCCAACAGAATAAATGCCAACAGTCCTGCTAAAATTATTAATAGAACCACAACTATCAAACCATTAATGCCTGACCGTAAAGGATTAGTGATTTGCCACCGATGGAAGATAAAAACTATAAATACATTTGTTAGCAAGGCAATCAAAAATAAATAACTTTTCTCAAATAAAGACCGAGATTGACTAAAAATCAAAAATCCTAAAATTATCAACCATAACCCCGAACTGATCAAAGTAGTTCCTAAAAAGCTCAGTAAGACAATAGCCAAAAAAGAACTACCTGTACCTGCAATCACAGCCCCCGGCAATAATTCTTGCAAAGATAAGTGAGACACATTTTGGCTAGTTTGTTGTGGGATTGGCGGCTGTGATTGTAATAGCTCTGATGGTGAAAATATGGTATGCGGTATCCTGGAATTTAAACCCAACTGAGCATTTAAATCTAATAAAACTGCTTTAGCTGATTGATAACGTTGCTCATGGTGTTCTTGCATTAATCTATCAAGAATTAACCCTAATTCCTGACTTATGGGTTGTGACAATTGACTACGCCAATTATTAGTCCAGCTAAAACCTTGTTTCATCCACAGTTGAGATGGAGTAACATTAGTCAGCAAATGAAAACAAGTGATTCCCAAGCTATATAAATCGCTAGCTGGATAAGCAGTACCTAATTGAAGTTGTTCTATTGGTGCATAACCCAAAGAACCGATAATTGTTCCTGGTGCTGTGTTTGCTGCTTCCGTTTTTTGCTTGGATACGCCAAAATCAATCAACACTAACTTACCATCATGTTGACGGCGAATAATATTTTCGGCTTTAATATCGCGGTGGATAACTTGTTGTTCGTGGATGGTATTCAGAACAGGTAACAAGTCATTTAATAGTTGACGAATTTTTGTTTCATCAAATACTCCCTGCTGCTTTAACTCCTGCAACAGATTTTGTCCCTCAATCAACTCTTGCACTACATACAGGTAGTCATTTTCTTTAAAGTAGGCTAAAAGCGTAGGGATTTGGTCATGTTTTCCTAACTCTTGTAAGCGTTTAGCTTCTCTCTCAAACAACTCAGTTGCTTTTTTTTGGGCATCGCTACCGCCACCACTGTAAAATTGACCCCGAACTAGCTGCTTAACAACACATTGCTCGTTGAGCTTGTCTATATCTTCTGCTAGATAAGTGCGCGCAAACCCTCCTCTGCCAATTGGTTGGATAATACGGTAACGATTTCTTAATAGACGCACTAATCCTGTGCCACAACTAAGACAAAAGTGTGAACCTTCAGGATTTTGAGGATTGGGGCAATCGGGGTTTAGGCAGCAGATCATATAGCTATCGCTGTCATTTTATTAACAACTAAAATATATCTTAAATTCTCTTGTACCCTGGAACTGACCTCTTTTTTACTAATAATTCTTATAGTTCTGCTGCTCAAGGATTTCTATAGCAATCTGATTTGATTCTTGAAATCACTGGTGTAGAGAGGGAAAGG
This sequence comes from Nostoc linckia FACHB-104, assembly GCF_014696615.1. Taxonomy (GTDB): domain Bacteria; phylum Cyanobacteriota; class Cyanobacteriia; order Cyanobacteriales; family Nostocaceae; genus Aulosira; species Aulosira linckia_A. The sequence continues at coordinate 58,970 of NZ_JACJQJ010000031.1, read as the reverse complement.
GAACAGGAAACAGGGAATAGAGAATAAAGCATAAAGTGTACATAATTTTGTTCACAAATTAAATAGGAGTCTTATCTGTGATTTTGCAATACACTCAGTTGAAAATTTGCCCACCCTACACCTAAGCTTTAAGGGTGCGTAATTTATGCAAAAAATCAACCAGATTTATATATATACAGACCAGAATACATCTATTGTTGTTGCAACCAATCTCTTCTATTTAACTAATCTTAATTCCGCCAAAGCAACAGCACCCCATAAAGGTGCATCATCACCTAACGCAGCTGAAATAATTTCAAAATCAACTTCTGGTAGTGCTGTTTCCGTTGCTACCTGACGTAAAATTTCCCACCATTGATTTCCAGCTTTAGTTACGCTCCCACCTAAGATAAATAATTGTGGGTTTACTAAGTTTGCTACATTACCGATACTCAAACCCAAAGCCCAAGCAGATTTGCGTAAAATCTCCTGAGCTAAATCATCGCCAGCAGCAGCCGCTTGACTGATCAATTGTCCCGTTAATAGCTCTAAATTATCTTGTACCAAACTCCGCAATATCTTTCCTTCCCAGAGTTTCGGCTGTGCTGTTAAAGCTTCCCGCGCATTTTGCGCCATGTAGGGGCCGGAAGCCAAACGTTCCACGCATCCGCGTTTACCACACAAACATACCGGGCCAGCTGGGTCTACTACGATATGTCCAATTTCACCAGCCATCCCTCCTGTACCGCTCCAAGGCTGACCATTGAGTATCCAACCACCACCCACACCAGTGCTAACGGTGATGTAAAACAGGCTATCGTAACCTTGACCTGCACCAAAGCGATATTCACCTAAAGCAGCAACATTAGCATCATTATCCACAGCTACAGGAACGCCAAACTCTTGTTCTAACATCTGTTTGAGGGGAATATTTTCCCAGCCAGGAACATGGTGAGACAGCCGCACTGTACCTGTGGTAGCGTCTACTGGCCCGCCAAAGCTAACACCAATAGCGACAGGTTGAGTATCTTGCAGCAAAGAGTGAATGAGCGATCGCATAATATCTAAATCAGTACTAACATTGGCGATCGCCGGTGATAGGCGACGTTCATAACGCAGCCATTCTCGAGAACCGATATTTACCGTTGCTGCGGCTAACTTAGTTCCGCCAAAGTCGAGAGCTAATATTGATGTCATACAATTTTGGATTTTAGATTGGGGATGTAGAATTGCTTTTTGGATTTAGCTTGTGCGAATCCATTTATCGCTATCATCTTTTACTTTGATGTCATAATCTTGAATTCTCACTGCTGCACCTAAAAATGTTGATTTTCTTTCTTAAGAAAGATGTTGGCGACCAAGATAAATTCAACACTAGAGGAAATTATATGATTTAGCGCACTCATGACTTCCGAGCAGTCTCAACCACGCATCGATTTTTCTCATGCTAAAGAACCTGCTGTGTCTCCCAATCTTGAGCAGCAAAAAAATCAACAGAAATCCCAAGAAATCAGTGGAGAAATTCAGCAACAACCTCTAGCTGATGATTTACTTCATTCAGAAACAAGTACAGACAATGTCGGAGAACGCCAAATAATTGTTGCTAATATTCCCGGGGGAGCAGCAGCGGATCTCAATGATGCTCATGATTGAATTGCTCAGTTTTTTCGGAATCTAAAACTCCATCAATAAACTGTTGCAACCGTTCATAATGGGTTCCTTTCCAATAAATTTGAGCGCAGCTTTGGCAGCGATGAAAGTCCTGATTTTGTAATTGCACACTTTCAGGGAGTAGATGAATGATGGTTTCCTTAGCTATTGATTCTAGTAAGCCATTACAACGCAAACATCGTTGAAAGGGTGATACTAACTTAAACAAATCAAATCGTCGCAGTACTTCTATGATTTGCTGTTGGGGATTTGTGCTTCTGACGTAATAGCCATGCTTTACTAAACTACGCATCAATAAACCTTTATCACGGGTCAAAAGAATCCGTTCTTGGCTGTGAGAAACCTCAGCTAATTCCTCATCACCATAATCATTACGATATAAAGTATCAAAGCCTAACAGCCTTAAAGATGTGGCTAATTTACCTAAATGAATATCTAAAACAAAGCGAATAATACTCAGCGGTTGTGGACGTACACAAATGCTTGGTGTATTAGTCACAGAGATGGGATAAACATTAATAATATCTCCATCGTGAACAATATAAGAAAAATCTACATAATTATTGTTTACTTCAATAGCATCAACTTCTGGATGGGGAACCCCTAGAGACTCAATCATGTCTTTGATTGAGGCTCTTTCCCAAAAATTATGTATGATTTTGACTCGCCTTTTATTGCGTGGTAAAAAATCGTTTAATTCTGCATGAAAGTTGAAATAAGCAACAGCCATAATTGCATAATTGGGGATTATTTAATTTGTATTTCGTAATTTGTAATTCATAATTTTTTCTCATCTCCACGTTGCTTGATGAGTTAGTTCTTATTTTAGCTGTTTCATAGTGAACAGACTACTGAAACAGTCTGCCAGCATTTCTATCGAGGTTGAGGTTTGAGTTAGCATCAAAATCCTACCTCAGAAATCTCTTTAATTACGAATTACGAATTACGAATTACAAATTTTTTATGTGGTGTATTCGGCGTTGATTTTCACATAGTCGTAACTCAAGTCACAACCCCAAGCTTTACCAGTACCATGACCATTACCAACACTCACAGAGATTAATACTGTATCTTCTTTGAGATAAGCACCTGCTGCTGCTTGTTTCAAATAAGCACTCGCTGCTGCACGATCAAATGATAGCGGTTGACCATTTTCTAAGAGTAAGAAATCCCCTAGTTTGATTTGCAAATTTTCTTGCTCAAAGGGTACACCTGCACGTCCAGCAGCGGCGGCGATACGTCCCCAGTTGGGATCGCGGCCAAAAATTGCAGATTTCACTAAGGATGAACCTGCAATGGTTTTAGCTATTTGACGCGCTGAAGTTTCATCATGGGCCCCTGTAACTTGCACTTCCATGAGACAAGTTGCACCTTCACCATCACGGGCGATCGCTTTTGCTAAATGCTGACAAACTGCTGTTAACATTGCTTCTAGTTTTTCCGCCTCTGGCCCAATTTCGATAATGGCTGGGGTGCGAGATTGTCCATTAGCTAAGGCGATTAAGCTGTCATTGGTGCTGGTATCACCATCAACGGTAATGGAATTAAAGCTTCTGTCGGCGGCGCGACTTAACATTTGTTGCCAAAGCGCTGGCGATACAACCGCATCACAGGTAACAAATGCCAGCATAGTTGCCATGTTGGGGTGAATCATCCCCGAACCTTTGGCAATTCCTCCAATTCGCACGGGGCGATCGCCTATAGTTGTTTCTAAGGCAATGGATTTAGGCACTAAATCTGTAGTAATAATTGCTCCAGCCGCCGCATCTGAGCCTGTTTCTGAAAGTGCAGCTACTAGTTGCGGAATCCCTGCTTTGAGTTTATCCATTTTGATGCGCTGTCCAATCACCCCAGTGGAAGCCAATAATACAGATTCGCTAGGGATATTCAAAACTTGGGCTACCGTCATCGCTGATTCTAAAGCATCAAACCAGCCTTGAGTACCTGTAGCCGCATTTGCTTGTCCCGCATTACAAAGAATTGCCCGTGCATTATGTTTGGCTTGTAAGCGTTGGCGACAATAATCTACGCAAGCGGCTTTAACTTGACTAGTGGTGAACACACCTGCTGCGATCGCTTCCACATCTGACAATATCAAAGCTAAATCAGGTAATCCCGAAGGCTTTAAACCTGCGGTAATTCCTGCTGCTTGATATCCCCTTGGTGCTGTGATACCACCTGTAATCTCTTGCCAGTCTGCCATGATTATTCTCCCACAACTATCTAGTGGCTCGACTGGCGATTATACCAAGTCTTATGTAATTCAAAATTCAAACTTCAAAATTCCATAGGATTGGGGGTTGGGGATTGGGGACTAGGGACTGGGGATTGGGGACTGGGGATTGGGGATTGGGGATTGGGAGATGAGGGGAAATAACAAACACCAATTACCAAATACCAAATAACTTTTGACCCTTGACTCTTGACAACATTAAAAATTGAAAAAGGAGAGCCACTTGGGCAGCTCTCCAGATCATCAGGGTGCATCTATATACCACATCATAGCATATTTTCGCTGAGGGGCAATACCCCTTAATCAGGTTTTTATGAAAATATGGTGAAGTTGGCTTTCAGGTTAACACAAAAAATACAAAAGGCAACTACTTTGGCAAATTTTCAAATTATCACCGTGCATTTACTTAGCAGATAAGTAGGTTTTTAACATGAGTGATACCACTTATTATTTAATAGCTTGATTCAAAATTCTGATGAAGACTCTTCTATAACTAGGCACAGCCCAACATCAAAAACTCTCAGTTCAATCTACGATAGGTTGTCTGGAAAGAATTTCATCAAAGATGAAGCTTGAGTGGTTTCAACCTCCTTGAGAGCTAAAATCCTACTAAGTAAAGCTAAATTCCAAATCTTTAAATTCAATAATGGCAAGCATTCTGACAATGATTTGCCTGTGCAACTGTTATGTAAAAACTGAGTCACAAAAAAAAGAGAGCTACTTGGGCAGCTCTCCAGGTCATCAGGGTGCATCTATATATCATGATTATAGCATCTTTGTAGTGATGGGCAAGACCCCCCAATCAAAGTTTTTTGTATAAATTTTTAGCAAATTTTTCTAGGCTGGGTTTGCTCAATCACAAGAAGCGCTACTTAGATAGCTTTTGAGATTACCAGCGTATATTTTTAACAGAGTATAACATTTTGGTAGTGAGGGGTATAACCCATCTTTATGATCTCTTGTTATCACATTTTGTAAAGCAACTGGCAAACACTGGCGATATCAGAGGGTATGAGCAGCGTTTGGCAATAATTCGTACAAGCGTGTAGTGCGATCGCCTTAACTCTTCAATGATAATTGACAACTGACCTAGGTTAAATTTCCCATAAAAAATTCCCTCAGAAATTCTGAGGGAGGGTCGAGAAGGAGTCTATGTGATGGGAAAACTATGCAGGGTTAAATTGAGATCTGCGTTGCAGTAGTTGGATAATTGCAGCTTTCTCTAAAATTCCCACTAGTACGCCATTGTCACGAATTACAGGAAGTGCAGAGATTTGTTGCTGTTCGAGTAACTGAACTACTTCTACTAATGGCTTGTCTGATTGGACTGTGGTAGATTCTGCAATGGGTCGCATGACTTGTTTAACTTGAGTTTCTGACCACTCGGTTGTGGGGATGGTTCGCAAATCATGAGCTGCGATCGCACCTACTAATTGTCCTTCATCGTCAGTTACTAAGAAGCGATGCCATTGTTCTCCACTTAAGATGCGTTCATCAGCGAATTCTCTGAGAGTTAGGTTAGCAGAAACAATCGGGCTATTCGGGGTGACAACATCTGCAGCAGTTAAACCTGTGAGTTTTTCTTGGACTCTAGCAAATTGAGCCGCGTTACCTGCGTTTTGCAGCAAGAAGAAACCGATTAACAAGTTCCAGATGTTCGCAAAGCTGCCGAAGAATAGTATGGGAAGTAAACCAGAAGCGATCGCTACCCAACCAAATATCTGTCCAACTCGACTGGCAAAGGTTACGCCTTTATAAGGATTGCCTGTAATCTTCCAAACCAAAGCTTTCAGTATATTTCCACCATCTAAGGGCAAACCAGGAATGAGGTTAAATAGCGCTAATGCGAGGTTAACAGTAGCTAAAACGCCTAGTATTGCGGCGAGTGGCCCAGTGGCGGCTGTGGCGTAACCAATACCTGTAGTTAAACCGCAGATTAATAGACTAACTAACGGCCCTGCGATCGCTACCCAAAAAGCTTCACCTGGGGTTTTTGATTCTTTCTCTAAGCTAGCTAAACCACCAAATATAAACAGCGTGATTGATTTAACATCAATTCCTTGGCGGATAGCTACAAAGCTATGTCCTAATTCATGGGCGACGACAGAGGCAAATAACAACAGCGCTGTCATCAATCCCAGTATTAAAGCTAGTCCCCCGGATAATTGCGGGAATTGCCCCATCAGTCCGCTGCTATAAGTCCAAGTAACTAAACCTAGAACTACAAACCACGACGGATGGATATAGAAGGGAATCCCGAAGAGATTACCAACGCGTATTGTGCCATTCATGTCGTTCACCTTTGATTTCTGCTTCTAGAGGTTTGCTTTCATTCCTCTTGATGTTTCCAGTGTAACGAAATGTAAACGAACATTAATCTTTCTGTTGGTAGGGGTGTCCGTCTTTATAGGTGCGGTTATTTCGATTTAGCTGTGTTTACAGATGTCGGCAAAGCATAAAAACCCAAATGATTACCAACCGGGCGTTCCCGCATAGGCAGTTTGGTATGAACGGGAGCATTTAATACCTTTGCACCATTGGCCTTTCCCATAACTAAGGTGACGGAACCACCGCCATCCATATTAACTGCAGTATCAGCGCCTAAATCTATAGCAGTCTTGGTTAACTCAGTTAGAGTCAATCCTTCGCTATAGAAAGGTTGTTTTCCATCTACAGCAATTAGCCAGAGTTTATTACCTTCCCGGTTGATTGCTGCTGCTAAACGTGGGTAAGGTTTATTTTCTTGCAGATGAGAAATCACAGGCTTACCCTCAGCAACTAAAATTTCTTGCCCTGCAATGGCTTGAAATGTATCTTTTGGGCATTTCCCGCTAGCGAAGATTTGCGCCAGATTATTTTTGGCAAAGCATAGCACAGCCTTATTTTCTTCTGGGTTGGAATAACGATGCCCATTAGAGATTACCTCTCCTAAAGGATAGGAAGGATCGCCACTATGGGGATAGTAGTCCCAAGGTGATTTTTCATAAAAATGGTGGAAGTAGCTACCATTTACCGCCAATTGCAGCTTAAATTCGCCTAGAAATTCTGAGGTAGTTCGGGCGTTAGTTTTTTTACCTTTCTCAGGTAAGCCTGGAGTTACCAAAGGTTTGACACCTGGTGCTGTTAAGTCAATAGTGACGATATGGAGCATCACTGGACGCATCTGGGAAACAGCGCGACGTTGATACACAATTCCCTGAAACAATACTTGCTGCTGATCGCTTCGGGATGGACGTAAAATACACAACCATCCATAGAACAGTGCGGGTGCTAAAAGCAAGCTAGAAATAGCTGTGAGCAAGAATCTTCTGATGTAAACTTTGTAGCGATGATGCATAGCTCAATTAAGTAACAGCAGTTAATCTCATGTTTATGCACCCCCAATATCAAAATTGCAGTCTATGTAATTCTGACGAAGAAATCTACTAACTAAAGTTATAGTGTTAGCCTAACGTACTGTCTGATATGTTGTGGTGCGTCATACTGTCGCTGCAAACTTGACAGAAAACTTCCTACTTTCGTTCCAAAGAGAAAAACCCCACCGAGAGATTTTTCTAGAAATTCCTACCTACGACACTATCTAGATTTGTTAGTCTAGACATAATGAAAATAGTGCTAATGGTGCTGGCGTAGTTGGGCAACTTCTGTCGAGCGGTAAATCGTTATTAAAATTAATACTCAGAGAAAGAATTATGACGGCATTTGAACCAAAAAGCATCCGTTCTTATAGCCAAGAAGATGTACAGCAAATTCTCCAGTTGGCGATCGCAACTCATGCTGAAAATATAGATAGAGAATTTTCCTATCAGGAGTTGATAGAAATTGCTGCTGAGTTAGAAATTTCTCCAGATACCTTACAACTAGCAGAACGCGATTGGCAAGTGCAACAGAGCGAAGTGCAACGTCGGCAAGTTTTTAACCTGTACCGCCGAGGAAGGTTTAAAAAACGTTTGGGCAATTGTGCGATCGTCAATGCTTTTTTTATCCTAGTTGATTTAATTAGCGGTGGTGGTGTCTCATGGGCGCTGTATATTTTGTTATTCTGTAGTTTCTTGGTGGGGCTTGATATCTGGAATACCTTCCAAACTCAAGGTGAAGACTACGAAAAAGCTTTCCAGCGCTGGAATCGCCAACACCAGATTAAACAAACTATCAATTCAGTTTTGAACAGGTGCTTTAAAGCATTGCAGACTTAAGTAGCACGGCAAAATTAAAGATAACTGCTAAGGGCTATCATTTGTCCTACCCTGCGGGAAGTTGCTAAAGCGTCTAGGTAATTTGTCATTTGTCAGGGTTTCTGATTGCCAATGACTTACTACTTGTGATTTAAGGGACTTCCAGAAAATAAATTATCCCATTTTCATAGCGGCAGGTTCTTTCTCCTCTGCTTCCTCTGCTGACAAAGCGATTTTTAGTTGGAAGTCCCTAAGGACAAAAGGGAAAGGGTAAATTAAGAACCTTTAACCCTTACCCTTTAACCTTTTCCCCCAACCATTGTTGATACTCTGCTGATTCCACCAACTCATAAGTATCTCCCACGGCTGCGGCAAACTTTTGTTCAATAGCCGCTAATTCTTCTAGAGGTATAGCTTGCCATTGCTCTGTTGTTGCCCAACGAATCACAAATATAATTTCTGTAGGGTCTTGGGGATTCAGCCAAACTTCTTTACCTAAAAACCCAGGATATTGAGCTAGGGCTGTTGTCCATATTTCCGCATCCTTCTGGATATATATTTCCCGCATCTGGGAAGCAATTTTAAACTTGAGGAATTCTATAACCACGCCCTGCATTCCTTGTATTTGCCAATTTGCCAAAATAGAGTTGTAGGCTAGAGTAACTACGCTTTTAGCATAGCTGAATTGCGTAGAAGTCAGAACAAGGGCTGGCTGTCTTAAAATTAGGGGCTAGGGACTAGAGAAGAGTGATTATCATGTTTGGTTGTGGGATTTTCCTGCGATTAGCTAGTTTTAAATAATTAAGAGGAAGGGAGTATGGATAACAACAATTGGATGCAGCAGTTAGTAATGCTTGGTATTGGCACAACATCTTTAGTAGCTGACAAACTGCGACAAGTCAGTGACGAATTAGTCAAAGATGGCAAGCTCAATCCTGAACAAGCAAAAGCTGTAATGGATGATATTGTACAGCAGTTGCGATCAGAGCAAGGTACTTGGGAAACTCAGATGCAACGGCAAATGCGTAATATGATGCAAGATTTAGGAGTAGCGCGTCAGTCAGAGGTAGACGAACTGCGGGGTAGAATTGACCGCTTAGAACGTCAAGTGCGGGATTTAGAAAATAAGCTTTGGCGTTAGGACATCACTTTGTGCTTTAAACTAATTTGTGTCCTATTGGTCATTCTTTTCCAAACTACCTAAGTAGGGAGGGTTAATTTTGAAAGCAATTATACTCAGCGTTGGATTAATGCTGGCGTGTGTTGTGGTTTTAGTATTAGCGCAAATTGGCGGCAGTAAACAAGACTCTGCCATTGCTGCTAATCTCAGCCAACCAACACCAGCAGCCATAGCTGTCCCTGAAAACAATACCTTGATTGCGAGCAATACTATGTCTGATGCCAATGTTGTCACTACCCCCTCTGGATTGAAGTACATTGAAGAAAAAGAGGGGACTGGAGCAACTCCTCAAACCGGACAAAAGGTTGTAGTTCACTACACCGGCACTCTAGAAGATGGTACAAAGTTTGATAGTTCACGCGATCGCAATCGTCCTTTCGATTTTAATATCGGACGCGGACAAGTGATCAAAGGCTGGGACGAAGGGCTAAGTACAATGAAAGTTGGCGGTCGTCGTAAGTTAATTATCCCACCAGAATTAGGCTATGGCGCTCGTGGTGCTGGTGGCGTGATTCCACCCAACGCTACCCTAATTTTTGACGTGGAATTACTAGATGTTAAATAGGCGCTAGGGATTAGGGACAGGGGACTAGGGACTGGGGATTGAATTCTGTTCTAGCCCCAGTACTCAATCACAGCAATTAGTATTTTAATAATTACTGATTAATAATTATTAGGTCTTGCTAGGTTTTTAAACTTTGTAAACTGTGGATCGAATAAAAGTTTAACTGTACCAGTTGGGCCGTTGCGGTGTTTAGCTACTATCACTTCTGCAATACCGCGATCGGGACTATCATTATTGTAGTAATCGTCTCTATATAACATGATTACTAAATCCGCATCCTGTTCAATCGACCCGGATTCTCTTAAATCTGACAACATTGGGCGCTTATTAGTACGTGCTTCTACCCCTCGACTTAGCTGAGATAAAGCAATAACTGGAACCGATAATTCCCGCGCTAAACCTTTTAAAGAACGCGTAATTTTAGATAATTCTTGTACACGATTATCACCTGCTCCTTCCATTAATTGCAAGTAATCTATTACAATTAAACCCAATTCCATGCCTTGTTCTGCTTGCAATCGTCGCGCCTGACTCCGCATTTGGGTTACTGTCAAATTTGGCGTATCATCAATAAAAATTGGCATCTCTGAAAGCATACCAATAGCGCGGCTTAAAGGTTCCCATTGTGCTTGACTAAGCCTACCACTTCTTAAATAACCACTTTCAATTCCCGCTTCACTAGCTAAGAGACGCTGTACAAGTTGTTCTTTAGACATTTCTAAACTGAAAACAGCGACTGGCATTCTATGAGAAGCAGCAATATTATAAGCAAGGTTCAGGCAAAATGCTGTTTTTCCCATTGCAGGCCTTGCAGCCACAATAATCAAATCAGAACGCTGAAAGCCACTAGTAAGAGCATCTAAATCGTAAAAACTACAAGTAATTCCAGGTAAGGCAATGCCTTGATTTCGCTCTTCAATATCCTGAAAATTACTAATTAATGTATCTGAAATATGAACTAGTCCTGATTGGGCACGTTCTTGAGTGATACCAAATACTTTTTGTTCTGCTTGATCTAAAACAATTGGTAATTCTTTCTCAGTTTCATAACCAAGATGGACAATTTCATTACCAGCTTTAATTAACTGTCGCCGCTGGTATTTATCCATGACTAAGCTTGCTAAAGCGTCAATATTGACGGCTGACACTGTGCGGTCTACAAGGGTGGCTAATTTATTTCTCCCGCCAATGCGATTCAGCAAATCGTGATCCGCTAGCCAACTTGTCACCGCCAGCAAGTCTGTAGGTTTACCCTGTGCGTGCAGTCGCAATGCTGCTTGGTAAATATCTTTATGGGCGCTAATGTAAAAAGCTTCGGCAACTAAGCGATCGCTGACTCTTCCAATCGCTTCTGGATCTAGCAAAATCCCCCCCAAAATCGCTTCTTCTGCCTCAATATTTTGGGGTGGAAGGCGATCGCTACCATTGCCTTGAAAACTTAGTTCTTCAGCCATAAGCGACGTTCAACTGGCGAGCCAGATTGCTTTGTTACCTTGATGATGAAAAATTGCCAATAATTCGTAATTGTGAATTCGTAATTTCTAATTAGTTCGTAGATAAATTTAGTAACTAGAAATCAGCAAAAATATTTGTCTTGTTACCTCAACAAATCAACTTATTCTGCATCCTAAATAAATTACGAATTACCCTTCGGATTCGGCAGTTACTTAACTTGGGGAGACCCCAAGACTGTAATGCCTCACAAATTACGAATTACGAATTACGAATTAGTAATTAATTCAGTTAGCTAGCAACAACTTCAATGTTGACTTGTGCGGTTACTTCTGAATGTAGCTTAATTTCAGCTTTGTATGTGCCCAGGTGGTTAATATCGGGGAGGGTAATACCGCGACGATCAATTTCTTGATTGGTAGCTGCTTGAATTGCATCTGCAACGTCTTGAGCGGTAACAGTACCGAAAATAGCTTCGTTTTCACCAACCTGCTTGGCAATCTTCAAGCTGCTAATTTTTTCTAAAGCTGCTTGTTGTTCTAAAGCTTGTTGTCTAAGCTCTAATTGGCGTTGACGTTCTTGTTCACGACGGCGTTCTACTTGCTTGAGAATACCAGGAGTAGCATGAGTTGCCAATTTTTGAGGAATTAGATAATTACGAGCATAGCCAGGAGCTACATCTACTAAATCGCCTAATTTTCCTAGCTTACTCACATCTTGAGTTAAAACTAACTGTACGCGTTTCGCCATTGTTTTTCGTTTTCCTGTAGAATCTCATTAACTTGGGTTGCAGCCGGATAGCTCACAGATGTGTAGCTGTATCCCAAGCGGCTTGGTCAATACCCTAAAGCTTACAGATCCTAGCGAATCGCAGGGGGCGATCGCAACTATTAGGGTGCAAAAAAATTAGACCTCTTGCACAAAGCACTTTTGCAAGAGGTGGAAAAAGGGGAAAGGTTAAAGGGGAAGGGAAAAAGACAAAACCTTTCTCCCTTTTCCCTGACCCTTTTCCCAACTTCTGCAAGAAGTCTATTGTATTCCTTATAGTGCTGCGATCGCGCGATCTACCAAATCCAGTCCTTGAGAGACTACCGCATTCCGCCAACCCCGATCCGCAGGCACAAAAACTTCCATTAAGCGCTGGCTTGTCCATCCTTTAGATGGGTGATTTGCTGGCGAAAAGAAATGAGCGCGGTTTTCTGCTCGTAATGCCTCCACTACTTGAATGACTGAATAAGTACCAAATTCTGCGGTAAGATACCTGTAATTACATTGGGGAACTTTTGCCTGACACCAATTTCCCAATCCTCCACGAAACTTGTAAGCAACTTTTCTGGCTAGATAAGGTTCCACATAATTCGCGCCAAACTTCGCAATTAGCCATTGGGTAGACTCAGACTCCGGCGGATAATCAATAAAAAGTTTATAGGTTGCCTTTTTACCTAACCCTGTATGTAAATCAAGATGTACTACATCTGTGGCATTCCCCACCCACCTGGAAAAATGGGTATCAAGAATCTGGTAAGTCTTTGAGGGTTGATGTCCGCCAAAAAATAACCCTTGGGGAAAATCATATTGCCCTACTGGTAGCGTGCTGGTTAAAGAATTGATGCCATAGCGAAGAATAATCGCGATCGCTTTTAACAGAAATGGCTCAATTTGAGATGGTGGTGAAGCGGGGTTGAAAAAAGCATTTAACTCCCCATACTTTGCTGGACTCCCGCTGTAAGCTTCGCCAGGTAGCAGAAAATTACGGTTGAGGTCGATATTTTCCTCATTCCACCTTCTGCGCCAAGCAAAGCCGTAAGGATTCAAGGCGTGTAAAAGTAATAAAGCAATCCCTTGGCTTTGATTCCAACTTAAAAGAAGCTTCTCTAGCAAAGTACATTGCACAGCAGAACCAAAAAATCCTTCCACACCATGCAATCCGCTGGAGACAACTACAATCTTTTGAGAATTGGGGTTTCCTAAAAAAGCCACGTCAATAGTCAAGTCTTCCCCATTTGGCCCAGTTTGCTCTATGGAATATGCTTCTAAGTTACATCCCAAAGCCAACGCCGCATCCCGAAACCGCTTCCGCGCTGCGTTGTAATTAGGACAAAAACCAGCATCATCAGACATACAAACACCAAAAACCAAACCCCAAACCCCAAATACCTAAAATCTATCTTTCATTCCCCTGATGCGTGCAAAAGTCTGTACCGGATCGTTACTCTTAGCCGCTGATTGTAGTGTTGGTTGCTCCCAGCGTAAAAAAGGATTGGTACGTTTCTCAACCCCTATTGTTGAAGGAATGGTAGCTTTTCCCTGATTACGGTAAGCCTTGACTTCATCAAAGCGTTTTTGTAAGTCAGCGTTTTCACCATCAACAGTCAGGGCAAATTGTAAATTTTTTAATGTATATTCATGGGCGCACCAGACCTGTGTATTATCAGGTAGAGAGCGAAGTTTATTTAACGAGTTCACCATTTGTGCAGGTGTCCCTTCAAATATACGACCACAACCCCCTGCAAATAGAGTATCCCCACAGAATAAGTCCCCTGCTTCCGTGGCTACTTCTGGGGGAAAATAGTAAGCAATGTGCGCGCGGGTATGTCCGGGAACGAAGATGACTTCAGCCACGCGATCGCCAAACTGTACATGATCGCCATCTTCGAGAAACACTGTTTGTCCTGGGATTCTTCCTCGATCCTCAATTCCAGCATAGACTACCGCTTCAGGAAATTTTTGTATTAGCTGCTGATTACCACCCACATGATCGTGATGATGGTGGGTGTTAAAAATCGCTACTAACTTAGCGTTAAGTTCTGTCAGTTTCCTGAATACTGGTTCAGCCTCTGCGGGATCGACAGCAGCGGCGATATTTTGGGTGCGATCGTACAGCAAGAATATATAGTTATCCGAGAGTGCTTCCAGACGAATGACCTGCATAAACTCAATTTCCTCAGAGCAGAATATCAAAGCTATTTGTACTACAGCGCAGCGTAAATAAAGCTCCCCTTTTAAACAGTCAAACGCCTCGGTGTATGAACCTTTTGACTTTTGAACGCCAGTTGCTACCCTGCGGGTTCCGCGTTAGCGGTACAAGTCTCGCGACCGAACGCACTGGCTCCTTTTGACTTCCAAGGTAGCGGTACTAGCTATACGAATTATTTATATTTTGTTCATTGTAGCGGGAAAAATTATGAACCTTCAGAATAAACAACCGTATTTTCTCGGTGATACATATGACAATAATTATTAAGCCATAAGATTAATCAGTAAAATTTCTCTGGAAAGAAGCATAAATGCGACGCTAGATTAATGTTGTTCTTTTTTGTCATCAGGACAATAAGAATTTTGGTCATCAGGCATCAACAATATTTGTTTTATTCACGAAAATTTAATATTTTATAAATTTTCCTGCAAACCTTTTTTTCTAAGAAGGTCTAGCAAATATTGTCATGCTCAATTGCATTGCATCTATAGGAGATTTATGAATTCCCCAGCCTTGCTTTATCCAAGCATCAGTAGCCCAGCGGAAATTGCTGTGAAGCAAATTGTCGATAAAATTATTTCATCAGGCACAATGAGCCGTCAAGACCATAATTTACTTACATCCACTATTTTAGCTAATGGTGATATTACTGAGGGAGAACGCCGCCTAATTAATCGTGTGTTTGATCATATCCAAACAGGACAACTGAAATTATTGGACTGGTAATTAACTATAGGAAATTAATTATTTTCTATGCAAGTAATGATATTAAACAATAATGTTTAATATTTAGCTAATGCTTGTTGTCTAGGCAGCAAGCATTCGCTATTGAATAATAAAATATTATAAAAATTATGAACTCCGGACAAGGATTTATTACTATTTTGACAGGAATGTATTCTTTTCAAGACTGCATTCATTTTTTGGCATCTGTCAGAAAATTTCATCAAGAGCCAATCATTATTTTAATCGACCGCGTTCCGCCAATCTTCTATCCTTTCCTAAAAGCATTCAAAAATGTCATTTTAAAACCTGCGCCTGCAAATGAAAATACTGTTTTAGCATCACGAGAAGCAAAACTAGCTTTGTATGCAACTTCGGAATTTCAAAAAACCATCTACTTAGATTCAGATATTTGCTTACTATCACCAATTAATGATGTATTTGAAGCTTTAGAAACAGAAGATTTATTATTAACTGAGGATGTACAGCCAAGTATTATTAAAGCCACAAATCTATTAAGAGGTAAACAGCAAGATATATTAGCAGATGTTTTACCAACTTTACAAGCGGTAGGTTTACCTCTGCAGGAAGATAGTATTCAATACAATGGTGGCTTTATTGCTTTTCGTAAAACAGAAATAACTGCCAAATTCTTTGATGAATTCCAGCGTTATTTTGAAATTATCAAGAATAATCAAGATAAATTGCTATTAAAAGACCAAGGTGCTTTTGCATCTGCGATCGCAACCGTTAAACCAAAGATAAAAGTCTTACCTCCTACCTATAATTACCTCAGCAAATGGAAGGAAGCGTATAACATTCATGAGGGTATCAAAGTGCTGCACTGTACTTACCCTTATCGACCTCAATATGCTAAAGATGTTACTCGCTCTGTTTACACGAGAATATTTGATAAATTAGCACCACTATTTCTGCCAAATCAAATTACTAACCCTTGGCGTACTAAATAATTTTAATTAATAAATCAAGTGAAAAACATTTCCCTAATATCAATAATAGTCCCTGATTTATCAAGCGCTGCTATTATGCGTGCCTACTTGTTAGGTAAAGCTATAAAAACTTTAGAGATTGATGTAGAAATTATTGGTTTTTTATTTGGTAATAAATTATATAGCGATTTACCAGCAGAATTTAAAGTCTACCATTTACCTGGTACTAATTTCCCGGGCTTTGCTCAAGAGATTCGCAAAATTATTCCCAAAATTAAAGGAGATGTCGTTTATGCTATTAAGCCAAAATTAGCAAGCTTTGGAGTAGCTTTATTAAAAAGAATATCTAGCAAAAAACCAATAATCTTAGATATAGATGACTGGGAACTCAGTTGGCATGGTGGTGATGAATGGCGATATCAACCCACATTTAAACAGTTAGCTAGGGACTTATTCAAGCCAGATGGGGCACTGAAAAATCCTAATCATCCATTATATGTAAAATGGATGGAGAATTTAAGAAATTATGCCGATGCTGTGACTGTACATACTAAATTTCTCCAGCAGCGTTTTGGCGGTACCTTAATTCCCAATGGCAAAGATACATCTTTATTCAATCCGGCTAAATATGATCCAGAAAGCAGCAGAATTCGCTATGGTTTATCTGCATATAAAATTTTAATGTTTCCCGGTGCTCCTCGACCTTATAAAGGCTTAGAAGATGTTCTCATAGCATTAGATCAAATTAATCAGCCTGACTTTAGGTTAGTAATTGTTGGTGGTAGTCCTTATGATGATTACGATAGGCAACTTCAACAAAAGTGGGGACATTGGATTATTAAATTGCCCAATTATCCCGCTGAGATAATGCCTGATGTAGTGGCGGCCGCTCACATGATTGTTGTTCCCCAAAGAGATACACTTGAAACTCGCGCGCAATTTCCTTTGAAACTTACAGATGGAATGTCAATGGCTAAACCTGTATTATCAACGCGAGTTGGCGATATTCCCGAAATTTTAGGTGAAACTGGTTATTTAGTTGAAGCTGCTAGTCCTGAGCAAATTACAGCACAAATTAAATTAATATTTGGTGATTTAGAGTTAGCAAATGCAAGAGGTAGCAAGTCACGGGAGCGATGTGTCGAAAAATATAGTGTAGAAGCTATGGCTTTTCAGTTAAAATCAGTAATTTTTCGGATTTGAATAATTTTATAAATAAATTTTAAATAGGCTGCAATGGTTTGAAAAATTTTCTATTAAAAAAAATACGTATTTTCCCTGATTAAATTGATGATAAATGTGAAGATGAGCCAATGTAGTGACATCGGTAATATTCGTGTTAATAATAAATAAATTATGATACGCAGAACTGATGTCTACCAAAAAATTGCTACTCAGATTTGCCAAGCCTTATCCTGGTTTGATTATTTTGACAATAATTCTAGGCTTTTCCGGAGCATTATTTAATGGTATAAGTACAACTTTAATTGTGCCAGTAATTTTAAGAATTGTCGGGCAAGAAGTAGATTTAACCAATGCCCCACAACTTTTAACAGCTATTATGTCTCCTTTTGATCAAGTTCCAGAAGATTACCGCATTGGGGTGATGGCTGGAGCAATTATCTTTACAATTTTTTTAAAAAACTTAGCAAATTATAGCAGCAGTTTAGCATCTAGTTCTTTAAGCAGAATGCTGACATCAGATATGCGAGAAGCTGGATTAAAATTATTACTAGACGTTGATATAGATTATTTTTCTAAGACAAAAGTTGGCGACTTAATTAATAAATTGGGTGGAGAAATTGGACGAGCAGCAAGTACTTTAGGAATTACCATCAGATTAGTTATTCTAGCAATTACAATCACTGTTTTTATTGGTTTATTGTTGTCAATATCTTGGCAATTGACAATTATTTCTACGTTGTTGCTGTCGTTAGTCACTTTAATTAATCAGTCTGCCATTGCTCGTTCTCGAAACTTTGGCAAGCAGCTAAGCGAAATGTCTAGTGCATATTCAATTGCTCTATTAGAAGTCCTCAGTGGAATTCGGTTAGTTAAGTCAACAGGCAATGAATCCAAAGAATTTCAACATATTAAAAAGCTAATTCGAGCGCGCGAAAAAGCAGATTTTCAATCTCAAGTAAACTCAGAAGCGATTGGGCCTCTGAGCGAGATTATGGGAGTCACAGCTTTAATGCTGATTGTATTATTAAGTAAAATTTTCTTTGCCGATCAGATAGTATCTCTTTCTGCCGTACTTTTAACCTATTTATTAGTTTTATTGCGGGTACTGCCATTAATTTCGCAACTCAATTCCATTCGCAGTAGTTTTGCCAGCACATCTACCAGTGTAGACATGGTCAGTGAATTTTTGAGCTTCACTAACAAGCCATTCATGGGCAACGGTCAGATGACATATACAAAATTAGAAAAGGGAGTAAGTTTTAATTCATTATCCTTTAACTACCCTGGTCATGAAAAGTTGGTGCTTAAAGATGTGACATTAGATTTACCCCGTGGTAAAACTCTGGCATTAGTAGGCGGTTCTGGAGCAGGGAAATCAACTTTAGCAGACCTGTTACCCAGATTTTATGACCCAGTAGCTGGCTCCATTACTATCGATGGTAAAGACTTGCGGGAATTTGATGTTATATCCCTAAGAAAACGGATGGGGATTGTTAGCCAAGATACCTTTCTGTTTAATGACTCAGTACGAAATAACATTTCCTATGGCAGACCAGAAGCTAGCGAAGAGGAAATTATCGCATCTGCCAAACAAGCGAACGCATACGAGTTTATTATTAAATTGCCTCAAGGATTTGATACCTTAATTGGCGATCGCGGTGTCATGTTATCTGGAGGACAAAGGCAAAGATTAGCGATCGCTCGCGCCTTAGTCCAAAATCCAGAAATTTTAATTCTCGACGAAGCCACCAGTGCCTTAGATACTGTTTCTGAACGCTTAGTTCAAAGTGCGCTAGATGATCTCAGCCGCGATCGCACAACTTTGGTAATTGCTCACCGTCTTTCTACAGTCCAAAAAGCCGATCAAATAGCAGTCTTAGATCACGGAAAGGTAGTAGAAACAGGTACCCATGAAGAATTGTTAGAAAAAGGTGGTTTTTACTCGCGCCTCTACTCCATGCAATTTGCTGATCGTCCTGATAAGAACTCACCAAGGTTAAAAATCCTCAATGCAATGCGTAAATACTCAGCGCAGGTTGCCTATCCTGAGGTTGTTACTCAACATAATCCAAGCTTAGTCCGCATTTCCCACGAAATTCGGACACAACTTAACTCAATGATTGGGTTTCTCAACTTATTACTTGAGGATCTGGTAGATGATGTCGAGGAACGGCACGAAATTATTGAAGAGACATACAAATCAGCCTGGAGAATTCTGAATATTATTGATATTTTTGACGATATTGTTAATTTGAAAACAAATAAAAGTTTACTGCCAATTGTTGACCAAAATCCGAACAGCCTAATTATTCAACCACCAAGCCTGATTCAGATGTCTTACGATTTTCGGACTTCGCTGAATCTGATTCGTAGCTCTCTCCGCTCTCTTGCAGATAACACCTCAGCTACTTCTGAAGAACAAAATCAATTAATATCAGAATCTTATCAATCTTCCATGTATTTATTAGATAAATTAGAAAAACTCGAAGATATTATTACTAACTATAATTATGAATAAAACTGCTTTTAAAAAGCACTACATATTTTTTGTTGGCGAAACTCTACCAAAGCCTGAAGCTCATTTAGTGCAATCTACAAATGCAGCCAACGGAGCAGCAAATCTCGGGTACTCAACTGTTTTAGTTTATCCAGAAACGCAACTCAAGACTCTAAAACCAATTAATTTACTGCTGCCTTTTCAACCTCGTCCAACACCCATAGAACTAATTAAATATTACAACTTACATGACAAGTTAAAGGTCGCTCCTTTAGCTATGCCTTGGCCGATTGACAAATTACACTATAAATTTACTAATTCCAACACCATTGCCTGTAAATATTATTTTCCGTTTCATATCCTGCCGACTACCAAACTTGTCCATAGCCGCAACTGGAATTTTGTCAAAGCTGCTATTAAAAATGGTGTGCCAGCAATTTACGAACATCACCATCACGAAGATAAGCAATTTGAGCCGGAAATTATCAATCATCCACTGTTTCAAATAGCAGTTACCGTTGCAGATACAATTCGCGAATCAATGATTCAACATGGTATGCCGCCAGAAAAAGTGATTAAGTTACACAATGGCTTTAATCGCTTATTTATGCAGAGACAACCAGAAAAGGCAGCAGAATGGCGCAATAAATTATTACAACAACATTCACATTTAGTAGTCTATGCCGGAGGGTTACGACAATTTAAAGGTATTGATGTCTTAATTGAGGTGGCTAGTGAAATGCCAAATGTACAATTTGTTTGTGCAGGTGGTAATACAACTGAAGTCGAACATTATCAAAAATTAGCTCAAGAAAAACAAGTTAACAACATTAAATTTTTAGGCTATATTTTGCACCATGAGTTAGCCTCTTTACTCCAAGCCGCAGATATTTTAGCTCATCCTCATTGTTTAGGAGCCGCTGCAACTTTCACATCTCCATTAAAATTATTTGATTATTTTGCTTCGGGAACTCCAATTATCGCTACAGAAATTCCTTCTTTAATGGAATTTAAAAATACCACAGCGATTGCTGCTTGGTGTGAGCCTGATAATCCGAAAAAATTTGCTGAATCTCTTCGGCATATTTTAAAAACTCATCCTAGAAAAGTAGAGGGTTATGCCGATAGTATAAATTTTGTCCAGCAGTTTTCTTGGGAAAATCGAGCAGCCAAAATTTTGAGTTATGTCGATCAATCTTTACTTCCTCCCCTAATTGCTTAAGTTACTTTTAACTAATTAATGATGAATATTAAAACTATCGGGATGATTAGCAGCTATCGAGGTCTAGAAAATAGAGCCGATTGGCTGTGGCAGCAAACTCCCAAGCCGTTTGGAATGTGGGGAAATATCCAAATGCGTGCGCCAGACGCTAAACCAGATTTTCTACTCATGTATCAGTTTGATTTTATCCAACAATCTCCCCAAAAATCTTGGTTAAATAAGTTCCGTAAACCTCAACCAGAGTCAACAACAGTAGACATTAATTCTTTACTTCGTAATGTAAGTAAAGAAAGAATTATCTATTTATTAAGGGAACCACCATTAGAGGAAATTGTTGAGATTACTAATCGTAATTATCAGCAAGCTCAAAATTATTGTGGTTATGTTTCTGGCCCCGATGATTTTGCTCCTACTCCCGATTATATGCCTGCAATTTGGTACCATTCTAATTCATTTCAGGAATTAGATGAAATGCCATGCCCTCCGAAAGTTTCTACTTGTAGTTGGATCACTTCAGGAATTAGTCGCACAGCCAATCATCGCCAACGGTTAGAGTTTTTACGTTCTTTACAATCAAACGAATTTAAATTTGATTTGTACGGGCGAAATTTACCTGCATGGGCAAATATTGCTGGAGAGCTAAGTAATAAATGGTATGGAATGGCACCATATTTTTACAATTTAGCTATTGAAAATTATGCTGACAATAATTGGTATGTCAGTGAGAAACTTTGGGATAGTTTACTGGCTTGGTGCTTACCCATTTACTATGGTGGCCCTGCTGCTGATAAATTATTACCACCAGGTAGTTTTTTAAGATTACCTAGCTTAGATAAAAAAGGTCTCGCGTACATTCAAGAAGTAACTGCTACTCCTGATGCTTGGTATGCAGCTAAAGATGCGATCGCAGAAGCACGTCAAATCATTTTACATAAACTAAATCTGCTGAATTGGTTATCAAATTTTGTAGCTCAACACCCATAAAATATGAATGGTATTTGTACTCTAGCTAATGATTATGTTTTTGACCAATTAATAGCTTTACTCAACAGTATTGATGCAATATTAGGTTCTGAAATTCCTGTCTGTATTTATCCTTTTGATGACCAGACACAACGAATTGCTGATGAAATTACTAAGCGCCCTAATGTATTTATTTACAATAACCAAGAATCTATAAATTACTGGGATCAATTTATGGTGTCAGCTGCACCAGAAAGATTGAATCGCAGTCAATCCCGACTTTATGGCGCTCATCGTCGGTTTTGCGCCTTTGATGGCCCTTTTGATAAATTTATATATTTGGATGCTGATACTTTAGTGATGAACTCACTAGCAACAGTATTTCAAAAATTAGATAGTTATGACTTTGTTGTCTATGACTTTCAATTTAAAGATGTTAGTAAAGTATATAATGTAGATTCCCCGCAATTACTAAAAGTTTTTACGAAAGACCGGATTGATTTAGAAATATTTTGTTCTGGATTTTATGCTTCTAAAAAAGGTGTTTTTTCAGAGGAGCAGATCAAATCTCTAATACTATCTCTGCAGAATGGTGAAAGAGACATATTATATCAAGGTGCTGGAGAACAACCTCTAATTAACTACATGGTGATGAAATCTCACCTTTCTATTTATAATTTTGCTCAAAAATTACCATCTCATGAAGTAACAGGATGCTCTGTCAGATCTAAGCACTTTGAGGAAAGAGAGCATATCCTGTATGACAAAGGTAATCGACTAACTTATCTTCATTATATTGGTATACCTCCTAATATCCATCAAGCTGTATGTACTGGTGAGAATATTGATTTTCCTTATAGAGATTTATTTCTCTACTATCGCTACTTACATGAGCTAGAAAAGCGTCCAGTATTTCATGATAAACCTAGACCTTATGACACTCCACCACCTAATTTATTAACTAGAGCTTTGAGAAAATTTAAATTAATCAATCAAGGATAATTTATGAGTAGGGGAATTTATATTGTTGCTAACGACCGAGTAATGGAAAATGCGATCGCTTTACTCAATAGTATTCGCTTTTATGACCCGGAAGTTCCAGTTTATCTCATACCTTTTAATGAAAGTTATCACAAAGTTGCAGATAAACTTAGCACTTTACATAATGTCCAACTGTTCCCAAACCTAGAATTGATTGAACAATTCACCAACCGCATAGGTGAAATCTTTGATCGAGATTTCCTCGCTTTACCAAACAAAATGCGTAAGCTGGTAGTATGGTTTGGCCCTTTAGACGAATTTATTTATATTGATACAGATATTGTCGTTTTTGAAAAAATTGCTGACAATTTAAATAAACTTGCAGAAGTCGATTTCTTCTGCTGCGATTATCATCATGCTAATGACAAGCTACGCAACATTTTTTCGCCATTAGTAAGAGAACAGCAAATTTTTTCCGATGCTCAATTAGAAGATGTTTTCAACAGTGGCTTTTGGGCTTCGCGTAAGGGAGCTATTACTGAGCAACAGATGGATGAAGCTTTGCGTGAATGTGCGGCTCACCGGGAATATTTTGATTTTTCTGAAGGAGTTACAGACCAACCAATTTTAAATTACTTAATTCTCAAACTCATTGCCAAACGCGGCAATCTTGTGAAAATCCCTGGTGGGGGGCCTGGTAGTTGGGCGGGTTCCCGCAGTTTTCAACAGCAAGGATATGCTCTATATGATAGAGGACAGCGACTGAAATATCTGCATTGGGCTGGAACTAAGATAAAAACTAATAGCCCTTATTGGGAATTGTGGGAACATTACCGCTACCTTCATGAGGGGAAATTTGCTTTTATCCCCAAACTAACTCGCCGTTTATTTCCCTTTGTTGCTGCTCGCAATTAATATCAGGAGTACTCTAATGGTTGATGGTATTTACACCTTCGCTAATGATGTGGTTTATGACCAATTAGTTGCTTTACTCAATAGCATTGAAGCTAATGCAGGCAGAACAATTCCGGTTTGTGTAATTCCATATAACGAGCAGTTAGATAAAGTCAAAGCAGAGATTGCAACTAGAGATAATGTCACTTTATTTGAAGACTATGATTCCATAGCTCGTTGGGAAGAATTTGGCTCTCGAATTTGGAAATCTCATGCAAGAGCATTAAAGCTATGGCAAGAATATGGATTACCAGAAAATTATCGTATAGAACGGCATCGCAAACTTTGTTGTCTAGATGGGCCCTTTGACAAGTTTATCTTCTTTGATGGAGATACACTGTTGATGAAACCATTAGATGATGTATATCGGCAGTTAGATGATTATGATTGGGTAGCAAATGACTATCAATATAAATCTGATTTGAGTTATATTTTTGACTGGTCAGAAGATAAACTAGAGCAGATTTTTAATATCAAAAACTTTAAAAATAATATTTTTTGCTCTGGTTGGTTTGCGTCTAAAAAACATATTTTTGATGATGTTACTTTAGCAAAGCTACTAGAAAACCTAGAAGCAGGCGAGTCTGATGCACTAGCATGGGCAGATTCCGATCAAACAGTAATCAACTATTTAGTATTACGCAGTGGGATTTCTTACTACAACTACGCTTATCATGGTGGGGCTACTGGTTGTCATTGGGCTTCTAAATTTGATGTTGTCAATAATATCCTTTATGACCAAGGGCAACCACTGACATATATTCACTATATGAGTATATCTGCTTCAGATTTTACGCGACTTTGTAGGGGAGAAGATGTTGATATTCCTTATAGGGATGTATTTTTATATTATCGCTACTTAAAATCACCAGAAGCTCGTCCTCAAAGTTTTATACGTCCAAACTTACTGATGCGGTTGCACAAGGTTACTAGTAGTTTTATTCAGCAAAAAATTATTAATATCAAGCTAAATTATCGTAATTTGAGAAATAGAGTCACTCAATAAAAGTTTGCAGTAGATTTTAATTGAGGCAGTTGTTGAACAAAAAAATGAACACCAATAATTAGGCGGTGTTCATCAGAGTTTTGAATTTAAATATTTATGTCTCTAAGATAAAGAATCTAAATCTAGAGATTGCATACCTCGGCGTTCTACAAACTCCAGCATACTTCCCAATTGCCACCAAACTAACAAACAAGTTAACAAACTCATTGGCAAGCCAATACCTAAAGCTAGGATTGGGGGAAAGCCAAATATCTCGAAACCGGAACAAAGAAACAAGCAAACACCACCTGTGATGCCCAAAAATGGGACAATCAGTTGCTTCCAGGCGGAAGGCGGTTTAATATTTTCTGCGCCTTTGTTTGGCCATTTCTGCACAATTACTTTTAAAGTACCAGATAAGGCGATTCCAGAAGTTACTGCTATTAATAAACCAACAACTAGTAGGAAATACGGTGGATGCAGAGGGTAATAGTACATGAAAACTCCTAATTGGTAGAGAAATTTAAAAGTAATTGTGGTTCGAGTTGTTAGTTTTGGCTTTGTGCTGAGTTACCACCAAAAGTCATAAATGATGTAGCTCTAGGTATAATTGCCGCTGCACCTTCTCTAGATAACTCTGTTAAAAAGCCGATCGCAACATTAAATAAGCGATTTGGCTGTAAGTCATCTTTGACTAGGTTCCACAGCCGTTGAACTTCTTCTGTATGCAGACGGTCATCTTCAGTGATTGCTAGCACCAGTTGCTGACGCAGAAATTTACCTTCTTCAGACAGCAGAAATTGCAGTCCCATTTGGGCTGTAGGTAGCACATCAAAGCTGCCATCGGTACGTGCGATCGCAATCAGGTTTTCTAAGCGCTGCCACTGGAATTTACCATCTTTAAACAGCACATTCAGTAACCGTCGGCGTAGTTCAGGAGATTCGCCTGTCAGTAAGCGGCGGGCAATATAGGGATAGCCTACCTCCACAATTTTGAAATTGGGATTGAGACTGAGAGCAATACCTTCTTGGGTAACTAAAGAACGAATAATTAAAGCAAATTTTGCTGGTACTCGGAAAGGATATTCGTACATCAATTCCGAAAATTCATCGGTAATGGTTTTGAAGTTAAAATCTCCAACATTTTTACCGATAGCGTTGCCTAAGACTGATTCTAATGCTGGGACAATCGGGCAAATATTTGTGTTTGGTGTGAGAAAACCTAACTTTACGAAATCTGCTGCTAAGTCAGAGTAATCTTTATTCACCAAATGCACTAATGCATCCACTAGAGTTTCTTTGGTGGTTTCCTCTAGCTGATCCATCATCCCGAAATCTATGTAAGCCATTCGACCATCAGGTATAGCAAACAAATTGCCTGGATGGGGGTCAGCATGGAAGAATCCATGTTCTAATAGCTGTTGTAAACCGGAGGTCACACCAATTTTGATGATTTCCTCTGGGTCTAAACCTGCGGCGCGAATGCTTTGAGTATCTGTTAGCTTGAAGCCGTTAATCCATTCCAGGGTTAAAACACGGCTATTAGTATAACGCCAATAAATACTGGGGACTTTGACGCTGGGGTCATCGCGGAAATTGTGAGCAAATTTTTCCGCGTTGCGCCCTTCATTGATGTAATCAATTTCCTCAAATAACTTGGTGCCAAACTCGTCCACAATTAAGGTGAGGTCGTGACCGAGATTGAGGGGTAACCAAGGCGCTAGCCAAGCAGCCGCCCAGCGCATAAGATACAAGTCTTTGGTCAAAATTGGCCGTAAGTTAGGGCGTTGCACCTTCACTGCTACTTCTTCGCCACTTGCCAAACGTCCACGATAAACTTGACCCAAGCTAGCTGCTGCTACAGGTTGAGGTGACAGTTCACTAAATGCTTCTTTAACTGGGCGATTTAGTTCCGCCTCGATAATCCGGTAGGCTAAATCATTATCAAACGGCGGCAGCTGGTCTTGCAGCTTGACTAATTCTTCTAAGAAATCCTTACGTATTAGGTCAGGCCTAGTCGATAGGGCTTGACCAACTTTAATGAAAGTGGGGCCAAGGCGAGTGAGCAGTTCTCGTAATTGAGTGGCGCGTTTACTCTTGTTCTGCTCTTCTAGATTTTGCCATTCATCCCACTTCAAACTAATAATAAATCCAGCAAAAGACCAGATAATTGTCAGTATTCGCCCCCAGGCTAGCCAGGGACGGTAACGATAATAACTAGCGATCGCGTCTGGATTGTAGCGCCTTAGCTGAGCAGATTGATACTGACCCACGCTTTTATTTGCCTCTTCAACTGGGAAATTTACACTTTTTTTTGGTTTCCAAGACTACATACTAAATGCAGGTATAGGATACCGATATGTTTTATAATGCACAATAAAGTTTTACCCATTTCTGAGTAGTTTTTCCGGCTATATTTTGCCTACTTTACTGCTGCGGTTTTGTTATCTTTTTCTTAATTATACTTTAGAAAACTACAAATATTCCTGCTGTACAAGGATTTTGGGTACTTGTGTGATTTAAACTACAATTTTATCTGTAGGAGTACTTGGGCATTGGGCATTGGTAATTGTTATTTTCTCCTTGTCTTCTTGTCTCCCCCCTGCTTCCTCTGCTTCCTCTGCTTCCTCTGCTCAACTTACAGCCACTCTCCGCCTCGGAAACGCCAACGAGGGAAAATGATCCGCATGAGGCTTTGGGAGGAAATAAACACTGCTAGCCATACGATACTGTAATGCAGGAAAAAAAATTGTGGTGGAAGTTCTTCTTTGGGTATGGGGATTGGTAAAAAGCCAAACAGTTTTACACCACAATAAACAAAGATAAATTCCCAAATTCCTGCAAAGAGTTGATAGGCTGCGGGCCAGTCTCTATCCCAACGGAATTTTTGCAGATAGTTATAAAGTACATCCCAACCTAAACCGAAGATGGCAACATAGGTAAGTATCAAGAAATAAACTGAGCTAGGCCCAGGCCCAATTAAACCCATTGCAAAGGGTAATGATACTAATACGCCTACAGTTGCTAATAGTAATAATCGAGTTTGCCATCGACCAAATAATGTGGGAGTCACGTCGCTTCGCTCCGAAGTCAAAAGTCAAAAGTCAAAAGTCAAAAGTCAAAATTAACAATACATACAAAGTACTGTCAGCACTTGAATCATACCCATATTAAAAAACTCCACAGGATTGTGGAGCTTTTCGTAAAAATAAATGGGAAATTTTGTTTAAACTGCTACTGGGGAATGATAGGTGCTGAGTGCTTCCCAAGTGATGACATCGTCTAACAAAGCTTGATAACCGAGTGTGTTGGGGTGAAGTCCGTCCTCACTGATGCGTTTGCGCCACCAAGTCTCACCGCGTTCTATCCATTGGTCGAAAATATCAAGATAAGGAATTTGGCGTTGATCACAAGCTATTTTCGTAGCTTCTTTGTAGCGATACTGATCGGCGTGGTTGTAGTAGAAGCAATCGAGAAATGGCATTTTGGGTTCATCAACTGGAACCATACCTACAAATACTACAGGACAGAGTTGTTGTGCTTGTTCTAGTAGTTCAGCGATTTGTGATTCAAATAAAGCAAAATCTGTATAATTACGTCCATTAGGGCGAGATAAGCGCGCTGAATCATTTACCCCTACAGACAAAATAATTAGATCAGGGACACGATTTCGCAGTTCACCCCGATGGCGGAATTCAACTTCTAGCCTTTGGGCGACTTGTTGAGTGCGATCGCCTCTAACTCCAAGGTTATAAAGAACATTGCCTGAACTCTGGGGTAACATCCAATGCCGTCTTAGTTGTTCTACCCAGCCTCCTCTTTCTGGATCGCCGAAGCCATACACTATGCTATCCCCTAGTGCGATAATCTTCAAAGGCTGACAATGGTTTGGTGCTATGGACAGCTGCATTGAGGAAGGTCGCTCGAATGTTTGCATCTTAAAAAGACTTTATTTTATATCTTTACAAGATTCTATACATTTCTACACCATTACAAAGTATATTTCTACTCACTACTGTGGCAAGACTTGATGAAGTAGGGGACTAAGGGACAAGGGGAATAACTCTTGACTCTTGTACAGACGCGATTAATCGCGTCTCTCCAACTCAGTACTAATTAGGAGACTGATTAAACACCCACTTTATCCACTGGCTCAAAGAACTGAAGGCGTTCAGATGCTTGACTCCTGGCGCACGGGAATTAGCGAGTGCTTCCACAGCAACTAAGGCGGCGTACTGCAAACCCAAGAAACTATCAACTGCTGCATAGGGGCCACCAAGAGTAATTGCCCCAGCCGCATACATTTGACCTTTGGTGTTACGCATTTCAGCTAACTCAAAATTGTTCGCCACAACTAATCGCCCTAGATGATTAAGTGGTAAATTGTAATGCTTTACTAAGTCATCTAATAGGGGATTAGTTTGGACTTTGGCATCTAAACCTGTAGCATCAACAATAAAATCAGCTTCAAGCTTCATTTCTCCCAAGCCTTTTTCGCGGATATGGCTAATAGTTCGGTTTTGGTTTCCCCGTTCTACATCCAGCACATCTCCAAAAGTAATTTGATACCATCCTTCCCTTAAACCTTGTTCGGTAATCTCCTGCCAATCATGGCGATCAGCAGTAGTAGTACCACCCCAGTCTGCGAGTAAGCTTTTGCGTTCGTCGGGAGTGGCTTTTTCTAGCATTACCCGTAGTTCTCCACTCCAACAGGCTTTGGGCCAGTTAAAGGGTTGAAATTCGTAGTGATTTTTGACTAGACGTTGGGCTTTTTGGAATTTGTTGCCTTGGGGTTTAGGCGATCGCATTAAATGCAAAACTGTAATATTGCGATTTTTCTTGCGTGCCTCATAAATTCGTTGCACAATCCGCGAAGCCACAATTCCCCGCCCGCGCAACAATACAATTCCACCCTGTTGTTCTAGCTGTTGATAAACATGATCATGTTCCTCATAAGCATTCACAACAGCTTTAAAGTCTTGATATTTTTCTCTATAAGCTTGTAAATCTGGTAAAAACTGAATTGCGGGATAACCTGTTGCTAAGTGTAAATAACGCGATATGAAAAAAGCATAATCTCTCGGCCCCCGAGAATAGGCTACGCAATATCTACCATCCGTAGTTTTGCGAATTGCCCTCACTCGCCCATAACGATAAATTTGTTGCCAACCAATGCGTCGGCATTCCCTATCTATAGAATCAAAAACATTACCAGCTCGCGGAGTATAAGTTTCTACAAATGATGGTTCCCCAAACACCTGCCATAAATATCTGAATGCTGAATTAGGTTTGCCTTGAGCAATATCATGCCAAGCTTCCCGTAAAGCATAACTAGGCCAGCCCCAAATATTATCAGGACAAGAATCAGAATTAGACCTTAATCTTTCATATAAAGGAATTTGCGAATTTAAGCAGAGGCGCTTGTAACGTGCATAAGGTTCTGCTTCTAATCCCAAAGCAACAATTTTGTCAGCACGGACACCGCTAATTCGCAGTAAATCAGTCCAAATAAAACTGCCAAGTCCCGCACCTACTGCCAGATAATCACATTCATCCACAGGTAAGCCTGTAGCATGAAGCGCTTGCACATCAACTTGTTGCGCCTGAAATGCTGGAGGTGGAAAATTGCTACCCAGCGGTGTTACAGGCCGCAAAGACGGCAAACTAGGATCTGGAATATTGGTATTGGGATTAAAGTGAATAGTTGAAGGTGGGCTAGTAACTGGTGCGGGTGCTGGTGCATTGATACTAAAGTTCACGGTGATCATGTATGGCCCAATTTGTAGCGTATCACCGTTATTCAAAACAGAGCGTGTTTGTCGTTGACCGTTGACAGATAAACCATTGACACTACCTTGATCAATCACCACCAGTTGATTTTGTTCCCAATCAATCAAGGCATGATAGCGCGACACTTCATTACTATTCAGCAGCATTCGCGAGACACGCTCTCCCCTGAGTTCAGCTGGTAACCGAGCGAATTCTCGCCCAAAAGCGATTGGTACACTCAACCTGGGTTCTCGCCGTTCCCCTGTAGCTGGATCATCCCAACTTAATAGAATTTGTATATTTGGCATTTGGTCTTTGGCGTTTAGTATCTGTCATTGGGGCATGGGAATTGGGCATTGGGCATTTGTAATTTCCCCCCTGCTCCCTGCCCCCTTGCCTCTTCTCCTCATCTCCCTCACCCTAATGATTCGGTGCAACCAGCACACTAACTGCTGCTGCTAAGGATGTACCACACCAGGGACAGCCGACTTGCAAATTTTCAGGTGGGGAGACTTTGTGACATTTGGGACATTCTAAGCCATAAATTCCTGGTGGGGGTGCAGGGGGTGTGGGTGGGTGCTGGTGATATCTCGGTTGCACCTGTGGCTGCTGGTTAATTGGTGGCCATGTAGGCTGGTTACTGACTACTGGCGGGGTTGGTGGAGTCAAAATTGTGGGGGGAATGCTGTTAATTAAAATATTAGTGACTCTAAGTTCCATTTGCCCCAATTGAATCATGCTACCTTCTCTTAAAGGCAGTTCACCTTGGGTTAGTTGCTGTCTATCTACTAGGGGCGGATTTTGCGATCGCAAGTTTCTAATGTAAAACTTTTGCTGCTGGGTATTAAAAAATATTTCTACGTGTAAACCTGATACGGTAGGGTTACTAACAACAATGTCGCACCGGAGTGGATCTCGACCGATGCGGACAGTGCCAGGATTCTTGCTAGGCTGTTGTTCGTAAATATTCTGTGTTCTATCTTGACCTGCATCGTGCCACTGTAAAGTTAGTGCATTCATCGTTATAACTAGTAACTTTTATTTAGTTACTTCAACTCCTTTCTGTGCGATTCCTAACACGATTGGGCACAGGCAAGCAAGTGTTTAGAAAAAACTTCAAACCAGATTTTTGTTTTGTGAGAACGCCGAGCGTCAAAATTTCTGCATATTTCTACTTACAGGGTCAAAATCTTTAGAGAATCGGGTAGTTTCGTCATAATAAGCACCTGTTAAATCTGCTCCATACAACTTGGTGAAGTTGAGTTTAGCTCCGCGCAGATTTGCTTCATTTAGCTTCACACCGCACAAATTAGCTCTAGTCAAATTAGCATTGGCTAAGTTGGCTCTACTCAAGTCTGCTCCCCAAAGTTTGGCTCTAGCTAGGTTCGCACCACTCAAGTCTGCTCCCCACAAATTTATCCCAGGTAAATAAGCTCCAATCAGCTTAGCTTTAATTAGGTTTGCAGCCGGAAAATATCTTTCCCCATCTGCATAACGCTGTTTAATATTGTTAGCATCCATGAGTTGTATTGACCTTTTCACAAGTAGTTGTCATCGCCACTGGCGCAGGAATTGCACCAGTCATACCTCATTGAAGAAAAAGTTAGAAAGCGGAAACCCAAATAACAATGCTCATATATGCTTATTTGCTTTATCTTGAAGATGCTAACTTGTCAGCAATACGTGTAGTTTCTGGCAGTCGATATTTAGTTGTGCAGCGCAGTACGTAGTCGATTGCTGTAGGCAAGCTGATTCGATGACCACTAGAAATATATAAAGGTTTTACTCCTGAGCGCGTGCGTAAAACTGCGCCAATTGTTTCACCTTGGTGTATTAAAGGTTGCCAGCTGCCTTTTGTTTCTGGGACTTCGTCATACTTGCCGATCAATAAGGATTTTGCCACGCCGATTGTTGGCATATCTATTAACAATCCTAAATGGCTCGCTATACCCAGTCTGCGAGGATGAGCGATTCCCTGACCATCACACAAAATTATATCTGGTAGAATTTTTACCTTTTCTAAAGCATCAAGTACAGCTGGGATTTCGCGGAATGAGAGAAAACCGGGAATATAAGGAAAGGCGGTAGGACGACGCGCTACTGCTGTCTCCACTATTTGCAAATCGGGGAAACTCAGCACTGCTACAGCAGCATGGCTAATTGTACCATCCGCTTCAAAGCCCATGTCTACGCCAGCAACATATTTGATGGTTTCTGGCAGTTTATCTTCGGTAATTGTTTGGTTTCGCAACTTTTCTTGGATTGCGATCGCTTCTTCTAAGGTATGGGGCCAATCATGTTGTTGATAAATCTTCATACTAAAAATTTTACTTAACAAAAATTAAAGGTTATTTACCCGAAATCTCCCTGAGCAACAGTGTAGCTACTGTTGTCATAAACTGAAAATTTTTTGTACCCTTTGGCTAAAGTTAAACTGTCAGAATTATTTATTTGTTTCACTGTGAGAATCGGAAAACTATTAACTAGTTTAGGGTGGATATCTGAGATTACTGAGGTTAGTAATTAATCAAAAATTACTATTAAAAAATAGCCATGCGTAACCACATTCCAAATCCGGCAAATGCTTTCCAGTTCAGTTCCTATATTGTCGGTGGCATATTCTTATTTATCTTGGCATTTATTTTTCGTCCTTTCACGATTGTAAATGCTGGGGAACGGGGCGTTCTCATGAAGTTTGGTAAAGTTCAGGAGCAGGTTTTAGATGAGGGACTGCATCCCATAATGCCTATGGTAACCTCAATCAAAAAGCTAAGCGTGCGGGTACAGCAAAATACTTTTGAATCAGACGCAGCTTCTAAAGACCTGCAAAAAATTACTACCGAGCTAGCTGTTAACTGGCACGTTGATCCAACAAAAGTCAATAAAGTTTTTCAACAAGTCGGAGACCAACAACAAATTATTACTGGGATTATCACGCCAGCTGTATCTGAAGTTTTGAAAGCGGCCACAGCCAAAAAAACAGCAGAAGAAATCATTACTAAAAGAACAGAACTTAAAGAAGAGATTGATAGCAATCTCAAAAATCGACTATCGGCTTATGGTTTAATTGTTGATGATGTTTCTCTAGTCAATTTTTCCTTTTCGCCAGAGTTTAGCAAAGCTATTGAATCAAAACAAATAGCTGAACAAGAGGCTAAACAAGCAGAATTTATTGCTAAAAAAGCGACTCAAGAAGCACAAGCCGAAATTAACCGCGCTAAAGGTCAAGCAGAGGCCCAAAGATTGCAACGACAAACCTTAACCGCAGAATTGTTGCAGAAACAAGCAATTGAAAAGTGGGATGGACGTTTTCCTACGGTGATGGGTGGTAATGGTTCAGTGCCGTTAATTAATATTAATCCTAGCAATATGTCCAGCACACCAAATAGATAGTTTTGGTCATTGGAGAGACGCGATTAATCGCGTCTCTACTCACAAGTCAAAATATAAGCTTGAACACTATTTTTTATCGATGTTGAAGTGAAATATCGGATAGTGTTCACCCTATAAGAATTGTTTATCTTTGATGGTAGGATGCGTTAGCGATAGCGTAACGCATCCTACTAGGTGTATTTCTGGCGATAAATATTTAACCGAAAAAATATTCTTTCTTACTCTCTATTTTCTATTTAGTTTCTCAGCAAATAATTTCAGGAATCAAATCAGATTCAGTAGATTTTGTAGTGGATGTAGTGAACAATTGTGATTCATATTATTCATTACATCCATTACACTATCCGTCTGTCATTTTACTGCCACATAATTGGGCAACAAAGAATCTAGCACATTCTCAATACTACAATCAGATAAATCTGGAATCGATAAAAATCTGTAAGCTTTACTAAAATAACTCTTTGTTGAGTGGTTATAAATGGGGTCGTAATAGCAATGCAATATATCTTGCACTAAAGATTCCCAATTCCCAGCATCAATTAATTGATACCACTGACTTATTTTCTCCCACCCACAGCGATTTTTAAGTTTTTCTAGCT
Organism: Nostoc linckia FACHB-104; assembly: GCF_014696615.1. Taxonomy (GTDB): domain Bacteria; phylum Cyanobacteriota; class Cyanobacteriia; order Cyanobacteriales; family Nostocaceae; genus Aulosira; species Aulosira linckia_A. The sequence continues at coordinate 24,517 of NZ_JACJQJ010000031.1, read as the reverse complement.
TGCGTTTTAAGACATCGGGATGGGTAATTAAGTGGGGATATTCTTGTAATAAGAACTGGACTCTAGCCGCTATTGGTAGTTGGATTTCTACACAATTAGCTTGTCTCATTTTCTGCCACAAAGATTGAGGTAAATAAATTTGCCCAATTTTGATACTTTCTGATTCAATCCAAACTACCTGCTGAGGATTAAACTGTTGCAGATGTTGTATTAGGAGAGATTCAAAGTATTTTTGTGAAGGTTGGGGTATCGGCTTACCTGGCCATTGTCCCCCTAAAAGCGAACCGCGATGATTTGCTAAACTTTCTAAATCTAAAACTTGTGCGCCACGCTGCCGGATTTTTTCTAAAATATGGGTTTTACCAGTACCAGTTAAACCACATAACATCTGATAGTTAAATTGTGCTGGTAAATGTTCTATTTGCTGGCGTACATAGTTACGATAAGTCTTGTATCCACCATCAATTACAGTCACTTTCCAACCAATGTGTGTCAGTACGGAAGCCATGCTACTGGAACGCTGCCCACCTCGTCCACAGTACACTAAAGGATGGTAGTCTGGATCTTTAGCGGCAAAGTGCTGGCTGAGATGTTGGTAAATATTTCTCGTTACTAAAGCAGCAGCAATTTTTCGCGCTGTAAAAGAGCAAACTTGTTTATAAATCGTTCCAACTTCAGCGCGTTCAGCATCATTCAACACTGGTAAATTAATTGCACCAGGAATGTGGTCTTCTATAAATTCGCTAGGCGAACGAACATCAATAATTTCACTGTAAGTTTCAGCCCAAGGCAGACGCGTATATGTAACTGAAGATGACATAGCCTTTAATTTCTCGCTCCCTCAATTGTGGCATTGCCATAACTTTAATGGTGGCAATTTGTACTTAGGTAAATTTAAATGAACCTATGTAAAGTCTCAAAAAAACTTGGAAGACTTAAAAATCTTGTTTGCAACTACCAAGGAAAAATTTTGAGCAGAGAAAATGATTTTTGAGGTTTTGACCTTTTCGGGGAAAGCAAAATTGCATCTTTTAGAACTCACTATATAGCCTCTGTCATCAACTATTTATGGTCAGCAAAAGATACTACTACTAAATTTATTAACATCATAAATAGTTAATTAGGCGATCGCACTTCTGCCTTGGTGATAATAATTGTTAAGAATAAGACTAAAGCAGAAGCTTTGATAGATTATTTAAATTTGATTGGTGAAATCTAACTAGCGATCGCCAAGGGAAATTTAGCAGCTTCAGTGAACTAGTTTCAGGATAAAAAACAACTAAAGTCATTGTATAGGTAGTCAGCGATCGCGGTATTAGGGGTCAGACCAATTCTCTCAAAAAAGAAAAAGCTACAATTCAACAGTCAGATTGTATAAAATTCTACTTTTCATGCGCCCATTCCACCAAAGGTTTACCCACCTTGGTATAGAGGAGTGATTCTAAAATGATGCCGTTAGTATTGACAGTCAATGCGCGGTTTGGTTGTTGAGTCTGCTCATAAAAACCCGCAAATACCCCACGGCCCGGATCTCTTAGCCAGCGCATACCTTTATACAGTTTCTCTGTATAGCTAGTGCGGAAAAGCATATGCCAGCCAATGGCTGCTTTAATACTGCTACCCCGCAAAGCGGTAGCGTCTTTACCAGATGAGTCGAGTGATTTCCACGCTTCGCCATTGACATAAATACAGTTATACAAAAACCAAGGAGCTTTATCTATATTGTCTTCAGACCAAGCAGTTAGTTGGTTTGTGGCGTAGTAGCGACGTTGTTGAGCTTGTAACAACTTGGCTGCATAGTCAGCAGGTAAGCCTTTAAAACCAGTTTCTAAACCATCGAGGATATAAGGTTCGCTGGTAACATAGTTGTGATAAGTGGTGCGCTTATCCGCAGGTAAATCTACACCCATGACATTGGCAAACACAGTCTCAGCTTTGGTATCAAGTGCTTTGGGAGCTGATATACCTAATTTTTTTAAGGCATAGGCTGCATATTGTTCGTAACCTAAGCGTCCCTCTTGGTTCCAAGTTTCCTTGCCGTTTTTTAATTCCGTCCCCATCAATTGACCGTTCTGTACTAAACGATCTAACTTCCAACGTGCTGTTACTGCCTTAGCAGCAGCAGCGTGTTGCGGATATTTCGCAGAAATGATATCTAGCCATTGCACCAGTCTGGCGACATCAATTGCCGAAAAGCCAATTTGTTCAAATTTTTTCAGCTGTCCATAGTTAACGGGGAATAAGCCTTTGGCGTTATATGCTTTGTTGGGCAACTCATTGCGATAAAGATGCAATTTGGTTAAGGAAGTCAAGGCTTCTTGCATCCATTTGTCAAACTCTTCTGGAGACAGGAAACCGAGTTCTCGCGCTGCTACCATACCAGCAAACTGGCTACCTACATCCCACATAGTTGTGGCGGGGAAGTCAGCACCAGAAGATACTAAACCTGTATAGAGGCGGTTTTTGAGGAAATAGCGCCAAGCGGTACGACCTAGCTGTAAATCTTCTGGAGTTAAACGATAACGATACTCAGATGCAACAGGCGTAGCTAGGGTATTAGTTTCGCGCCAGTGTAAAGCTAAATTAATTCCCACACCAACAAGAGCGATCGCCGCGCCAATAATCGCTTGTTTTACCAGGCTAGGTTGCTCAGGAGCAGGGTCAAGGTTAATAAATTTGATCATGGTTAGCGTGGGACAATATTAAACAACACTTCTTTTTTCACCAAAAACCAGAAAACGGCAATAGCAACTGCTTGAACTAAAGTTGCGACTAAGGGATTACCATTAACTAAACCGGGAATCATAAACCAAATTACTGTCATGGGAACATGCATCACATATACATACAAAGAGTTTTGTCCCAAAGTAATCAACAGTTTCCCCAGGGTTTTATAAAGTGGTTGCCAAAAAGTATCAACAATGATGTAGAGCAAGGGAAACAGACCAATTAAATTAATAAAGCGCATAAATCCATTACGGCTGCGGTCTGTCCATGCTAGCCACGCAATTCTATCAGATACTTTTGTGGGCCAAATACCCATCTGCATATCGTAATGAGCAGCAAACATCGACGCAATCACAATTACTGCTAAAGTTGCTACTAAAGGAATTTTGGGAATTCTTGCCCAAATTTGTTGCAGTCGCGTGCGATAATAACCTGCCAATACACCATGCACATACAAAATTTGCCAGCTAGCAAATGTAAAGTAAGGATGCTCTCGGTCTAGGGGATGGAAACTTAAAGCATAAGGATGTAATTGCTGGAAACTCCAAAGTGACCAGGAAATTACTAAAATTGGTAGCCACAAACCTTTGCGTAGCATCCAAAATATCCCAGGTGATAACAGCAACAACAATACATATAGTTGCAAAATATCAATTACTGGGGGAGCTAGGTGAAATGTCGCCGCCGCTAACAGGATTTGCCACCAAGCACCAGGAGCCTCATCGAAAGCCGGACGAGTCCAACCAGGGGCAACTATACTTAATAAACCAAGTACCGCCATGAGCGTAAAACTGGTTAAGTATAGCTTCCAAGAACGTTCCAGCAGCTTCTTCATAGATTCTGCAAAGCCTACCTTATTAATCCGCCCCAAAGTAACCATTCCTAGGACTAAACCAGAAATAAACAGGAATCCTTCGGCGGCGCTGGCATAAATATGCCCTCTGTTGATAGCGCTGAAATAGGATGGGCTTTCTAAATGGTTAAATACCATCGAAACAATAGCAATACCTCTAAGAAAGTCAATTCTTAAATCCCGTTTTCCCTGGACGCTAGGGTCATAACGCCAGTGGAGAATAGGATAATTTGTTGCGATTTTACTGATGTCCATAGGCACTAAACTTAAATTAATTTCTACTATTTCATGCATTCACATTGATATTGTGCAAGAGTCTCAAAACTCATATTTGCACAATGGATAGACTCTGACTAAATAGCCGAGGCGCAAATTTATTTACAGTCAATGCCAGTCTACTTTCGTAATTTACTGTAATATTGTATACGCCAAAAAATGTAATGCCTAGAGCTTATATCACTCTAAATACAGTATTATAGTAAGGAAGTGTGTTTTCAAAAGAGATGTATTTATTGCTAAGGCTCGCGGTTAATACTGAGGATTTAAGATAGAAATTATGTTATATTAGATAGTATTTATTTTTGGTAAATTGTGAGAGTATTAAGCCATAAATAAAGTTTGAAACTAATATTTAACTAGTGCAGTCCCGTAGTAGTAATTATTGATTTTTAACAAATCTCAAAGAAGCTGAAACCCTCTCCATCCATTCAAAATATCTTATATTACTAAGCAGCAATCAATAACTTTATTTCATAAAAAAACCATAGAAATCATAAAAACTTAAAATTAGCAAGTATTGTTTTTGTTTTTGTCAGTATTTTCTTTTTTATTCAATATTCCGCATATTAGCTATTACCGATACAGAATTTATTCCTTAAAGTAGATACACAACTTAAGGAAATAATGTTATGGCTGATACTCAAATCTTTGGCACCTCTGGTAACGATGCTATCTATGGCACTTCTGGCAATGATGTAATCGTTGCCTTAGAAGGCAAAGATATGGTTATTGGTGGTGCTGGGAATGATGTGATTAGTGGCGGTGGTGGTAATGACTACTGGCTAGATGGCGGTAATGGTAACGATACTATGGCAGGTGAAAGTGGCAATGACACACTTTCTGGTAGTAACGGCAATGATTTGATGTATGGCGATAGTGCAGATCGCCTTTGGACAGTTGATGAAAATGGCAACTATAAATATACAGGGTTAATTGATGAAACTGGAGCAGGCTTTGCCAATCCATCAATTATTGATACAAATACTAATAATGATTTCGTCACTGGTGGTGAAGGCAATGATGTACTGCTGGGACAGTTAGGCAAAGATATTCTTGAGGGTGGTGGTGGTAATGATATCCTCAACGGTGGTGCTGGTGATGATATCATCCAAGGCGACTATTGGCCAGGTAAGGATGGCAATCCTATTCTTGGTAAAGACGGTTATGGTAATGACACCCTGAATGGAGATGATGGCAACGACAACCTATATGGCAATGCTGGCAATGATGTCATCAATGGCGGTACTGGTAACGATCAGCTAGTAGGTGGTGCTGGCCTTGATACTCTCCGTGGTGGTTCCGGTAATGACTACCTAGATGGCGGCGACGATAATGACCTTGTAGATGGTGGTACTGGTAGTGACTACCTCAAAGGTGGTAAAGGTGATGACAAGCTACTGGGTGGTTATGGTAACGATGTTCTAGAAGGCGAAGACGGAAACGACCTACTCATTGGTGGATTTGGTGACGATTCCTGGATCAGTGGCGGTAGCGGCAACGATACTCTTGCTGGGGAAAGCGGTAATGATATCCTCGATGGTGGCGTTGGTGATGACCTCCTCTACGGTGGCGACGATAACGACACCTTATTAGGTAATGTCGGTAACGATACCCTGATGGGTGGTGCTGGGTTAGATATCCTTGATGGCGGTGTCGGAAACGATGTTTTAGCAGGAGGTCTCGGTAACGATACCCTCAAAGGTAGTGATGGCAACGATACCCTCTCTGGATATAGCGGCAATGATATCCTCGATGGCGGTGCTGGTGATGACCTGTTGGCTGGTGGCGATGATGATGACATCCTCAAAGGCAGCGATGGTAGCGATCGCCTAGATGGTGGTTTAGGTAATGATACTCTCGATGGCGGCACCGGCAGTGACCTGATTACAGGTGGAGAAGGGAACGATAACATCCACGGTGGTGCTGACAACGATGTAATTTGGGGTGAAGCTGGTGTAGATGCCTTATTTGGTGATGCCGGTAATGACACCATGGGTGGTGGTACTGGTAACGATTATCTTGATGGTGGTGCAGGTAATGATGTCCTCTATGGCAACGGCGATGTCGATGTCATCGATGGCGGTGTTGGTAACGACTTAATTTACGGTGGTGAAGGCGACGATAAATTCTTATTTGGTAACGAAGGTGCAGACAAAATCTATGGTGAAGCTGGCAATGACACCATCGATGGTGGCGCTGGCGATGACATCTTAGATGGCGGTGATGGCAATGATATCCTCAAAGGCAGCGATGGCAATGACATCCTCGATGGTGCTGCTGACAATGACATCCTCGATGGTGGAGTTGGTAATGACATCCTAGATGGTGGCATCGGTGATGACATTCTTAAAGGTAGTGAAGGAAGCGATCGCCTTTATGGTGGGCTAAGTAATGATACCCTTGATGGTGGTGCTGATAATGACACCCTCGCTGGTGGCGACGGCAACGATAACATTTATGGCGGCACTGGCAATGACCTAATTTGGGGTGAAGCTGGCCAAGATGCATTATATGGTGATGCTGGTAATGACTTCATTGAAGGTGGCGACGGCAATGATTACCTCAATGGTGGCGAAGGTAATGATAGCCTCTATGGCAACGCTGATGTTGATGTTATCGATGGTGGTGTTGGCAACGACTTGATTTATGGTGGTGAAGGCGACGATAAATTCTTATCTGGTGGCGATGGTTTAGACACCATTTATGGCGAAGTTGGCAATGACACCATTGATGGCGGTGCTGACAATGACTTATTAGATGGTGGCGATGGCAACGACATCCTCAAAGGTAGTGAAGGCAACGATACCCTTTATGGTGCTGCTGGTAATGATATCCTCGATGGCGGCACTGGAGATGATAGCGTACTTGGTGGTCTTGGCGATGACATCCTCAAAGGCAGTGAAGGCAACGATGTCCTTTACGGCGAAGTTGGCAATGACACCCTTGATGGCGGCGCTGACAATGACATCTTAGATGGTGGTTTTGGTGATGACCTCCTCAAAGGCAGTGATGGCAACGATACCCTTTATGGTGACAGTGGCAATGACAGCTTAGATGGTGGCATTGGTAATGACAGCCTGTTCGGTGGTGAAGGCAACGATAATATCCGCGGTGGTGCTGATAACGATGTAATTTGGGGTGAAGCTGGTGTAGATGCCTTATTTGGTGATGCTGGCAATGACGTAATCGAAGGTGGTTTAGGTAACGACTATCTTGATGGTGGCGAAGGTAATGACAGCCTGTATGGTAACGCCGATGCCGATATCATTGATGGCGGTCTAGGCAACGACTTAATTTATGGTGGCGAAGGCGACGATAAATCCTTGTCTGGTGGCGATGGCTTAGACACCATTTATGGCGAAGCCGGGAACGATACTGTAGATGGTGGCATTGGTAATGACATCCTCGATGGCGGTATTGGGAATGATATCCTCAAGGGCAGTGATGGCAATGATAACCTTTATGGCGATCTTGGCAATGACATCCTTGATGGCGGTGCCGATGATGATAGGCTTAATGGCGGTGCTGGTAATGACACCTTACTTGGTGGTCTAGGTAATGACTACTTAGATGGCGATCTCGGAGATGACAGTCTCACAGGCGGTGCTGGTAATGATAGCCTATTCAGTGGTGCTGGTATCGGGATTCTTGACGGTGGCGATGGCAATGACTACTTAGAAACTAGCGACAGTAACGACACCCTCAAGGGCGGTACTGGTAACGATACTCTCGACAGTGGTAGCGGTAATGACTACTTAGAAGGTGGCACTGGCGACGATCTCATGTACGGTGTAGCCGGCAACGACTCACTGTATGGCGGTGACGGCAACGACTCACTGTATGGCGGTGACGGCAACGACATACTAAATGGTGAAGCCGGTAATGATACTTTATTTGGTGGCAATGGTACTGATAAGCTCGATGGTGGTGAAGGTAACGACACAATATACGCAGAAGCTGGTGATGACAGTCTCTTTGGCGGCAATGGTAATGACGAATTAGTTGGTGGCATTGGCATTAACCAATTATTCGGTGGTCTAGGTAATGACATACTCAAAGGTGGCGACGGCAACGACATACTATATGGTGAAGCTGGTGATGACACCTTATATGGTGGTACTGGCAATGACAAAGTATATGGTGCTGACGGCAACAACACACTATATGGTGAAGCTGGCGATGATACCTTAGTCGGTGGTGCCTTTAATGACAGCCTAGATGGTGGTCTGGGTAATGACAGCTTAGATGGCGGTCTGGGTGATGACTACTTAGATGGTGGTGTTGGTAACGATACCCTATTAGGTGGTGCTGGTAACGATACTATCTTTGGTGGCGTTGGCATCAGTATTTTTGACGGTGGTGATGGCAATGACTACTTAGAAAGTAGCGACAGCAATGATACCCTCAAAGGTGGCGCTGGCAACGATATACTCAATAGCGGCAGCGGTAACGATTACCTAGAAGGCGGTCTCGGTGACGATCTGTTGTATGGTGTCGCTGGTGATGACACCTTAACTGCTGGAGACGGCTACGATAAGCTATACGGTGGTGACGGCAACGACATACTATATGGTGAAGCTGGTAATGACACCTTGTTTGGTGGCAATGGCAACGACAAGCTATATGGTGGTGACGGTAACGACACAGTATATGCGGAAGTTGGTGATGACACCTTATTTGGTGGCAATGGTGATGACGCACTAATGGGTAGCGATGGCAGTAACCAACTGTTCGGTGGTAATGGCAACGACTCCCTGTATGGTGGTGCAGGTAATGATATCTTATATGCGGAAGTCGGTGATGACAGCCTGTTTGGCGACATTGGTAATGACTTGCTGTATGGTAGTGCAGGTAATGACACAATGTTTGGGGAAGTCGGTGATGACAACCTCTATGGTGGCGTTGGCAATGACAAACTCGAAGGTGGAGCAGGTAATGATTACTTACTTGGTGTCGATAACGTAACTGAGTTTGGTGTAGGTACTATTGATGTCTTCACAGGTGGTCTTGGCAAGGATAAATTTGTTTTAGGTGAAAAACAAGCCTTCTACAATGACGGTGATAATAACGCTGCTGGATTGCAAGACTATGCCTTGATTACAGATTTCAATAGTGCAGAAGACATCATTCAGTTAAGCGGTAATGCCAATTCTTATGTGCTAGGTACCACTGTTGATAAACTTGCAGGTGTTGGTATTTACTTAGATAGCAATAGCGATAAACTGTTTAACTCTAGCGATGAGTTGATTGCAGTTGTTCAGGGAACTACTACCAACATGAGTCTCACAAGCTCTTCGTTTGTTTACGTGTCATAAATTATCTCAGGGGTAATTTTAATTCTCACTTATTACCCCTGTTTTTCTAATATTTTATAGCCCTGTTTTAGAGCATTAATTAGGGATTTGATGTCAGGGTACAACTAACAATGTTGTGCCCTGTTTTTTTGTTATATTAATCCGATTTAATTCCAAACAATCTAAGCATGATGTAGCCTATATCAGATGTTAGCCGTAACGTGCTAAACAAAAATTTTTCTTGGGGTACGCTGACGCTAACGAACCCTATTAAGTGAATTTATTACGTGAATTTCAAAAATCGAATACGAGTGTTATGGCATCTTCCATCTTTGTAATGTATGGCAATAAAAAATAAACCGCTGTTCGCGTAGCGTTACGCAGAAATGGGAGAATATCAACACAGATACACGCCGATAATTTTGTATTTTGCTATACTAATAAATGCTATGTTTATTGTTAAATATTATAAGTTTCAAGCAAATAAAAAATCATGTATTAATTTTATTTTTTAAGTATTTTGAATTAATTAGTGAAGTTATATAATTTGCTATTGAAAATAATTAAAATTTCATCCTAAATTGTCCGTTAAGGTTGCGATTGTTATAAGGGCTATCTCCAGTATCTAAATTACGCACATTACTAAAACCATAACCAAAATCAAAATCTATATTTGGTGAAAGTTTAACTGTACATCGCGTTTGATAGCTATTACCCCCTGTCATCGAGCCATTAAGGATTTGTCGTCCTAAAGTTGTACTGGCTCGACAACGCAAAAACGAAAAAATATCTCCTTCCCAACCGACTTCAAGGTTCATAACTAGAAAACTACCTGGGGAAAAATAGCCACTAGCTTCTTGTTGATCGCTAGTAAATGCCCAGCCAAATAAGTTGGCAGCAGTCCAAAATTGACCAAATTTATGTTCTAATCTACTAAAAACTTGCTGTTCAAAGTTACCATCGTTAAATAATCCAAAGCGATACAGTGTAAAAAAGCTGGTATTGGGGTCAATTTGCCAGTAGGCATTGAGTCCAGAACGCCAGGATGAAATTCCACTTTCTAATGTTGCTGCACTTGTCTTATAAGGGCCATGTTCTAGTACAAACGATAGAAATAAAGCTGATTTTAATTTATAATCATCAGTTAATTTAACAAAAATTGGTCGATCTATTTGACCCGCAAAATTGAAAGCCATAGGTAAACGATTAAATATATCTATACCTGCAGCAGCTTTTATATTATATTGACCTGTTTTACCTTGCCATCCAAATTGCAGGGGAATATTAGTAACTGTATCTACCTTTGGTTGCTCAAAGGTATTAAATCCTGTTTTAAAAGTAATTTTTTCACCATTAGGCATTTTAAATGTAAATACAGGTTCAAAAATACGGTTATGCTGATAAAATTTGCTGTAATCATCGCGAAAATCTGGTTGGATACGTTCTAGCACTAATGCAGGTTCACCTGGCTCTTCTGTAGAAGTTACTGGTGGTGGTGGCGGTGGCGGCGGTGGTGGTGGCGGTGGTAATTGGAGAAGAGGATTAAAGTTTTCTGGTGCAGCAATCAAGATAGGTTTTGGCTCGAATCTATAAGGAAGTCCACTCACAAAAGTTTCGATGTTGCTGTTGATAACTGTACCGCTATTGTTGAAGCTAGCAAAAGCGATCGCCTGTTGAGTCAGTTGTGAGCTTGAGTACGAGTTATTATCAATTTGAACAGTAATAAATGGCTGTGTTTCTGTTATTTTTTGTGGTTTTTGGCGGAGGTTTACTAAATTGGGGAATGAGGTAACTGGTTGCTGCAATTCTGAGTTGTAATTGCTATTTTCATCTGTTTGAGCCACTTCGGATTTAGCCGCGGATACATTCCAAATTATCAAGCTCCAGATTACACCTATTGGCAGTAAAAACAAGTGCCAAATTAACTTAGATTGTATGCTGTGCCATGAAACAAATAGAGAATTTTTATGAGAATTGTTATAAGGGTTTGCCATCAATCAATACTTGCTCACTGCTATTCATGATGTAGAGACTGATTATTATATTTGCGGCAATTAATATATGTCCTATGCTGTTTGATTGCGATCGCCTCATTTTTATGTAAAATATTTTACTAAGTAATAAATATATACTCTAGCTCGAAATTGCTAGCTAGCATATCAAATATTTCTGAAGGTAGGTAAAAAAGATACCAAAAGGAGGATGCGTTTCTACAAAAACAGAGTATCAAAATATATCAAGAGTAGGAGAGATGTTGCGATCGCCAAACTCAGATAATGAATTTCTAGCTTTATAGACCAAAAAACCCCTGGTAAGCAGGGGAGAAATCAACTCTAGGAGGTCTTTACTTATTTACCCATCAGCCCATATTGGTAAGTTTATGCAAAACTGCAAAAAATCTTGGGGGCTGGGGATTGGGGACTGGGGATTGGGTAATGGGGAATGGGTAATTAGTAATTTCGCCTTGTCCCCTTATCCCCCTGCCTACACAGTGATGGTATATTTATTTTTTGTTGCAAGTCCCTAAGCGGGTTTTTTGGCGACGATGGTACGATGACGAGGATCGCTGGCTATGGTATTTGGTTGAGCAAAGCCGACTGACTGTAATGTGGCTTCAATATCAAAGGTGTAGTAGTCATCGCTCCAGGGTTCGGTGCTTTTCATTAATGTAAATAGCACTGGTGGCAGGTTTTGGATGACACTGGATTTTGGGTTATTATCTACCAGTGCGATCGCACCGCCAGGTCGCAGTAGTCGCAAAGCTTCTGCGAAAATTGCTTGACTAGCATACCCAGGAAGTTCATGAGTCACAAACTGGAGTGTGACTAAGTCAAAAGAGTTATCTGGTAGCCCTGTATTTTCTGCTTGGGCGTGTATCCACTCGGATATCTCATGATTAACATCGCGTTTGCGAGCGACGGTAAGCATATAAGGTGATAAATCCAGCCCCACTGTCCGCACTGGATGACTCTGCTTTTGTTGGTAGTAGCGGTGTAATGCTTGAGTTGAAATACCCACTGAGCAACCTATATCGAGAATATCTCGTACTTCTTGCGGCCCATATTTGGCGAGAACTTCGTGAAAACTACCTCTGAGCCTTGCATGAGCTACTTCCCATGTGAGGTTTTCTTTCGGCCAAACCCGTAACGCCATAGCGTAGGTAGCTGGTTCTGTTTCAAAAGCAGCATCCCAGCAAAGGTTGCCCTCATTGTAGGCGTGGAAAGGTACTTTATAGTAGTCAGGATAAACAACATTGGGGTTAGTCACCTCCGCCATTTGCTGTTTTACTCCCGATGATTTGAGCGCCTCGTAGTTTTTGCGCCAGGGAACACCATTTTTCTCAGCAGTGTTGATCAGTACTTTCCTGGCTTGCTGCTTCATCAATTTGTAGATGGGTTTTGTTTGGATCAAGAGATTGACAAACTTGGAGAGGGTATCTTCTCCCGCCCAGTCTGGTTTTAGCTTGTTGTTCATCGGCTTGCAAAAATAGAGGCAAGATAACTAAGTAGACAGGTGGAAACCAAGATAATTATCAGGTTTATCAGTTGCCTATGGTCATTAAATAAAACTGAGCAGCCTGAAAGCTGCGATCGCCTGAGCTTACATTGGTTTATCGCTATATGCTTATGTATTTTATTTTTTGGGAGTACCAAATTTCGTGAATATTAGTAACGCACAAAAAGCTTTGGCTGCCGTACTCTAGCTGCTAACGCAACGTCCTTTGGATTCACTAATCTCGACTTATATCAAAAAATATTAAGAATCAGAATCGGAGAATAAAGCTGATAAATTTCGATAACCACTGATAACACGAAAAATCTCAACATCTTCTCCTATAGGCATGTATAGAATTAGGTAGTTATCTATTGAGAAACTGCGGAGACCAGGTAAAATCTTATCACGCTTTCGTCCCAGGTTGGGAAACTGAGCAATTTTTAGTAAATTTCGCATCGAGCTGACTTAAGAAAAGCTCAGATTGAACCAAACCAGATTCTCTAGCAATATAATCTGCAATCTGTTCGATATCTTGAATTGCTGGTTGAGTTAGGCGAAATTTTTGGCTAATACTTCGTCTGAAACACCGTAACGCGATTCCTTCGGAAAGCTTTGCTAACGCAAATTAGCACGAATTTGAGCCATTGCAGTTGAGCCTTCAACAACTTCACCCCGTTGAGATGCTTCTAAACCAATCTGTGCTGCTTGTTGCAGCTCTTGTAGTCGTCCTTGATAGATATCTTCTTGTTGTTCTAAAAGTTTTATCCCTGCAAGAATCACTTCGATGGCGTTTTGATACTTCCCGCTAGTAATTTGGCGTTGTACCAAAGCTTCTACTTCAGGAGGCAAAAAGATTTGCATGGATTTTTTAGGACTAGGAGTAGTTTTAATTTTAAGCGATCGCTCCGCCAACGCCTCCAGCAAACGCACTTCTCCCCAAAAACCAAACCAGCTTTGTGAACTTTCATAACAAGGAGCGATGAGAATTTAGCGCAAAATAGAGATGTAATTTGTTCTCAATCTCACCTTGACTGAAGCCAATCCAGTGCGTAATTTGCAAGAAACTCATTTAAACCGTGCGCGTGCTAGTCTCCGACAAGCGTTGTCTTGGTATGGATATCTTCGCAAGTCAGGACAGCTTGCATCTAATCCAGAATTGGCGGGTTTGGTAAAGCCAGAATTGGAGGCTTTGAGTACCACACTCAACAAACTAGACTCGAATGTGATTAAAATTGCTGCTTTTGGTTTGGTGAGTCGCGGGAAGTCGGCGGTGTTAAATGCTTTATTAGGGGACAAAATTCTGCAAACTGGCCCTTTAAATGGCGTGACGCAATGGCCCCGTTCTGTGCGCTGGCAACCTGGAGGTAAGGTACAGGTAGAATTAATTGATACACCTGGATTAGATGAAATTGAAGGTGAATCACGGGCAAAAATGGCAACAGAAGTAGCCCGCCAAGCCGATTTAATTTTGTTTGTGGTATCTGGTGATATTACCCGCACAGAGTATGAAGCGCTACTAGATTTACGCCAAGCCCAAAAACCACTAATTTTAGTATTTAACAAAATCGACCTGTACCCAGATACAGATAGAGCCAAGATTTACCAGAATTTGCAGCAGTTAGGTGCAGGACACCCCGAAGCCGAACCTTTATTACCCGATGAGGTTGTCATGGTAGCGGCGGAACCAGCACCGATGGAAGTGCGGGTTGAATGGCCTGATGGGAATGTGACTTATGAATGGGAAACACCACCTACTCAAGTAGACGAACTAAAACAGACAATATTAAATATTCTCAACCGTGAGGGGCGATCGCTGTTAGCTTTAAATGCACTCATCCAAGCAAGGGAAGCAGAAGCCGTGATCGCTCAAAAAACTATCGACTTACGCCAACAAGAAGCCGAAGAAATCATTTGGCAATTTACCAAATATAAAGCCTTGGTAGTCGGACTCAACCCCATCGCCGTGTTAGATATTTTAGGCGGTGCTATTGCCGATTTATTATTAATTCGTTCCCTAGCGCGATTATATGGCTTACCCATCACCAGCTATGAAGCCGGAAAAATCTTAAAAACGATTTTATTAAGTTCCGGTGGCTTATTACTCAGTGAATTAGGCAGTAGTTTTTTATTCGGGTTAGGCAAAAGTACTGCCGCTTTAGCTAGCGGTGACAATCCCATCAATATTACCGCCTCTGCCGGCAGTGCGATCGCCCAAGCCGGAATTGCCGGTTATGGAGCCTATGCTGTAGGAAAAGCAGCACAAGTATACCTAGAAAACGGCTGCACCTGGGGACAATTAGGCGCTAACACCGTCATTCAAGAAATCCTCTCCCAAGTTGAGCCGAACACGATTGTTTATCGGTTACGCCAGGAGTTGGGTGGTGGGGGATGAGGGGACAAGGGGAAAGGGGAAAGGGAGAAATTACTATTACCCATTACCCATTACCCATTACCCATTACCCAATGACAAATGACCAATAACAAATGACAATCACCATTCCCTATAATCCCTGAGGCTGTAACAATAGTGATGGCAACAGCTTGGATTATGATCTATCAGTGAACGTTCCTACTAGCATCTCGGCACAAACTCAGTCTCGGAAAGCGGAACATATTCGCATCTGTTTAGAAGAAGATGTTCAATGTCATGAAATAACTAGTGGATTGGAACGTTATCGTTTCAGCCATTGTTGTTTACCAGAATTAGACCGTAATGATATTGATATCAGTACTAATTTCTTAGGAAAAAACCTAGGCGCGCCTCTGCTCATATCTTCCATGACAGGGGGAACTGAAGAAGCGGGAATTATTAACCGTCGCTTGGCAGAAGTGGCTCAAGAGTACAAAATTGCTATGGGTGTCGGTTCCCAGCGTGTAGCGGTGGAGAAACCTCAGGTGGCTGATACTTTTGCGGTTCGCAAGTATGCTCCTGATGTGTTGTTACTGGCAAATTTGGGAGCTGTGCAGCTTAACTATAAATATGGGTTGGCTGAATGTCTGCGCGTTATCGAGATTCTGGAAGCTGATGCTTTGATTTTGCACCTCAATCCCCTACAAGAATGCATTCAATCTAAAGGCGATACGAATTTCCGGGGTTTACTTGACAAAATTTGTATATTATGCAGTGAACTACCAGTACCAGTGATAGTCAAGGAAGTAGGTAATGGTATTTCCGCAGTTATGGCAGAAAAGCTACTAGCGGCGGGAGTTAAGGCGATTGATGTAGCGGGTGCAGGGGGTACGTCTTGGGCTAAGGTGGAAAGCGAACGGGCGGATAATGCCTTGCAACGTCGTTTAGGTAGGACATTTGCCGATTGGGGTTTACCAACAGCCGATTGTATTACAGGAATTCGAGCGATCGCACCGGATGTACCATTAATCGCTTCAGGCGGGTTGCGTCATGGCTTGGATGTGGCAAAAGCGATCGCACTAGGAGCAAATATCGCCGGTTTAGCAATGCCATTTTTGCAAGCAGCAGCCGTATCCGAAGCCGCAGTTAAGGATTTAGTTGAGGTATTAATTGCCGAAATTACAACAGTTTTATTCTGTACTGGTAACGCAACTTTAGAACAATTAAAGCTTTCTGGAAGTTTACAACGGATACAATAGTGATTGTGTCTGTAAACACACAAATGGAAATTTTCAGGGTGAATTGCAAGGGATTGGCGACTAGGGACTGGGGATTGGGGATTGGGAAAAGAATTTTCTTCCCTTGGTTTTTTTCATGTGGGGCTAGCTTAACAAGTTTTGCGTTATTTATAGTTCATCATTCATATTTCATACTTCATACCTCAGCCTTCATCCTTCTATGCGTACTTTTTTCCAACAAACCTTTGCCAGCTTGGTTGGCAGCTTATTAGGACTTATTATTTTCAGTGGTATTGGTACTACTGGACTATTTTTATTGCTATTTGCAGCTGCTAGTTCTAAAGATACGGGGCCGGAAGTCAAAGATAAATCTGTAATTGTTTTTGACTTATCAATGAACATCACCGATGGCGAACCGAGTTCTGATGGCTTTATTCAGAAGGTAGTCTCAGGTGTAGAAGAAAACAGAATGGGACTTCGCAGCGTTTTGGATACTTTAGAAAAAGCGCGACGCGATCCACGAATTGTAGGTATTTACCTAGATGCAAGCCAGACTGGAAGTAATGGTGCAGGTTATGCATCCTTAAAGGAAATTCGCCAAGAATTGCAGCAGTTTCGTGCGGCGGGGAAAAAGGTAATAGCTTATGGTAAGGACTGGGAGGAAAAGGATTATTATCTCAGTTCTGTAGCAGATACCGTTGTCCTGAATCCCTTGGGGATGATGGAAGTTAACGGTTTAAGTTCTCAGCCAATGTTTCTAGCTGGTGCATTAGAGAAATATGGAATTGGCGTACAGGTGGTGCGCGTCGGTAAATTTAAAGGCGCAGTCGAACCATTTATATTAAAACAACTAAGTCCAGAAAACCGCGAACAAACGCAGAAATTGTTAGATGATGTTTGGCGAGAGTGGCGCGTTGCTGTCGCTGGAAGTCGCAAAATGGGTGCAGAAAAATTGCAGGCGATCGCAGATAATCAAGCAGTATTAGAAGCACCACAAGCGAAATCTAAT
Source organism: Nostoc linckia FACHB-104 (assembly GCF_014696615.1). GTDB lineage: Bacteria > Cyanobacteriota > Cyanobacteriia > Cyanobacteriales > Nostocaceae > Aulosira > Aulosira linckia_A. The sequence continues at coordinate 7,272 of NZ_JACJQJ010000031.1, read as the reverse complement.
GGTTTAGTAGATCGGGTAGCTTATCTTGATGAAGTAGTTAGCGACCTGAAAAAATTAACCGATAGCGATAAAGATGATAAAACCTTCCGCCAAATTAGTCTGAGTGAATACGCTCAAGTTCCTGGTAAAACATTAGGTGTAGAACGCAAATCGAAGAATAAAATTGCTGTAGTCTATGCAGAAGGTGAGATAGTTGATGGTAAAGGTGGCGATGGTGAAGTCGGAGGCGATCGCTATGCGAAAATATTCAACAAACTCCGCCAAGACGATGATGTCAAAGCTGTGATTTTGCGGGTTAATAGTCCTGGTGGTAGCGCCACAGCCGCCGAAGTAATGCAACGAGAAGTGCGACTGACTCGCCAAGTTAAACCAGTAGTAGTCTCAATGGGAGATGTCGCCGCCTCTGGTGGTTACTGGATTGCTAGCGATTCCAACCGGATTTTTGCTGAACCCAATACCATCACTGGTTCAATTGGTGTATTTGGCTTACTGTTCAACGGACAAAAATTAGCCAATGATAATGGTGTCACCTGGGATTCCGTGAAAACTGGGCGCTATGCTGATAGTCAAACCGTTTCGCGCCCCAAATCACCCGAAGAGTTAGCACTTTATCAGCGCAGTGTTAACCGCATTTACAATATGTTCCTCAATAAAGTATCTCAAGGTCGCAAACTCCCAGGAACAAGGGTAGCAGAAATTGCCCAAGGTAGAGTTTGGTCTGGTACAGCCGCCAAAGAAATTGGTTTAGTCGATGAAATTGGCGGCTTGAGTGCAGCTATAGAATATGCTGCCAAACAAGCAAAACTCGGTAAAGATTGGCAAGTCAAAGAATATCCTCAAAATAGCAGCTTTGAAGAACGCTTTTTTGGCATATCCACACAAGAAGCGCGCAGTGTTTTAGGAATTCCGAAGGCGCAAGTTAAACAATCCAATCCCCTCACCGCAGAATTTGCCAAACTCCAAGAGGAATTATCCGTTTTGCAAAAGATGAACGATCCCCAAGGAGTCTACGCACGTTTACCCTTTAATCTCAAAATTGAGTAGCAACCCAATGGGATGAATTTTGTTGTGGGTGAAAATTCAGCAATAGGTGGAATGCACTTACAGCAGATTGCAAGTTGGTGAGATACAGATAATTGTAGGGGCATGGGCACTGCCCTGCCCCGAAGCGCGTACTCTTAATTTGGTTTGGGGAAAAGGTGAAAGGTTAAGGGTTAAAGATTTTTTCTTGCCCCTTTTCCCCTTCCCCTTTTGCCCTTAACCGACAAGTATTGCATCCAACCCAATATCTGCGTGATGTTCCAGCCTCTTGTTTAAAGAAGAGGTGAATCCAAAATCAAATGACGACAGTAGTTTAAGCAATAAGTATCACAGCAGATTCAATGTGTTTGCCTAATTTCATCATACTTAGCGCGGACTTCTTGTATATCTTGCCACATCAACCATTTAGGGCCACCTACTTCCCTAGAAGGGTTCCGCAGTAGATAGGAAGGATGGAAAATCGGCATACACAAACGTCCCTGCCACTCTATCCACTGTCCGCGAATTTTGGTAATTCCCCGCTTGTCGTTAGTTAAGCCTTTAACTGCAGTTGCACCAGTTAATAAAATGATTTTCGGGTCAACTAAACGAATTTGTTCTAATAAGTAAGGCAAGCAAGCTGCCATTTCTTCCGTGGTTGGTACTCGATTTTCTGGCGGGCGACATTTGTTGATATTACAAATGTACACATCAGTCTCAGTACTCAGACTTACAGATGCCAAGATTTTCTCTAACAACTGCCCTGATTTGCCTACAAATGGTAACCCTGTTTCGTCTTCGTTTTGGCCTGGTGCTTCCCCCACAACCATAATTGGTGCTTTGAGGTTTCCGCGTCCTACCACAGCATGAGTGCGGTTATTTCCTAATCCACAACGATGGCACTGATTACAGTGTTGTGCCAACTCTGTCATATCAGAATAGGTATTGGCAGGTATGGGAATTTTAGCGTCTGTGGGAATCAGATCTCGTTGATTAAAAGTGGAATCGTCGAATAGGCTAAGTTGGGTTTCGCTGCTCATGACAATCTAGATTTGGGTGAAAATACCACCTGTTTCATCTGAGTGCAATACTTCTGATGTGGAAGACTTGGAAAAATCAGCTACAGCTGAAAATTTTATTCACAGAACATTTATTGTATCAGTTGTATCGGTATCATGAGCAAAGGGACTTCCAACTAAAAAAATATTCCATCCCTGCGGGACGCTACGCGAACGCTTTGTCAGCAAAGGAAGCAGAGGAGAAAGAATCTGCAGCTATGAAAATGGGATAATTATTTTCTGGAAGTCCCAAAACCAAACCATTTTCAACTGGTTGCAGTAATTCCCAAATCCTTTATCCCCATTGCTATATCGCCAATCCCTAACCCTCAACCTGTTGTTCGTATTGCATAAGTTTGGCATAATCACCTAGGGCATAACAGGCAACTTTCAGGCTAGCAAAAGCTTGTTCTTGACTGCGGGTATCTTGGAGACTGATAGCTAAAAGCAAACGCTCTTCATGGTATAAGATTGCTCTGGCATAATCACCCAAAGCTTCACAAGCAACTCCTAAACTTCCTAAAGACTGTTCTTCAGTTCGCTTATCTTGAAGTTCTCTGGCTAATTGCAAACGCTCTTGATAGTAAATAATAGCTTGACTGTAATTCCCTAAAGCATAGCAAGCATTAGCCAGATTCTTTAAGACATGAATCGCACTACGAAAATTTTTCAATTTGTGTGATATGACTACACATTTTTCATAATATGCGATCGCTTTTGGGTAATCATCCAATGCATACCAAGCATTACCTAAATTCTTGAGTACTTGTTCTTCTCCCCAATGGTCTTTAAGTTCTTGTAGTATTGCTAAACTTTGCTCTTGATATCTAATTGCCTGTGCAAAGTTACCCACAGCTTTATAAACTAATCCTAGGTTATTTAAAGCAGCTACTTGACTACGCTTCTCTTGCTTGTGCTGGGTAATTTTCAAACATTGTTCTAAAAACTCAATAGCTTTGTCATATTCATTTAGGTGTCGGTAAGCATTACCTAAATGAGATAATACTTGCATTTTCACTAACAAATCTGAAATATCCTCCATCAAACAGAGGCACTGTTGGCAGTAAGAGATAGTTTTCTGGTAGTGACCGAGGGTATAAGCGATTAATGCCAACAAGGAAAGCACTTTTTCCTGCTTGTGTCTATCCCCAATGGCTTGAAACAATACCAGAGATTCTTCTAAAGAATTGATTGCAGCCGCCAAATCACCAGCTTGCTGCTGTTGAACTCCTTGACGTAGTAGCTGGGATGCTGCTGCTAGCTGGGCATTAGTTTCTGGTGAAACTGTAATTTCTTCTAGGGTAGCTTGGTCAAATTTATGAATAATGGTTTTGTGCTTCCCTATTTTCCGATATGATGTTGGAAGTTTTGAGGAATCTGTATTTTTGAAATTAGGATTCCATCCGCCTGTAGACATCGACCAAGTCCTGTTATGTTTGCTGATAATCTTTAGTATTCCCAAAATATTGGATATATATTCACATTAGCCATAAATTTACTACTAGCCCTCGCTGACTTCGATTAGTTAAAATTCCTACTATTCAGCGGCAATTAATTATAGTTATTGCGTAACATACACACACTTTCGGTTACATAAATTTCAGCGATTCATCGGAATTTTTGTATGCCATATTTGTTCAAATTCCGCTTGATTAATGGCAAAATCTTTGACATCCTCTTCATTGAGTTGTTTGTCGCACAATCGGCCATAATCATCTGCAACATGGCTGGAATCATAAAATAAGACATTGCCATTTTCATAAATCTCTACTTGTCTAATTGCATACAAATCATGCCCAACCTCCATGAAGTAGGTACTAGTACCCCAATTATCATACTCTCCTCCCAAAGATTCATCCCAAAACCATTTGCAATATTTCTTGTTTATTGATGATAGAGACATAATTAGTTAACTCCTTTACAGATTGCTAATTTTCAGCTTTTCTTAGATAACATATAGCAATCCGATTTGATTAGGAGAAATGATTTGCGTAGACAGTAAATAGGGAAGATGGAATGACGGAGTCAAGATATACCTAGCTTCGCAAAAATCAAATATGAGTCCTATAGTTGATCTAATTCAAAATTAATTTACCTCTTAAGAGGATATATAGCAATCAACTGTGATTACTAAAATCACTGCTATAAGAAGAAAATAGAGAAAAAATAATCAAGTTATACTGATTTTTTCAAAAATCAAATATGAGCCTGATCAACTAAATTATGGGACTCTGAATCTACATCTAGGCACTGTGAGTAGAACGAAGTGTTTCTCGCACTTCCATTAAAATTAATCCCAACATATTTTTACCACTACCATCAGAACCACAACCCCAGTAAAAGTCAATGGGAGAGTTTTCTACTATATCTTCATTACCAGTAGCAAGGAGGATTTCCCTAATATCTGCATGGGTTTCAAATTTACGTAGTACTGCCTTTCGCATTACATCGTCTTTAACTTGTTCCCAATCTTGACGCAGAGGACGGCTTCTCTCACGTCCCATTCTGGCAGCATCTTTAGGAGTTTTTACTAAGCGAATTTGTTCTAAATGCAAAGTGCCAATAAACTTTTGTGCTTGAAAATAATGTTCGCTTGTAGGCCAATATAAACCATCTAACTCAAACCCATGAGCTGAAAAGTTAGAAAAACAGCCATATTCTTCACGAACTGCATAAAAATAAATGGTCATCTGTGACTGAATAAAATTAATATAAATCTAAGACTAAGTATATGACATAGGCTTTGATAGTAGCAACTGGATTAGAGAGCAATTATATATAGTAGTAAGATTTTTTGTTTATGTCTATTCTAAAAACACAGTGATTAATATTATGTAAAACTGATTTTTAGTACAGGGCTAGCGCATTCTAGTTAAACCAAGAAAAAATACTTAATAGCAGAGGTTAATTTAGGAAAATGTTACTCTTATGTTTGTAAAATCAAAACTCGAATCCTTGCCGAATATAATTTAGTTAAGTGCAATATTATCTGATTATCTAATCACAAAGATAAACTATTTTTTCACCTATTTCTTTTGGTGACAAAATCCAGTCTACAGCAACAGCATTAATTGCTGCTTTTGGCATGACTGAACATTCAGCCGTAGTCGGATCTTGAACTATTGCTATCCCCAACCGCGACTTGATCGCTTTTAAACCTTGTACACCATCTTCATTTGCTCCTGTTAATATTACACCAATTACTTGTTCACCATAAATATCAGCAGCCGATTCAAACAAGACATCAATTGAAGGTCGAGCATAGGAAATTGGCTCATCAGTCGAAAGAGCGAAATAGCCAGATTCTACTAACAAATGGTAATCAGCAGGTGCTAAATAAACATACCCTGATGAAATTTCATCTTTGTCTTCTACCTCTCGGACTTGTAAAGATGTATGCTTTTGTAAAAATTCGCTCAATGTACTGTAGGATTCTCGATGCCGATGCTGTGCAACTACTATAGGCAATTTTAAGTTTTTAGGTAAGTTTCCTAATATTTCTTTTAAAGCTGTAAATCCGCCTAATGATGCACCTATGACTACAATTTTAAACACCACTAATTCAACCTCCGATAGAGCTTTTCACCTTTGACAAGCTCTTGATATTGATGGTCATGGGGAGTAAAACGAATTGATTCTTGTCGTCCTAAACCGAGAATACCAAAAGAACAAAGGCTATTATAAAAAAGTTCATGGACTCGCTTTTGTAGGGTTTGGTTAAAATATATTAAAACATTGCGACAAATAATGATATGAAATTCATTAAAAGAACTATCTGTGGCTAAGTTATGTTGAGCAAAGACAATATTTTCTCGTAAAGAAGCACGAAAAATTGCACTGTCGTAAGCTGCGGTATAGTACTCAGAAAAAGACTCTTTTCCTCCTGCTTTCAGGTAAAGTTGAGTATAATCCTGCATGAGTTTGAGAGAAAAAATGCCAGTTCTAGCTTTTTGTAGTACTTTTTCATTAAAGTCGGTAGCATAAATCCGGCAACGTTGATAAAGATTTTCCTCCTGTAGTAAAATTGCCATTGAGTAAACTTCTTCTCCTGTTGAGCATCCTGCGTGCCAAATGCGAATAAAAGGATAGGTACGCAAAAGCGGAATTACCTCTTTTCTCAAAGCTAGATAAAAACTAGGATCGCGAAACATGGAAGTAACATTTACTGTGAGACTGAGCAAGAATCTTTCTAAACAGTTACTATCATGTAGTACTCGTGCTTGCAATTCTGAAACACTTGTATAGCCTTCTATTTTGATAAAATTTTGGATACGACGTTTGAGAGAGGAAAAAGCATAATTACGGAAGTCGTAACCCCAGTAACGGTAAATTCCTTCAAGTAGTAACTGAATTTCAATATCTTCTAGTTTTGCTTTGGGTGAAGTCATAACAAAGGCGAAAGAAGATAAAAAAGTCTTCTTGCTGTAAATATCCAACTATAAGCTATTCGCTGTGATTAATGAAATTGCTGGCGGATAAAGGAAACAGACAATAGGGTACAGATGGAAGGTAAGAGCGAAAGCTTCGCAAAAATTAAATTTAAGTCTGATATCGCCAATTGCTATTACTTAGTAAACCATGTTTGGGAAATATTATCTATTCCCGCTTATCTGCAGGCAATGACAATTGTGGTTACCAGGGCAATCAGGGCAATCATTATTTAAATGATTGATCATACTTTGTAGTGACAGGCGAATATGCTTTAGCTGTACTGCTGCTACAGTCTTTCTGGTTATTGATTTCGATGTATTCATTAGTCTGCAAGTTTTAAGCCAATGATTTTATATATTTAAAATAAAGTTTTTGATGGTAATTTGTTGACTCTCTAAAGTCAGACGAATATTTTATCTAAAGTTATAAAAATCTTATTTTAATATCATTTAAATACTCCAATAAATCTTAAATAATTTTAAAAATTTTTCTAGTAAAAATATAAAAACCAGGTTTTTTAATAAACCTAGCTTTTCTTTCTTGGAGGATGTTTGAAAAGTCCTCAATGATGTAGCAAATACTTTTAGATACCCCTAACTCCATGCCACTGCGTTGCGGGTGTTCCCCTGAAAAAGCAATACGCTGGGGTTAAGCTCATTAGCGATTGATTTGTCACTTATTAAAGAAGCCAGAAGAATTGGGGGATTCTCCCCCAAACCCCCGATTGGGTGACGGTTGCGTCCCCCAAACCCCCTCCAAAATT
>NZ_JACJQJ010000030.1 GCF_014696615.1 Nostoc linckia FACHB-104 | reverse complement strand
ATCTTGCTCTTGAGTCAAGTGCGTTTTTTACATCTTTGTTTATGCTTATCTTAATTAATTTGTCAAGCTTAAATTATACCGAATTAGATGAGCTTACCCTGATTATCCATTGATAAAACAATCTATCCAGATGCTTGAAGATCTTAAGCAACTGCCTTTTAATTCTGATTTCAGAATTCTGGGACTATTTACTATTATTGAATTATTAATTACACATAAACCAATCGATACTGGAGATTCAATAACGCGACAAGTTTCAACTAAAATACCTTTATTATCACGTCGCTTCTGCAAACAACTAGATTACTCTCAATTCTTTCAAGGCGCAAATGAAAGTACAATTTGGAAAAAACTCTATGCATACAGAAGCAGTATAGCACATGGGAGTCAGCCAGATTTTATAAAAGATTTATCACTATTAAAAAGTAGTTCTAAAGCAAGAGATTTTCTAGAATTATTTGTAAAAATGCTTTTACGTCACTCTTTAAAAGAACCTCAGCTATATACGGATTTGAAAGAATGCTGAAAGAACTAAATTAACTGGTGGTTCTGTAACGATCCAGAGACTGATGATCCAGTTGCAGTACCAATCTTGGGGCGCAGTAAACGGGATGCTCACTTGGGGAGTTTTTCAGCCTCGAAAGATTATCAAGAACATCGACAACGAGGACAGCCACACTGGGGTGAACGTTGGTTAGGTACAGCTTGTCCTCTACAAGGTCGGATAAATCAGCACTTTGTTAATCAATTCTTAAGAACTCTTGCAAAAGTGTTTTGTGGTACAGTGAAGGGTTTGACAATTTGCGATTAGGAATTTGATCAGCAGTGAAGATAGAGAAAGCCAAACAGCTTACTTCAAGAAAGTTTAAGCGCATGACCGGAGTAAGTCGTCGGACTTTTGAACTAATGGTTGAGTTAGTCAAAGGTAATGATCAAAAGAAAAAGAAACTGGGTCGTCGTCCTAAATTAATAATTGAAGACCAAGTTTTAATGGTTATTCAATACTGGAGAGAGTACCGTACTTATTATCATATTGGATTAGATTGGGGACTTTCAGAGTCGGCAGTTTGTCGAACAGTTTATAAAATTGAAAATATCTTAATTAAGTCAAGAAAGTTTAGTCTGCCGGGGAAAAAAGAATTGTGGAAAATGTCATCTGAAGATGATTTAGTTGTAATGGATGTCACGGAGAGTCCAATTGAAAAACCTCAGAAAGGTCAAAAAAGATTTTTTAGTGGTAAACAGGGAGAACATACTTTAAAAACGCAGGTAATAATCCATCAAAAAAGTACTGCTATTATCTGTTTAGCGCATGGTTTGGGGAGAATCCATGATTTTAAGCTATTTAAAACCAGTAGCGTAAGATTTGGAGAATTACTCAAAATCCTAGCGGTTGAAGAAGGCAGAAGGCAGAGGGCAGAAGGGAAGATTGCAGGGGGATTCAAACCCACCAGCAATCTTATACCGCCAAACTACGTTTTGGCGGGGGTCTTGAACCCTTACTCCCTCCGGTCGTGGCAGAGAACAGGATGCAGATTCCTTCTGCCTCCTGCCCTCTGCCTTTCTCGATAAAGGGTATCAAGGAATTAATAAAATTCATCAATTGAGTGAAACACCAATTAAAAAACCAAAAGGGAAAAAGTTGACGAAGGAACAGAAAAAATATAATCGAGAACTCAATCGATTAAGAATTGCTGTTGAACACGTAAATCGTCGTCTAAAAATCTTTAAAATCTTGTCTGATAGATATCGAAATCGTCATCGACGTTTTGGGTTAAGGTCGAATTTAATTGCCGTAATTTATAATTACGAATTAGCTCTATAAAGTCAGATTAAAAAAATAAAATTATCAAATAATCTCAGGATTTTATCAATAGCTGAAACTGTGTTTGCTGCCAAAAAATTTTTATTAGCGATCGCTTGATAATACTTCATTGAGAAAATTGATAATTTCTTCCTGTTTTAATTGCCAAAACTGAAATTAAAATAACCAAAAATTGTACCACAAAATATTTATGCAAGAGTTCTAAAGATAAATTTCATCCACGTTGGGAGCCTCGCTATCTCATCTATCCTAACTTAATTGCTTTACCCGATGTTGTCGTGGCTTTAATTCGAGCAGATTCAGGCGATCGCCTCCTAGATTATTTTAAACCTGGTTCGTGAACTCCAAGGGTTAATATTCATGTCTTGGAAACGTTGCTTACAAATACTTCCTTCCTTTGTCGGAATTGTTCTATTAGGTGTTACGATTTGGGTGATTGAGCGAGAGATACAGCAGTATCCACCAGGAGAGATTTGGCGGAGTCTTAGCAGCATTCCAACTCATAAAGTTGTCTGGGCGATCACGCTAACTTTCCTAAACTATATTGTCCTAACTGGCTACGATCAACTAGCTGTGCGGTCTATTCGTCACCCTTTGCCTTATCGTAAGACAATACTAGTTTCTGTTATCGGCATTCCCATCAGCAACATAATTGGCTTTTCTGTGTTTAGCGATGGTGCAATTCGCTATCGATTCTATACTATTTGGGGTCTGTCAGGCTGGGAAGTTGCTCAAGTTATTGCATTCTGTCATTTAAGTTTTTGGTTAGGATTGTTTGCTGTCAGCGGAGTCATATTTATAGTTGAGCCGCTCACAATTCCATCACTGTTGCATCTTCCATTCCACACAGTGCATCCACTCGGCGGATTTTTTTTGAGTATAATTGCTACCTATTTACTCTGGAATAGCTTTCATCATCGATCCCTACAGATTAAAAGATGGACAATTCCTCAATTTCATTTGCGGCTCTGTTTGGCTCAAATTGCGATCGCATCTTTAGACTGGGTGCTGTCTGCTACGGTTCTTTATGTTATGTTACCCCCTACGTCTACATTATCCTTGAAAAAATAATGTTGGAGAGAAATTAATAATTATTTTATTTGAGAAATGATTGCAGCAGTATCACTATCTATTAATGTAAACTTCTTAACAGATTTAGCTATGGTTAACAATTGGACTGGTAGTGTTTTTGTTAGCTTTTTAGCTGAATATTTGACAGTGTTAATAATCTGAGTTTTCTGTTTGAGGCTATGCTGTGTATTGGTAAATTTATTTTTTCCCTGTTGTGTTATAGTTTTTGCATCTTCTTTAAAGTGCAAAATATTTAGAATTTTATCTCTCAATTCTTTGGCAGATTTTTTATGAATCTCAGATTCAGTAATTCCCATTGTTTTTAGCATATTTATCGCTAATTTATCTGACTGTTTTGCCATGACAACTATGGCAGCAGCAGCAAATTTTGGGTGTTTCTGGAATATCTCTTCCTCTGCACCCATAGCATTAACTTTTGCGTTAAAAGCAGCTTCTTGAGCCGTACCAGCTTGATAACTATCAACAAGCTGTTCTCCAAGTTTCTTGCCTAGATTGATTGCAGTTCCCAAATATTTAATTACCATTCCGGCTACAGCAGTAATACCTCCTAAATTGAGAAGATTCCCAACTATTTTGATTACATTTACTACAATATCCACAGCTTTTCTGATTGCTATATGCGTCATTCTTTTAGCAATGATTTCCACAGCATCTTCGAGATAATATTTGTGATGTTTGGCTTGTTTGTATAGCAATTTATGTGTACTAGCTTGTTTAGTAGCTGTACCCATCTCATAAGCACTGTGAATTAAAGTATTACTATTTGTAATGATATTGAAAATTGGAAAACCTGCCATATCTAGCCTATTAACTAAATCTTGATTTCCAAAGGTTTTAGTTAAATACATCGCACCTGATGTGGCAGCGAGTAGATTATCTTTTAACTCGATACCTCCTGCAATTACTTGCTCTTTACCTTCTTTTTTAATCACTGCATCACTTTTATTTACCCATTTTTTTGCTCCTTCTACTATATTTGCGATCGCAAATCCAGCGTTAGTAATATTTGTGCCTACATCAATACTGTTTGATATTCCCTTGAAAACTTTAGTTCCATTGCTGTTGGGTGTAAATTTCTCAGAAATACCACCCCCAACCTCTGCTACTGTTTTTATAGTACTTCCACCAGTTTTAATATATGCTTTTAATTTTTCTGAGGTAGATGTTTTCGTTGCAGAGTTATTAGCATAAGTTAGTTTAGCATCATATTTATCTTCTAAGAAAAATTGCTTTTTGACATCATGTAAAAGTTTAGCTTTGATATCTGTAGGCGTGGGTCTGTATGCTGGAGGTAAGTCTTTAAATGCTTCATTTTCTAAATCTTGAAAGTTTTCTTGTTCCAATATATATTTTTCGGCTCGTAATCTCGCTTCTTGAATAGGATAGCCATATCTTTGAAACTGTGCTGTTTTCTCAAGTTTTAACCTAGCTATTCTCTCAGATTTTTTCTGCTCAAAATTATTAATTGCTTGCGCTACCTTTGTTGCCATTTCTGGTGTCAAGCCTTGCTCTGCTAATCGCTGCTGCTGTTCGGAACTAGCAACAGTTGAGAAATCTTGCCCAAAGGTTTTGTGAATAATGTCTTTAATTATGGCTATTTTCGTTGTTTTATCAACTGTCCCTATATCAGAATTAAAATGCTGTAAAGTTTGGCTGGTAGATGTATTTTCTTGCCTAACCACTGGTGTCGTTATCCGCTCAGCTTCTAGTTCAGAGTTAGTTTGCGGTTGTGTAATTACCAAGTTGCCGAAAATACTTCTATAAATAGCATCTCTAGATAATTTACTAGGACGAGTAGAAATTTTTTTTCGAGGATAGGTTTGTAAAACTGCTTGTGTTAAATCATCACTAACAGGTGGAGAAATTGGATATTGTCTTTTCTGAATAGCAGTGGATTTAACTGATTTTTGCACTTGTAAGTACACCATAAATATCCTAGATTATTGGTAGGTTTAAATTTTTTATTTACATTTCATGCGTCTTTTTCTTTCTCTTCTTGTTCAACTTGTTGATGTGATTGAAGTCGTTGATTAATTTTATCTCTCATTTTTTGTTCGGCGTTGTTCATTACCCCATACATTAGGCTGCTGATTATAGCTTCAACCTGATACATAATGTTTCTGAGGATATTTTCAACTATTTTTGATAGTGCTGCCATAAATTCAAAATCAAATTCTCTAGCTTTATATTAAAGATATCTGGCTTGATAGACTATTATGCAAAGGTCTAATCATATCATTAATCAAAAGTTATTTAGAAAAATTAGACCTATGGGTAATTAAAAATCCTTAAATTATCTGCAAAATATAAAATATTGGTAAACAGTATTAGCCCTATCTAAAATATGGAGCAAGGGCTATATGAAAGTTTATTGCTATTTCTGAATATTTAAGATTTAATTTAGGTTAAAAGTGATGAAAGTTAAGGTTTTTAACTCACAAACAAAAATTCGAGGAATTGAACTAGACTTTGATGAATTATTTACGCATGAAGACGTATGCTTCATAGGGCGATCGCCTGATTCTGGTTTAGTCTTAGATAGCCAGGATGTTAGCCGAGTACATGGTAAATTTTTTCTGCAAGATAGTGAAATTTTTTACACTGATCTTGGCAGTACAAATGGCTCTAAGGTTAATGGCGAACTTGTTGAACCCAATAAAACTTATCTCCTCAAAGTTGGAGATGTGATTCAAGCTGGAGAATTTATTCTCTTTATTCAAGACACTAGCAATGTTGTTGAAGATGCAACATTTGTGAGAAATATGGATGCAACTGCATTTTCATCTTGGCATCCTGATGAAGAAATAGAGACAACTAATAAACCCGGCGCTTTAGTTAAAGTTACGCCAACTCTGGAAACGACAGAACCAGCAGATCCCAAGTACCAAACTCAGGCTTTACTCGCAGCAATCAATAAACGCATTTTTACAGATATCAAAGCCACAGGAAACTGGACAAGAGATACATACATTAAAGCGGTACGTAAAGCGCGTGAATCAATAGAGAATCACAAATTCATCGATCCAGAGGAACTGGAGAAAGAAGCAGATAAGTATTGGCGATCGCTCTCTCAAGGTACTGTAATTATCGGTAGCCGTTTAGGAGCTGCGGCTGCTCAAGGCGTTAGTCGTGTTAGTTCTGTAGCTGCAAAAGGAGCCTGGGAACTGAAAATTCGTCTGGGATCTGCGGTTCAAGCAGCTTGGAAAGAAATGATTGCGGCTAAATCTCATCAAGAAATTAACCAGTCTGTTTCTCAACCAGCAAGCCATACCCCTGACGCGGCGATCGCTCTTGATGATGTGCAAACTCCGGAAGTTGATCTAAGCCAACCAAATTTTGCAGATCATCAACCTTCAGTTAAGCTGATACGCTCCTAAATCAAATATTCTGGTGTTAGGACTGTCAAGGGTCAATAGTCCAGGGTCAAACGCTAGCTTGGACTTTGGACTCTTGACTTTTGACAACCTGAGTGCGAAATACACAATTTAAATGCGTAACAGCTTATCAACAAACAACCAAACGACAAATCCTAGGGGCACACAGTTGTGCGACTCTACCCGGATAAAATATTCAATATGCTGCCAACATGAATCCCGAATTTGTTCAAGACAAAGCTAACATTTACTATCTAGAGGCTGCTATGTCTGCAATTGAGCAAACTGTAATTGATTACAGCGATCGCCAACAAGATGTAGAGCCTTCTTCTGATATACAATCTCAGCTTGTAGATGTCACCACTACCATCAGCCATTGTTCAGCATTCGGCTATCTTTGTACTAAGTTTGGTCTGTCACTATTTGAGTGTCACATTCTACTTTTGTGTCTTGCTCAAGCTCTGCTTCCCTACTTTGCTCAACTTTGTGCCCAAGCTGAGGGAGATGAGCGTTTAGCTTACCCAACTTTTGGTTTAGCTATGCGTTTGTTCCCAGATTCTCATTGGAGTGCCTTTTTACCAACTGCTCCTTTGCAATATTGGCAATTAGTGCAAGTTGGGGCTAGTCAAGAACTTATTAAATGCCGCTTGCAGATAGATAATAGTATCTTGCTTTATCTGCTGGGACAGCCTTATCAAGATGAAAGACTGATACACCTCATGCAACCATTACCAAAGGTTGATAGCAATCTACCCTTGCAGCCTTCACACCAAAATATTGCCCAAAAACTAGCAGCTATCTGGTCACCAGTAGAAACAGCCTCCACATTACCAGTCGTGCAACTTTGTGGTGCAGAAGTTAGCGATAAGTATGCGATCGCCAATACTGCTTGTCAACTTGTAAAGCGATCGCTTAAAATCATTCCTGCTCGTAATCTGCCCACAGATCCTACTGAACTCAACAACTTTATTCGCAGATGGGAACGACAAGTTGCTTTAACAAATCATGTTCTTCTACTAGATTGCCAACAGTTAAATTTAGCTGAACCAAGTTTAAATACAGCAATATTACAGTTAATTGAGAATATCCATAGTCCATTAATTATTTCTACAGAAGACAGGTTGCACTCACCACGCCGTCCCCTCGTGAATTTTGACGTGGTAAAACTTACCCCCGAAGAACAGCAAAACATTTGGCACGCTTGTCTTGGCAATACTGCTACTGAACTCAATGGACATCTCAAGGCGTTAGTATCTCAGTTCAATCTCAATCCTCATGCTATTCAATCTGCTTGTTTACAAATTAAAAATCAGCCTATTCCTAGTAACAACTCCCTACTTTCTCATGATTTATGGGATATTTGCCGCACAATGGCGCGTCCTCAACTTGAGGACTTAGCACAACATATAAATGCAACTGCTAGTTGGAACGATCTCATATTGCCAGAATTACAAAAAAAGATTTTGCGGGATTTAATCGCTCAAGTTAGGCAACGAGGAAAAGTTTATTGGGAATGGGGATTTTCTAGTAAAGGAAGTCGTGGTTTAGGTGTTAGTGCATTATTTGCAGGTGCTCCTGGTACTGGTAAAACAATGGCAGCTGAAGTAATAGCAAAAGAGTTACGTTTAGACCTTTATCGGATCGATTTGAGTGCAGTTATAAGTAAATATATTGGCGAAACAGAGAAAAATTTGCGGCGGATTTTTGATGCTGCTGAAGCAGGTGGAGCCATTTTACTTTTTGACGAAGCTGATGCTTTATTTGGCAAACGTTCTGATGTTAAAGATAGCCACGATCGCCATGCTAACGTCGAAGTCAGCTATTTGCTGCAACGAATGGAAGCATATCAAGGTTTAGCAATTTTAACTACTAATCTCAAACATTCTTTAGACCAGGCTTTTATGCGTCGTCTGCGCTTCGTTATTTCCTTTCCTTTCCCTGATTTCAAATCACGTGTAGAAATCTGGCGGTGTATTTTCCCTCCACAAATACCCACTCATAATTTGGAATTTGATAAACTTGCCCAGTTAAATTTAGCAGGTGGCAATATTCGTAATATTGCTTTAAATGCTACATTTAATGCTGCTGATGCTGGGGAGTCAGTGATGATGAAGCATTTATTAAATGCTGCCCAAAGTGAATATTTAAAACTAGAAAAGACACTTACTGATAGTGAAATCAAGGGTTGGTTATGAATCAAAATTAGAAAAAAATCACATTTAAAGGTAAAATATAACCAGGTTAAAGATTTTTATCTTTAACCTGGTTATACGTTATTTTTTTATAATTACGAATTACGAATTATTTTTAATTAACACCATTGATGCTTGATAGCCAATTGATGGGCGATACTGCGTTTGCAGCATAGACCAAAGCTTTGAAGTTTCTTCCATGTTAGAAAACTCTGGGCTAATTCTTATTGAACCGATTTGTTCAGCTAAAGTAGAAACAGATGTAGAGGCAAGCACTGGAGATAAAATATTAGAAGTGTTGACAGTGAGAGTATTTTGCAAAGCAGTATAAATAACATCCTGGGTCAATATTGGTAGGTCATAAAATAACTGCATAATATATTCAAGCAATAACTCTGTTTGAAATTCTTTACCGCCATAAACTGTTAGTAAGTAGTGCAAGTCAAGTGCTAGAGGCGGATTTTTAGGGCGTTGTTCTTTCTGTGATTGGGTAATACGCTGTTTCAGTTCTCCAGATGTCCAGTCAGCGTTGCGGTTTTGCGTCACTTGATAAAGAAATAGATTAATTTGAGAATGCTCATCTACTCCAACAGTAATGCGATCGGGTGGTATTGCTGTTACAAGAATGTCACCGATACTGGCTGTGATTGGGTCACTGGTTAATCCATTTTCAACTACATTTTTCAGCACAGCAGTTACAGATGCCATAGCAATTGTATGACGCATATTATTTATTATTTTTAATCTGTAAAAAATGGCGATCGCTAGGAATACACATTTGTGTATTCCTACAAATTATTGATTTATTGCAAAGTTTTTTCTAATCTATCTATTAATTTTTCTTAATCATTCGTTTTTAATGGATTATTTAACATCATACCTTTATAAAACCTAGAAAAAATCCGACTAATGTATATGAAATTAGACTAATTAAAATGACACCATAAAGTGAGAACAGCAACTCACAATCAAACTGCTGCTTATATGCAGATGGTGTATGGAAAACCGGATCGTTAATGCTAATCTCTCTACTCAAAGCGTTACTTTTAAGCCTGGTGGCTCACCAGCGACTTTTGGCGTAACCGTGATTAATGGTAGCGAGCAATTTGCTGCTTTTCAATTAGAGGTTTTAGCAGTCGGAGCTAGTAAAAGTTCAGGCTCTCAATGGTATCGTCTTACACCAGAAGTTGCAGCAGCTAAACCACCGGGTGGTGTGACTGAATTTCAAGTTGAAATTTTTGATACGCCTTTACCTGCATTTGTAGGTACTGTAAACCTGACAGTGAGAATCTTTTCACCTCAGTTACGTGAAGAACGTAAGCTGTTAGTGCGTTTGATTATTCAGCCAGGTAAAATTTCCACATTATTAAGTGTGGAATTACCAGTGCAGCGATTTCAAGTTTATCCTCGCAATTCTGTTGATATTCCAGTGCGGGTGAAGAATTTGAGTCCGATTGAAGTTGAGACTGTACTTCGTGTTGAAGGTCTTAATTCTTCTTGGATAATCGGTAGCGCAGAAAGAAGATTGCTCTTAGAAGCAGGTGGACAAGTGGAAATTTCTTTCCAATGTCAGCCGCCAGCGATGACTCAAGCGCCTAGTGATGACTATCCCTTGATTGTGAAAGCAACTAGCCGCAATAGTCCGCCAATTTCCGTAGCGGGGATTTTGGAAGTCTTGCCAGTGGGTTATGTTGGATTTAGCGCCACACCACAAAAACAAACGCTACCAAGTCATCAAAAATTATTACCTGATTGGCAGTCTAAAACAGCAACATTTCAACTATTTTTCAAAAATACCAGCAATCTTTACCAACAAGTAAATGTGCAACTTCAAGGCAGAGATAAACGAAAATGCACTTATCAAGTTGTGCCGGAAAATGCCGATTTAACTATTGGAGATACAACAAAAGTTCTTCTGAATGTGACGACGCAACGTCCTTGGGTGGGATTGGCAAAAACTTTACGCTTGGAAGCTAGAACTGCGCTTACAGACCAGCGTTTGGGGAGTACAGACCCCACAACCCAAACTCTAGATTTAAAAGTTTTACCGATAGTCCCATTGTGGTTACTTTGGACTTTATTGGCATTATTGGCAGCACTGTTAGCACTTGTGCTCATCCCTGAACCTATTGGACATACTGATATCGTGAACTCTGTTCGCTTTAGCGGCGATGCTTTTTCGGTGGTAAGTGGCTCAGACGACTGTACAATCCGTATTTGGTCAGTTGATGGCAACCGTATAGACCCCAAAGGAATGGCGATCGCTCCTAATGTTGTTGGTTGTAATGAAAAAAAACCAAATCCTCGGGGTTTGTTGGCAATTATTGGTAAACCAGTGAGAACCTTACGATTCATGCCAAAAGATGACGATCGCATTGCGGCTGGTTTAGAAGATGGCGAGATCCAATTTTGGAATGTGCGGACACGCGATCGCGAAAAGATTCTGCACGATCCTAACGATCAAACAAGCGATCGCGTTTTTGCTTTGGTTTTTACGGAAAATTCTCTGAACTTATTTAGTGGTCATGGTAGCGGCAAACTCAGGCTGTGGAAAAGACCAGGGCCAGGTACTAACTTTGCATCTAACCCCGAAATTACTGATTTAGGCAAAGACCTGAAATATCCAATACGCGCTTTAGCTTTGAGCGAAGATGAAAATCTTTTGGTGACAGCGGGCAATTTTAAGCGTGTGATTTTAATGAACCCGAACAATCTTGAAGCGAACCAAAGACAACTTTCAACACCAGAGTTAAATGGTGGAGATGGAGACTACATCTGGAGTGTAGATTTTGCTCCAGGTTCCCATATACTAGCAACTTCCGACTCTGATGGTTTTATTTCCTTATGGGATTTAGACAAGTGTCAGACAAATTCACCGCAGACTCAGTCTACAACTAATCTCACTCAACAGCAGTGTCAACTACGCGATCGCTGGCGTGCTACGAAACTTTCAGTACGAAGTATTGCATTCACCATCGATGGTAGCAAACTCATCAGTGCTGGCGACGATGGCAAAATACTCCTTTGGCCGTTAACTAGCGATCAAAAACTAGATCGGACAAAAGCACCCAACGGTGAGGAGATTTATAGAGGTTTTTCTCAAATCAATACTATTGATGTCACTAAAGATGTCCAAGGAACCATAGTTGTCAGTGGTGATGATGCTTTTCGAGTCCAACTTCACCACTCAACATAAAGGGTCAATAATATGCAAAAGCTCAGTCCTCTTTCAGTGATTATAGACCCACCAGGTATACAATTCGGAATGCCTGGAGAAATCGTTGCAGTCTATGTTGTTGTTAGCAATCAAAGTTCTCAAGGTGCTGTCATTGATGTATTTTTTGATGAAGCCTCCGACACTTTACAGCAGTGGTGTTCTTCTCCTAGAGAACGTTTAGCTTTGGGGCCACAACAAAATAGTGAATTAACCTTTGAGTTTGAAATTCCCATTGATGCTCTACCGGGAACTTATGATTACACCCTAGTCGTAGATGCTCCAGAGCATTTTCCCGAAGATACACCGATACAGTTCCCGCGCCAACTGAAAGTGATGCTAAAAGAGCATACTGCGGTTCGGGTTAACGACCCCACATTTTCCCTAAAACCTGCCACAAATCCTAGAAATCCTGCAATCATTAAACCTAAAGAACCTTTGCAAATAGAAGTGAAGGTTGATAACCGTTCAGATAGAGTTGACCGCTTCCGCCTCACCTGTCCAGATTTAGAAGATCAATGGTACACGATACGTTACGCCGCTACAGGGGTGGAAGGCCCTGGTTTACTATCCGGCTCCAGTGGACTAGAACTAAATCCCAATTCCCAAGAACGTATTTTGGTACAATTTCATCCACCTACAGATACTTTTGCAGGTAATTACTCGCCCACAATTCGCTTATATTCTGCAAACTCTCCTAACTTAGTCCTGCTTGATTTGGTATATATCCAAATTCCTCCAGTACATAAATTAAATGTGGAACTGATTACCTTACGCGGAAAAGTCAGCAATAGTTCTGGTGAATATCAAATCAAATTGACTAATCAAGGTAACACACCGCGAGAATTAAAAATTAGTATAAAAAGCCGAGAAGAAGAACAATTATTTAAATTCAAATGTGAGCCTTCTAAAATAAGATTATTACCTAATAAAAGCTTTAACATTCATCTCACAGTAACTCCCAAACCTTGGTGGCGAAGACCACTTTTTGGAGCCGGACTTCCCCTCAACTTTGTCGTCGTTATTCAAGATAAAGAAGAAATACCTCTACCAGATAAATTACCTGAAGGAACTTTAATTTGGAATGCTCGCCCTTGGTGGCAATTTATTCCCATACTTTTAACGATTATCGGATGTTTAGGAGAGTTAGCTTTTTTAGTATGGTTATTATTCTTCAAACCTCCAACACCGCCAAAATTAATTTACTTTATATCAGATAGCGTCAATTACATTCAAGGTGACGAAGTACGTCTTGATTGGCAAATTCGTAACTATGAGCAAATTTCTAAAATAGAAATCGATAATACTGGGCCAGTACCTAGCGCACCGCAAAATTTTAATTTTGACAAAGGTATTCCTCCTAAGCTTAAGGAAGAATGCCAAACACAACACAGAATATTATCTTGTTTCAACTACGATACAGGCGTTACACAACCAGGTGATTATACTTTTAACCTACAAGTTTTTGCTCGCGGTCAAGACAAAGCTGCTACTACTGGAAATATTAAAGTTTCAATCAAGGAAAAACCAGATCCTACCATTATCAATTTTCAGCTATATAAAAGCCAATATATGTCAGGCAATGCCATAAATTTAAGCTGGCAAATTCAAAATTATCAGCAACTATCGCAATTACAAGTTGTCAGCAAAGCAGAGAATGGAACAGAAACTGTTTTAGCAAGCTATACACCCAATCAACTCAATAAATTATGTCAGCCAGGGAGTCAAACTCTCTCTTGTCAAAATGTTCCTTTAAATACTCCCGAACCTGGACAATACACATTTGAAGTAAAAGCTTTTTCCTCGAATCCTGGTAAGCAACCTAATACTCAAACAGCCCAGTCTACGATTAATATTTTACCCAAACCACTGAAGATTATCTCTTTCACAATTAACGGTAGTCAGGAACCAAATATAGTTCTTCAGCCTAACCAACCTGTAACTATACAGTGGAAAGTAGAAGGTCAAGATGCTAGCGTTCAACTCGATCCCTTTGGGAATGTCCCGCTTTCAGGGTCAAAAGTGCTGACAGCTAATCAAGCTTTCCCTTCCTCAATTCAACTGTTAGCAACTGATAAGTTTGGTAATAAAGATTCCAGAGGATTTTCTATCAAAGTTAATAATTCTACTCCTGGTTCTGGTTCTAATGGTCTGCCAGTGCCGTTAACACCGAATGTAAATACAAATGGTGCCCCTGCTCCACTAATACCATTAACACCGAATGTGAACAACAAACGTTAATGATTTAAGTTAACTTAACGTTCTGATAATTATTGACCAACCACTTTTTATTGAATTAAGTGAATAATATGCTAAACAATCATAAATTAGTTAATCAATTCAAATTACTTTTAGATAACCTGAAGCTAGCTAATAAGTTCACTTTTCTTTTAATGCTAGTTTTTCTGGGAAGTATTGTTATTAGTGGTGCTGTTTTATCCAATATACTCAACCAGAGAGCACAGGCATCTGTAATTACTCAAGCAGATAACTTCTTGCAATCAATGAATTCTGTTAGAAACTACACTACAAACAATATTATTCCTCTGTTGGAATCTAAATTAGATACCAGTCCAGTCTTCATCCCAGAAACAGTAGCATCTTTTTCTGCCAGGGCAGTATTTGAAAATATTCGCATAAATCCCCAATATGAAGACTTTATTTACAAAGAAGCTGCCATTAATCCAACTAATAAGCAGGACTTAGCTGATAGTTTTGAAACACAGCTAATTAATCAATTTAGTAAAGATCCAGACAATTCAATGTCTTCAGGCTTTCGCTCTCTTCCTAAAGGTAGGGCATTTTACATTGCTAGACGGCTAAATTTAGACGATTCCAGTTGCCTACAATGCCACTCAACTCCAGATAAAGCTCCTAAGAGTCAATTAGCTATTTATGGAGACAAAAATGGTTTTGGCTGGAAACTTAATAAAACTATTTTTGCTCAAATGATTTATGTGCCTGCTGAGAGAATTCTTCGGACTGCTAATCATTACTGGTGGCTAGCAATGGGAGTACAAGCTGCTATATTTGCTTTAGTAATCATCGTTATTAATCTTTTACTGAAGAAAGCGGTGATTAAACCTATTACGAAAATATCCAAGCTGGCTCAAGCAGTTAGTACGGGTAAACTGAATTCTGATTTTGAACAAAAGTCTAATGATGAAATTGGTACACTTGCAGCATCATTTAATAGAATGAAATCCAGCTTAGAAATAGCAATGAGAATTATCGATCAGAAGAATAATACTAAGCCGTAATTTGTACTTTAGGCTTAGTTAACAAGTTTTGATGTCAAAACTTATCATAAAGTATAGCAATTACAATAATATTTGCCACACATCAATTATTTGCTAGGGGCGCACAGATATACGCTCCTAGTTATTTGTTAAATTCTTGATAACAATACATATTTAAAGTTTATTAATTATTTGAACATTTGCCGAGAAAATTTATCGGCTTTCTTGACATCAGGAATTTCTCTAGCTAACAGACTCACCAGTTGCTCTGGAGAAATTTGTGGATGAGATGTTAAAACAGCTTGGATAAGTGAACCAGCTATGGGGCCAACAACTTCTGCTAAATTTTCTTCGCATTTACGTAAAAAGCTACTATTAATCGCTGGATTATCCCAGATATATGGATGAGTTGACCAGCTTTGAGTAGGGTTAGAAGTTTTTTGGCTCCAGGCTATTGCTTTTTTCTCAAACTCATTTCGTTGTTTGGGAGAAAGATAAAGAATGAGATTTTCTAAAATTTCTTGAGTACTATGCGATCGCGGTTTAATCTCTCGGATTAAAGTAGTAGCTATAGGGCCTATAACTTCTGCCAGAATCTCACTGATTGAGTCCGGCTCTAGTGCTAAAATCTCTTTGGCAATGTCCTGCTCAACTGGTCTTAGTGGTCGCCTTACAGTGTTTTCATCAGATTCTACTCTAGCTGGTAATGATTGCTGAATCGTACCATCGTTAAATTCTTGTTTAGCAACCAAAGGTTCTTCAATAGTTTCATCCTTCAATTCTTGCCGAGAAACAAAAGGTTGCTGAATTGTTCCGTCATCATAGTTTGGTGGCAAGTTGGATGCTTTATTAACAGTTTTATCTTCAGAATTAGCTTGATTATCAAGTGGCCGCTTAACAGTTTTATCTTGGGAAAATTCTTGAAAATTCGATTCTCGTCTAAAAGTTAGATCATTATCACTCTGTGCAATCTTACCTCGATTGTCAGCTATAGTAACGTCAGAATTTTCTGCTTGACTAATAGCATTTTGCAGAGCCAGTTTTAACTGCTCTACATTAGCAAAACGCTCATCAGGAGACTTTTGTAAACAGCGCATTACTACTGCTTCAAGTTCTGGTGATAAATTAGGTAAACCAGGCCGCGATCGCAGTGGCACTGGAGGCTTAGAAGTATGAGCTAAAGCCCAGGAAATTTCGCTGATTTTTTGAGAATTTAAACCTAACCCAAACGGATCAACACCACTGAGCATTTCATAAATAATAATACCTAAACTATAAATGTCTGCACGTCCATCAATATTTGCTTGCACTTCCAACTGTTCGGGAGCAGCATAGTGATACGTGCCCAAAAACATATTTGTTAATTTAGTATGTTCCGTTGTGTCTTCGCGGATTTTAGCAATACCAAAGTCGAGAATTTTCACTAACTCTCCCAAAGTTGTCGGTACTAAAAAGATATTGTCTGGCTTGAGATCCCGATGAACCACTGTGATATGTTCGCTAATTGTGGCGTTGTTCCTCCAGAGAGTTACACCTTGATGCGCCGCACGTAAGCCGTCACAAACTTGAGTTGTAATGCGGAGTATTCTTTCTAAAGGTAGCTGGCTTTCGCGCCTTAGTAGTTGTCCTAAACTTTGTCCCCGCAGATATTCCATGACGAAGAAAGGATAACCTTCAGATGTAACGCCATAGTCGCTAACTTGCACAATGTGATCGCTTCTGAGTGCTGCACACACCGCTACTTCACGTTCAAAACGCTTTCTCAATTCGCTGGAGTTGGCTAAGTTATCTTTCAGCAGCTTTAGAGCTACTTGCTGACCGAGTAAAGTATCCATTGTCAAGAAAACGTCGCCCATACCGCCTGCGCCTAAACGTTTTTCTAGCCGATAACGCTGGCGATCGCCAATTGCTCGGCCAATCCAACTATCCGATTTAGAATTATTTTTCATTTGATTAGTTGTAATGTTCTAATATGTTCATATTTCAGCTATTAATTCTTTTTGTATGAATAACAAATATCTTTTTTGTTTCACATTTTTCTATATTTTATATAGTAATATTTATTCAATATTTTACTAAAATTTTATCTTTACTGTTAATATATTTGCTCATTATTAGCTTTACTATATATAATAGCTGCAATCTAATATAGGCAAAGATTGCAACCATACAAACATATAGTATTTCAGTCCAATCAAGTATAGACTTAGGGGCACAACAATGTTGTGCCCTAACTATAATATGTAGCTCACTCTGCAATGTTTTTTAATTATGTAAAGTATGTAGATGGGGTTAGTTAGCGCTAACTACAAGGAACTAACCATGTCTTTAATGTAATGTACAATTGCTTCTGCTGTTGCCATATTTGTTGCCACTAAAATTTGATTAACATTACACAATCGCAACAATGCATCCTCATTTGCTTGATTTGATTGAGGAATAAGAAAATCTTTGAAGAGAATAACTGCTAGAGCTTCTCCTGTTCCAATCAATGATGCGACTGTTTGATATCCGCCAACTGGTACTAAGGGAGTTTTTTGACTAGTGGCTAAACCAGTCTGTTGGAATATAGTTTCACTAATTGTAGGTGTTGCAATTGTTAGACACTTAGATAAGAAATCTTGATGTTCTGCAACAAAGTCTACAAGCTCTAATTTTTTGCTATCGTGAGCCATCAGAGCAATGTATTTTTTACTGATAATCTCAAAAGCTTTGCTTGCTGCTTCAGGGGTTTGAGGTGCAATATCAGCCACTACTTCTAATTCCTCAATCTCTTGTGATATTTCTTGCGAAGTTTCATCATTAATGACTTGAGAGTTTGTCACTTCTTCCTCCTTCTGTTCATCCTGAAGATTTGCTTCAGACTCTTCAGCTACTTGTGCGATCGCTTCAAGATTTTCTGTAATATTTTGCAAATAAGGTGTTTCCAAATCGTTACTTTTGCTATCGTCAGACGATTCCTCCACCTCAAAAATTTTGTTCTCTAACGCTTGTTCAGTTGGTATTTCTACATTTGGGGTTGTCGTCATATTGTCAAATTCATTATTGCTAGCAGAAATTGGAGTTTCCATTTCCGAATCTTCAGATTCTGCTGGCGAACATTGAATAGTTGTCAAATCCTGATTTTGTTCATGATTCAAATTTAATTGATTCTCCATTTCAGGATTTTGTTGTACTTCAGACTCCTTACCTTCAAATTGCGGAGGCTGGATAGTAGTTTCTTCTGCTTGAATGATAGTTAATTCTGAAATTTGCTCATCACCCACATTTAACCGACTTTCTACTTCAGAATTTTGTGGTGCTATGGAATTTTCTATCTCTTGAATATTAGTTAACTCCTGAACTTGGTGCTCGTCAGCGATTAATACATTCTCTGCGTCAGAAGTTGGTTCATCTGGTGAGGATATATCAAATTCTTCAGTAACTTCTACAACTTCAGGTTTTTGATGAATCTCTTCACTCTTGGCATTTGAAGAGTCAGCATCGATATTAATAACTTGCTGAGAAACTGCACTTTCTTCCTCTGAAGATTGAGCAACATTTTCAGAAACTACAATGGCGAGTTCAGGGTGATGGCCATTTAAAGCTGCTCGCCAATCTATATTGGCATTGTATACAGTTGCAGCTATTTCCGGCTCTTCTACTTCTTCTTCTAAAACTAGCAGGAATTCTCCAATGCGGACAATGTCTCCTGGCTTCAATAAATAACTGCGATCGCTCTCAGCAAGTATGTTGTTAATTAGAGAGCCATTGATACTATCAAGGTCACAATAGTAATAGTTTCCATCCTGGAGATAAAACTTACCATGCTGGCGACTCACATCATTACTATCGAGAATGAGACCAGACTTAGAAGAACGACCAACTACATACTCTCTGTTATCATTAGTAACGAGGTCAAGGTTAACTTCGTTGATTTTGTCTAGAGTTTCAGCGTTGAGAATTTTGACTTTCATCATAGTTAGTTGCATAAATGATTTTGTGGGTTTATCTGTTAGAGTTTGAGATTAACCTTGTAGTTGTTGGTTAATCTTATTTATCTCTGCAATCCATCTTTTACGAGTGGAGTGTTCTAAATTGAGAATGTCATCCTGCGACCAGTGAAAATGGTAAGCAACAAAAGCTACCTCCTCATATAACTTGTTAGAGGGGTAGCTTATAACTCCCCCGCCAGATCTAACTCAACTACAAACTGATTATTACAATGAGGACATTGAGTAGGAATATGTGCATTCCCTTGTTGATTAACACGGTTATAAAATTCTTTGAGATAGCTGATATCTCGAAGAACAAGAGTTTCTAGTAAATCCAGATTGACAGAATTTAGGCTGCCAATACGAGTGATAACTTGTGAAAGCATTACTAAAAAACTATATGCAGGATTTTCGTGAACACTGCGATGTTTTTGAACTATAATTTCATCTTTTGCAGTGGCTAAACGCATAATTCCTTGACGATGGATTCGGTTTTGAGCATCTACTAAACCTGTAGGTAGAGTAAAAGAATATTCAGTATTTAGAGAATTTTTTCGGGTCATAGTATTAAGTAAACTATGTAGCAATAAGAGTTTCAATATCATTGTCTGTCTCTAAAGACAGATGATTTTTGTTTTCCAAACCATTGATATGGCGATAAAAATCTTGAAGATAACTCACATCCTGAGCAAAAAAATTTTCTACTACTATAGGACTAATTTCAGACAAAGCTCCAAGGCGAGTAATTACGCGAGATAGAATAATGATGGTGGCGTAAGATAAATTAGATTTCACACGCGGATCTCGCATTGGTGCAATTTCATCCATTGCTGTTGCTAGTCGCATAATTCCCTTGCGATGGAGATTACCATCACTGTCTATATACCCTTTAGGAAGTGTAAATTCAAATTCTTTTTGAAACATAATTTTTTCCTAGTAGCTTTAATAGCAAATTTTATTTTTTTCATTTCAACAATCTAATATTCATATTTTGTTTTTCAATTATGTTAGCTATAAATCCCTCAAAAGCTATCTTTTAAAGTACGTTCTATATCTGGCAAAGGCGCACGCTTCATTCCTTCAAAAGCGATTTCTAATTCTTCAATAGCTAACTCAGTTTTATCAATCTGAATATCAGCTAGTGTATAACTTGTTGGCCAAGCCCCATCTAATTCGTACCTTGCTTGTACTTGTCTACCCATCGCATTATTGCAGATATTTAGAGAAATTACTTGACGTTTTTTAGCCCAATTGCCTTGTTGAATACTGTCGAACCAATCCCAAAATCTTGTAGAGTAAGTTAACCCTCTACGCAGGGTAATATTATTGCTATTATCATTCCCAGGAATTTTAGTTCTAGCTATACGTCCCTTACTTTCTTTCATTCCCCACTTTTGGGGAGTAACTTCACAAATTTGAATCACTTCTTGGGTGCGTTGTAATCCCTGACAATTCATAAATATGCCATCGACTTTATCATTGGAGTTATCTAGACTCAGTTCGATGTAAAAACTACAACTTGTCAGCCAAGCGTAATCTTTGGTAACCATAATTTTTTGTTAATAAACTTGAAAAAGAGAGGTAGCTTGGCAACTTGCAAAGCTACCGTTAAAACTTATCGCTGAATTACTATTAAGCTGCTTGCACCTCGTAATTTGTACCGATGATTTCTACAGTTTCTATTTGAACTTTGCTAGTAGCATCTAAACCCAAATCCTCTTTTCTATAGCTAGTTGGAAATGCGCCACTTAAGTGTGATGAATGTCCTGGTTGATTATCTGTGGTGTATTCAATCCACATCATTTCTTGTTTATTAGCAGCTAACTGGCCTGTAGTACATTGGTCATACCATTGACGAACTTTAATATCACCTTGTAAGGTTGCAAACTGTACTGTTATTTTGGTAGCGTCTTGCTGTAAGGCTGGTAATGGTGCTTGTATAGGAATGCCTGGTTGTCCTTGGCTGGAAAATCCTACGTTTAATGGAGTCGTTGGAGTTTCGATTGATTGGTTCGAGACACTCATAGCGTATTGTGTCCCCAAGTTATCTAACGTAACTTTAAACTTACAGCCTTGAACAAATTTTTGAGCTGCGGAATTATCACCTGCGGCCATTTTTATTCTCCTGATTGATTGAGTAAGTTGAAATATGAATTATGTTCAAATAACAGCGAACAAAGGCAATATGAACAATGAACAAAATCTGCTGAATATAATCGCGTAGTTAGTTAGCAACGCCAGCAGTTTCTGATTCAGCAGGGTCCCATTGACTAATCCGAAAAACGACAAACTCTGCAGGTCTAACAGGGCAAACACCCACTTCGATATACATCCGACCTAACATCCTCGTTTCTGGAGGGTTAATTTCTGCATCACATTTAACGTAATAGGATTGCTTAGCTGTGGCTCCAAACAAAGCTCCTTCACGCCAAATGCGTTCTAAGAAGACGCTGACATTGCGTCGCACACGGGCCCAGGTTTCTGCATCGTTGGGTTCAAAAACGACCCATTGTGTACCCAATTCCAGAGATCTCTCAATGTAGCTCATCAGTCTGCGGACGCTAATGTAACGCCATTCGGTGACATCTGGCTCAACGAGAGTTCTTGCTCCCCAGATACGGATTCCGCGATTGGGGAAGCTGCGAATGCAGTTAATGCCAATGGGGTTCAAAAGTTCTTGCTCTCGGAAATTTACATCATAAGCTAGGCCAATTACGCCTCTAGGCACTTCATTGGCAGGTGCTTTGTGTACTCCCCTGGTTTCATCAATGCGACCCCAAACACCCATCATGTGACCGCAAGGTGGGACAAGAATTGGCCTGCCGGCGTTGCGTGGGTTAGCAACTTTCACCCAAGGGTAGTACAGCGCTGCAAACATGGAACGACGGTTAAAGTTATTTAACCAGTCAACAACCTCTTGGGGTTTAGTGCGATCGGGTGGTGAGTCAAATAAGACCATGCGATTGGGTGGATTAGGAATGTCTCCACTAGTAGAGCCTTCACACATACTAATCATCAGTTCCATAATCCCGTGGACTTGCTCCAAGGTCATGAGTCCAGCTTCGTAAGCTCGCATTAGGTCGGGGCAAGCAATCATTGTGATTTCATCTATTTCAAACAGACCACGTACCCCTGTGCGGTCATCGCGTATCCCTTCTACATCTCTAGCAAAGCGATCGGGCGTAGAGGGAATTATGGGGGGAGCTAGTTCATATTGACCATTGACAGGCCGTCTCGCTAAAGGTCGTCCTGTTTGTGATGCTTCGATCGCAGCGACATACATCGAATTTCTTAATGCTGCGATCGCATATGTTCCTATCTGAGGAGGTACCTCAGAATTCATCGTCAAGTTTTCGTATTGCTCTAGAATTTCCTCCCCCCGGCGAATCTGGATGGTGAAATACTCGCCTGTATTGGCTGGGGGTTCGCCTTCTGTACCTTCTGGTAGTGGGCGCGGTGTACCATCGCTCACTAAAATCTCAATTGACCCACCAATTGCTTGCTCAGGACGTAAATTAAAAATTAGCGATGCCCGATTTCCTCGTCCATTAATTTGGACTGTAGCAGGTTCTAAAGCTGTGGGTTTAGGTGTACCAGGTAATTGAGTCCCAATACTCACAATCCAGCAGCGACCACCACCATTTAAAAAATAGCCATTCACTGCATGAGGTAAATAAGCATTAAAGTCTGTATAGCCATCAGAATTGGGACGGGAAAAATATTTGAGATATTGCGACCAATTGGTGACTAACATGGGTTTAAAAACTTCTGCACCATTGCGTACATCTTCTGTAAAACCCACAAAACCAGCAATTGCAGTGCTGACACCTTCAATCGCTCGGCTACCCCGGTTAACTTCTTCAACATAAACACCAGGGGCAGAATAATCAAGTCTGGTCATGAATGTTTCTCCAAATCAGGATTAAGATTGTGTAGGTTTAGATCGCACATTTTTTGTTAATTTGAGTGTTCATCATTTGCGAATATCCTAATGAAAATTGACAAAAGACAAACTTAAGGTATATTCATAAGACTTGGCTGCATAAAACCGTAGGAAATAACTAACTTTCAGGAGTAAGGGCTACTTCTTTAAAAGTGTAAGTTTTACCATCCACTAATGCATTGCAGGTCTGAGTTACATAACCAGGACAAGTCAGGATTAAAACATAGTTACCGAAGGCAAGATTATCAAACCAAAACAACCCTTCTTGGTTACTTTTTACTGACTTTTCAGTTCCCCTTAAAGTTACTGTGGTTTCGCCAAGGGGCATATTTGTGACTGCATTTTTCACAATTCCGGTGATGGAAACCCGATGTTGAGCTAACACTAAATTTTTTGCATTCTGTTGCTGTTGGTTGTAAAGACTGACAATTCTTTCCCAAATTAAGGGGACTGAAGTTTTTTCCGAACCTAAAGGAGCCGTTACTGTTATGTGTACAGCTGGGCGCAAAGGGAGGTTAAGACAACCCCATAAAGAGCCAACCTCAATAGGTGGTGAACTAGCAACTGTCATAGGTAACTGCCCATAACCGCATAGTTCAGGAGCTAAAAACTCCTCTTTTAGAGAGCCATGACGTAGTAGCAAAGATAATGCTTCTGTCAAAAGATGATACTCACCCAAGGCTGTACGATCCCAGGCTGTTAACATTAATGAAATATCAAACCAAGTAGGTAATTGAGTGACAGTAGAAGTTGGCAATCCTCCTTCTAAAAACATACGCTCTACCTGCCTACCAGCTTGTTGTAATTGGTTTGACAAACGAATGTCATACAAGTACAAATTGAGCAGAGGGACTGCATCTCCATTCGCTCTACTACCAGGAAGATTAAAGTCAATTTGCTCCATACTGGTAAGAGATGTTCCTCCAGCTAGAATTTCTGCAAGAGTTTGTAGGAGACTAATAAGCATAGAGCTAGCAGATGAATCTATTTACATATAGATTACAAGCAAACTCTGAATATAGTAATTGGACTTTTGTATCAACTTTCTTGAAAAAAGCAACTAAGAATTAGGAAGCATTAAGTAAATAGTAGAGTGGGTATTAGTTAGCATCAAGTTTGGTTTATTTCTGTATTGCCTTTTGTGTAAATTTTTATTTATTAAGGCTTACGCAAGTGTCATATTTTTTTCGTTTAGGTTTGTCTAGGGGAGCCAGTCACGTGCGGAGGGAACCTCCGTTGAGTGAACTGGCGTTCAAATGTCAAGAGTCCAAAAAAAACCTAGATTTTTGACCCTTGACTCTTGACTCTTATGCCAGAGGATCACTGTGCTAGTTGCGTAAATCCTGTTTATATAACTATATAGCGAAAAGTGTATTAGAAGAATTTTTTTAAGTTCTGGCTTAACAGGCATATCTTGCCTGGTGAAAACTGGCAACTGAGTAAAAATGTAGTTATAGCAATCAACGCAAGCGAGGTTCATTATTTCAAATTAATGCCAATCTAAAAGCTCCTTTGCAACAAATCAATTATTGGTAAGGGTGCAAAGCTTTGCACCCCTGCTTTATTTAATTATCGTATCCTTCTTTCAAACTGGTAATTTCTTGGCGTTCAAAGTCGTTGACATGAATATGCAGACTACAACAAAAAGTCCAGCTAGAGTTTTAGGTACCTTTACCCAAAACATCAACACTACTTTCCTGGTTTCTAGGTCATCAGAATTATACAGCTTCTGTCAACTACAAATAGAGCATTTAACAGCGCGATATCCTATTTATTGGTCGCGGATTATTTATCACGATCCATCTATAGGAAATCATCAAGAAATTACTCATGAGCAGCAAAATAAACCACTTTGCCGAAAAACATTAGATTATTTGAATTCACAAGAATACTTAGAAAACTTTTATACTAATTTTAGTTTATATGAAATAAATATTACTGCTTTTAATTCATCACTTTGTTATATTTGTCCTTTAGGATATAGAAATCAAAACCATGAATATATTCTAGTACTTGCTCATGAGCCTCTATCTCTAAATTTGCAACAGGAGGTGAAGCAAACTGCTATGTTAGTTAGCAAGTATTTGGACATGTATTTAGAATCTAGACAGCAAAAATCTGAGATTCAGCTACTCGAACAAGTAATTCAACGTGCTGGACATCAGTTGCGCCATACTTTGGCAACAATTGGTATTTATGCTGAAAATTTATCTCAGGCATTAACAGATAGCCCTTGGCAAGAACAAGCTGCTATTATTCGTGACAGTATTCAGGATTTAGATAGTAACTTAACTGAACTAATTTATTGTAGCCAAAAGACAAAGTTAAGAATTGCGCTGCATGACTTGAAAAGTATATTAAATGAAACTGTTCAAGGATTAAAGCCTTTAATTGAGCAGAAGCAACTCCAAATATATTACCCTGAAACCTCTAATATCTTGCCAATAGACCGCTTACAGATAAAGCAGGTTTTTGAGAATTTACTTAGTAATGCAGTTCACTTTAGCCCATTATTTGGAATTATTAGCTGTAGCTGGCAGATATTTCAAAATGAAGTATTAATTTGTATATCTGACCAAGGGCAAGGGCTATCTACAGAAGATATTAATAAAATATTTACTCCTTTTTATTCTCGTCGTTTAGGTGGTACGGGACTTGGTTTAACTATTGCTAAAAAAATTGTGCTTGACCATCGTGGAAGTCTTTGGGCGCAGAATTCTTTACAGGGTGGTGCCCAGTTTTTTATCAGCTTACCCCGCTCTACAAATTGATAGGAGATTTTTGACATGACTATTAATCAGCAGCTACCAGTAATGCTTGTAGATGATGATCAGCGCTTTCGCCAAGGATTAAAAACTCTGCTGAATTTTTATAGTAACAGTGGACAGTTACCTTTAAAAGTTGTGGCTGAAGCTGTATCAACAGATCAAGCTGTCACCCTTGCTCATCAAAAGCAACCTGTTTTAATTCTGCTTGATTTAGAATTAGCTTCAGGTGATGGTATTGCTACTCTTGAGCGCTTAAAACAAATTTCGTTTAAGGGGAAAGTTTTAGTTTTGTCTGCTCACCAAGACGATGATGCAATTTTTCGCGCAATGCAAGCTGGGGCTAAAGGTTACGTGTTTAAAACTCGTGCAACGACACAATTACGAGAGGCGATCGCTACTACACTTCGGTCTGAGATTTATTTACCTACGGAAGTTGCTAGTAGTTTTTTCCGCAGATTTTGGGCTAATTCCGAGGCAGATACTTTAACACGTCAAAAGCTGAATCTGAGCGAAAGAGAACAAGAAGTTTTGTATTGTTTAGTCCGAGGAGATTCTAATGAAGAAATCGCCAAGACTTTATATATTAAAGTGGTGACTGTGAAAGCTCACTTAACAAATATTTTTGAGAAATTGCAGGTTACTAGCCGGACTCAAGCTGTGATAGCTGCTTTTAAGCTGGGGTTAATTCCAGCTCAATAGCAATGACTATGCATAACATCATTCAACTTGAGTTAATTTTTTCAGGGAGTCTTTTCAGTGTCTTTACCTGAGCCTGTTTATCAAGAATACTTTTGTTCGCGTAACGCGCCTTTATCGTGCGATCGCCTTCAGCAAACAACTAAAGAATTCCCCAAAGCCAAATTTTGTTTAGAATGCGGTTTTCCGGCTCTTTTACCGGAAAAAGCTGAAATTAAAGGTAGTCGAGGTAGTTATCAAGTTACTCGTCTTGTTGGTTCTAGGGGTACGGGACGCTTGTATTTGGGGATTCAACTGAGTAATAACCAACCTGTTGTCATCAAGGAATATTTACTACCTGATGGTTGTTTTAATCAAGAAGAAACTCGTCAGCGTCAAGATACTTTTATGCGAGTCGCGGGTGTGAGTCCAGCAGATGGGAAAGTCCAAGACTTTCGCTTAATCAGCCCTTGGGATGCGATCGCCGATCCGCTAGTAGAACGCTGTTACACCGTCACTTTAGGTAATCTAGAAGCTGCTCAAACTTTAAGTGAGTACCTGACACAAAAAGGTGCAATGACTGCGGATCAAGTGCGCCAGGTACTCAATCAAGCCTTACAAACATTACAGTTTCTCCACACTCAAAAACTGCGACTTCCTTCAGGGCAAATCCAGAAGGGTTTGGTTCACGGTAACCTTAATTTAAATAGTCTGTTAATCGTCCAAAATCATCAGCAGTACTCTACTATATATCTTTGTGATTTGGCTCTTTGGGAAGGTTTATTTGTCCCACCATCTATTTTCCAAACTGTAATTCCCACTTGCACACAAGACTTAGAAGATTTAGGACGAGTAGCTTTTTCTCTGTGGACAGGGAGAGCAGAATTTATTGATCCTAGAGATGAGCAGCAATGGCCCAACTCAGATAGTGAGTTAAAGCAGTTTATTTATCGTTTAATGGGAATAGAAATTCCTTTCGAGAGTGCTGAAGCTGCTCGCCAAGCTTTACTACAACTTACCCAAGAAAATCAAGCACTAAGTTCAACAACAGTATTTACTCCAGAACAGAAAGATAAAGGTTTCCGTAGACTAATATTTTTATTTTTAGGAATTTTTACTTTGCTAATGTTTGGCGGAGGAATATTGTATTTCTTGATGCGTAGCTCAGAAATGCCAGAAGATGCTACGAGTGAATTTTATCATCTTGTACCTGCTTTCTCTGATGTTAATGGTGTTCCCTCTGGAGATTTTACTTATACAGGTGAAAACGATGGCACATGGACTAATATTTTGAAGTTTCACCCAACCATTCAAAGTAGTTTAGGAGATTTATTAACTCATCCTAAGCCAGATGTTAACGCTCAATTTAACTATCAGCCTGTAACTTCAACTAATATACAAACTGCTAGTCAACCTTTAGAAGAAATCATCAATAACAAAGCACAGTTTGCCATTACTAGCTTGTTTAATAACGTAACAAATAACTTCAACGATAAAATAGTTGCTTATGATGGCTTACTTGTATATGTAGCTTTTAGCAAGAAAGACCAAAATCTTCCCAAGGCTCTAAATGGACAAATTAGCTTAGAGCAATTACGTCAAATTTATACAGGTCAAATTAACAATTGGCAACAGCTTGGAGGCCCAAATCTGCCTATAAAAGCCTATGCACCTACAGAACCGGAAGCAGTGCGTTTATTTCAAAAAATAGTGCTGAAAGACGATCCGCAGCAAATAGCTTTATATCAAGCTAAAGTCACTACACAAACTACCGAACAAACCCAGCAACAAATTATCACTGCATTCGATACAGGACAAGCAGGAATTATTAGTTACGGTATTTTGAGTAAAACTTGGAATCAATGTGCAGGCTATCCTTTAGCACTAGTTGATGCAAATAAACCAGCTAGTCAAGCTCTTTTTCGTCTCAATGGTTTGCCCATTAGTCCTTCAGACAATATATGTGACAAAAATAACCGTCTAGATGTCCAAACTTTTCGCTCGGGCAGTTATCCATTAGGTTATCCGCTAGTTGTCGTATACCCAAAAGATAACTCGTTGCTACCTGCTGGTAGTAAATTTGCTGAGATGCTAAAGACTCGCCAAGGGCAGTGTTTGCTTGATAAAGCAGGAGTCGTTCCCTTAAAACCTATACCCGATCAATACTTAATTTCCAATGACTGTAAATCGTTGTCCTAACCCAAATTGTGATTATTTTAACCGTACTTTGCCCAACAATGCTAAGGTTTGCCCTATGTGTGGCACAGCTTTAGGCAATGTAGTTGTCTCTGCTCCAGCTGCTGAGAAACAGCCAACTTTAGCAGAGAAATCGCAAGTGCCTCAACCCTCTGCATCTTCACCAGTCTATGCTCACACTTCCTCTCTATCAGCATTGTCTCAAGTTGTAGATAACCCACCAGCTCAAGTGGTGCATATCCAACCACCTCCTACTCGCCCAATCCTCAAACTCATGCATACTTCTGGAAAAGAATTTCCCTTTCGCGAGGAAGAAGGCTACATCGGTAGACAAAATCTGGCTACTAAATCTGTACCAGAAATTGACTTAACTGGTATTGCCAATGAAAAGATAGTTTCTCGCTCTCATGCACGAATTTATTGGGATAAATCATCTAACGCATATATGTTAGTTGATAATAATAGCCGAAATGGAACTTATGTTAATGGTAATTTGATTTCTCCTGGTAATTCTTACAGACTTAATCATAATGATTTATTAGAGCTTGGTCAAGAAAAGCTGATAGGTTTTACAGTGAGCATAACTGAAAAATAAAAATAGCTATAGATTGCTATTTGTCCTGTATTTAATTACCTAAAAATTTGTGAATTATACAGATAAATTATTAAGTTATTCTCTAGGTTGGTTATATTGTTTAGGCAATAATATGCGTCCATTACAAGATTTATAGAATTTGTATATATGCAAAATAAAATAGTTTAGCGTATTAATTTAAAACCATGCTCATGAGATATGAAAAACACAGACAACAATCAAAAGACTAACTTAAAAAATTGCATTAACGATCAGTGTTTTTTGAAAAAACTGACTGACCGAGTATATGATATTTTTGTAGAAGATATGCGTCGCCAGCAAGAACGTATTAAAAACTATGGAAAAGACAGGAGACTTTAATGTATCAAAATTCTAATATTGACGATAGGTATACTCAACACAGTTTAAATTTTGTGACTACCAATCGGTTTTATCTAGAGATAGATAGCTCGATAATGGCATCTTTTACCGAATGCTCTGGGCCAAGTATACAAGTTGAAAAAGAGATTTATCATGAAGGAGGCGTTAATAATCAGCAACGTGTTTTTTTAGGACACACAACGTTTTCAGATATAACTTTCAAGCGAGGAATCACAGACGATCAAAGCTTTTTTAATTGGTTATGTGAAATATTCGATGAAGAACAAAGTACTACTCGTTGTAATGTGAACATTCTTGTCTTCAATCAAGCAGGCGATATCATGCAAAGTTGGACTCTCATTGGTGCTATCCCTACAGCCTGGAAAGCATCAGATTTTCAAGCTGATGGAAGTACTGTTGCAATAGAAGAATTAACTATGTCTTATGAAGGATTGAGTATTGGACAAGATGCAGGAGGAGGTAATCGCACAATACGTAATGAGAAACAGTTTTTCCCTAGTTCATGACAAAATTTTCTCACTAGCTTTCTTGATTGGTGATACTTATGCAAGTTATGAAACCTCCACTAGGAATTCATGATCCTCTATGTCCGCTCAGACTTTTAATACAAAAAAAATCAACTTTTTTACCACTGTTACCAAGCCTAATAAAACCCTTAACTTCTATTCAAACGCTTAGTTTGTTTGAAATCACTTTAAGGGATGGCTTTTCAGAATTTTTGTCTACCTTTCCAAATAGTTTATTAATAGGCGGAAATATAGATTCACAGCCTATTAGTTTTGAACAAGAAACTAGCCGTGAAAATAATTATTTTACTAGTGCGATTGCTCCTACAATAATTAATCAAGCTTCTAGCCAGTTGGTTGTAAAAAAACAGGCTAAATCTCAAACAAATAAAAAACCAAATAAATCTACTAAATCTAAAAAAGCAGCAAAGCCTGGGACTGCACAACTTGAACCTATAAATTCAGTGAATAGTTTTGCTAATAGTGAAACACCGAATCAAGCATCGCTTACAGTTACATCTAAATCCAAGAATTTGAAGAGCGATCGCACCATTGAAACATCATCACAACAGCCAGTATCACCGATAGCTAATGTTTCTCAGGCACAGGATTTGAAGAGCGATCGCACTGTTGAACCATCATCACAGAACAAGCAAGCTAATACAGCGCCATCAATAGTCAATATCTCTGAGTTTCAGCAATTGAGGAGTGATCGCACCATTGAAACATCATTGCAAAGCAAGCAATCTGATACAGCGCCACCGATAGACAACTTTCCTCAGTCACAGGAATTGAGAAGCGATCGCACTCTTGAAAAATCATTACAAAATACGCAAGCTAACATAGCACCATCGATAGACAATGTTTCTCAGGCGCAGGATTTGAGGAGCGATCGCACTAGTGATACATCATTCCAAAGCAAGCAAGCTGATACAGTGCCACCGATAGACAATGTTTCTCATCCGCAGGATTTGGGAAGCGATCGCACTAGTGAACCATCATTGCAAAGCAAGCAAGCTGATACAGCGCCACTGATAGACAACTTTTCTCAGGCACAGGATTTGGGGAGCGATCTCACTAGTGAAACATTATTACAAAACACGCAAGCTAGTACCGCACCATCGATAGACAACTTTTCTCAGGCACAGGATTTGGGGAGCGATCGCACTAGTGAACCATCATCACAGAACACGCAAGCTAATACATCGCCATCGATAGTCAATGTTTCTCAGGCGCAGGAGATGAGGGGCGATCGCACTAGTGATACATCATCACAGAACAAGCAAGCTGATACAACGTCATCAATAGACAACTTTTCTCAGTCGCAGGATTTGGGGAGTGATCGCACTGTTGAAACATCATCACAAAACACACAAGCTAGTACAGCACCACAGCCAGTATCACCGATAGTCAATGTTTCTCAGGCGCAGGATTTGGGGAGCGATCGCACTCCAGATATATCATCACAACAGCCTGTATCACCGATAGTCGATGTTGATCAAGAACGGGAGTGGAAGAGTGATCGCACTCCAGATATATCATCACAAAACATTCAAGCTATTACAGCAACACAGCCTGTATCACCGAAGGCGCAGGAGATGAGGAGCGATCGCACCATTGAAACATCATCACAGAACAAGCAAGCTAATACAGCGCCACCGATAGACAACTTTTCTCAGGCGGAGAATTTGGGGAGCGATCGCACCATTGAAACATCATCACAACAGCCAGTATCACCGATAGTTAATGTTGATCAACAGCAGGAGATGAAGAGCGATCGCACTAGTGATATATCATCGCAGAACACCCAAGCTAGTACAACACAACAATCAGTATCACCTGAGATTGTAATGAAGCAGTCAGATGTTAGAGCGAATAATTATCTAGTTGTCCAAAGTCCAAATAATATAACAATTGAGAATACTACAAAAATTGCGAAAGAATCTTATCAGACAGAAGTAGAAAAAGACAGTATCTTTGACAATCCACTCCCACCTAAAGGGTATGCTATTGGTGGACAAGTCACAGCCTCTAATAGTATAAATCACCAGCAAATAGCGCCCTCGGATACTGTACCTGCTATGCTTACTCCTGGTGAGTTTGTGATTAATGCTAAAGATGCACAGAAAAACCTCAACTTGCTGAAGCACATCAATAATAACGGTACTATACCAGATTTATCAACAAATAATGTTAACGCAGTAGGCACTTCTGCTCAAGTTAAGACTGCAACAGATAGTGCAGTACCACGACAAAGTTTAGATACTACTAAAATCAAACCATTGGGTTATTTGGTGTCTTCTTCTTTAGGGAAAGAAACAGCAAATCATCACCTTATCACTTTAAGTACTTTACAATTAAAAACTTATGAGAATCAAGCAAATAAGCAGACTAAAAATTCAACTCATTATTCATCGACTCCTTTAATTTTTCGGAAGCCAGTTTCTACCGCTAATACATCATTTAAACCAAATACTCAATCTGCTCAATGGTCGAGTAGTGAAGAATTCATGAGTAGTGAGAAAATTACTAGAGTTTCTAATAATTTCAATCCTGATATTTCGAGTGATGACGCATTACGACGACAGCAGCCACCTGCTTATACAAAATCAAAAGTACATATAGATACTGCTAGCAATTTAATTCAGCCTAAAAGTTTTGCTAAAGATAAAGAAGCCGTAGTTACTGACAAGACTACAATAACTGAAACTATAGAAAGAAATTCCTCTCAATTGAATCAATCAAGTGAGATTAACTCGGTAGAATTTGAAAAGCTTGCTCGTGATGTCTATCAATTATTGCGTCGCCGTTTAGAGAATGAGCAAGAGCGTCATGGTATTTTATCTGGACGATTACCTTGGTAATTTTGTATAAATTTCACATAGGATAAGTCATTAAATGGTCAACACTCAAAAGCAAAAAAATCAAACACAAAATAATCTGGTTAAAGCCAAGCTAGTATGTGTTGATGATAATACCAATACGATTGAATTTATGTTCAATCCAAAAGAGCTTCGTTTTTCTAGAGATAATAATTGGGAATACCAAACTGGTAATCGCGGAACATTACTATTACCTAAAGTTTATTTTGCAGGGCTGAAACCTTTCACATTAGAACTTCATAACCTGATATTTGATACTTATGAAACTAAAAACTTGAGTCAAAAAGGACAAAAATCACTCAATTATTATATTGACTTACTAAGAAAAGGCGTAAGTCCTATCTCTACTGCTAATGAACGTCCACCTGTTTATTATTTGCAGTGGCAACAAAAATATTTTCATTGCGTGATTACGAGGCTATCTTATACATTCACAATGTTTCGCAGCGATGGTACACCTTTGCGAGCATTAGTAGATTTAGATTTACTAGAAGTTGATCCATCCGATCCACCCAGTGTCATGGAGCAAACTGCTTCTGCAGGTGACTATCGCACAACAGGACAATCTCAAAATTTAGCACCCATAGAATAAACGATCAATTTTTTAAATCTTCAATTATATTTATGCCTACTCAACAAAAACCTGGACTTTATC
Source organism: Nostoc linckia FACHB-104 (assembly GCF_014696615.1). GTDB lineage: Bacteria > Cyanobacteriota > Cyanobacteriia > Cyanobacteriales > Nostocaceae > Aulosira > Aulosira linckia_A. The sequence goes on along the minus strand of NZ_JACJQJ010000030.1, from coordinate 63,108 downwards.
TTTCTCAGTTACAGCTACAAATTAATGGTACAGATGCTCCCCAAGAATTAATAAATGATGTCTTGGAGGCAACAGTAGAAGAAAGCCTACATTTACCTTCAATGTTTACATTGTTAATAAATAATACTTATTTGTCAGGTAGTAAAGGAAATTCTCCTTGGCGTTATGATAATTATTTTAAAATTGGTGATAAAGTAAAATTAGGTTTTTCTTGCAGTACGACTTTAGATAAAGACTTCAATATTTATGAAAAACAATATTTAATTGAGTCTGAAATTACAGCAGTTGAAGCGTATTTTCAAGAAACATCCGATGCTCATATTCTGGTTCGGGGATATGATGTTTCTCATAGGTTACATCGTGGTCGCTATAATCGCTCATTTTTAAACCAAACCGACAGCGATATTGTTCGTAAAATAGCATCGGAAGTAAATATACAGCTTGGTAAAGTAGAAGAAAGTGGCGAAACTCACGAATATATTTTTCAAGAAAACCAAACCAATATGGAATTCTTGCAAAAACGAGCAGCCCTTATAGGTTTCTTATTCTATGTTCAAGATAATAAACTCAACTTTCATAAACCAGAGAAAGATGCTTATTTAAACCTAAAATGGTTGATTGATATTAATAGCTTTTATCCTCGTGTTACTACTGCTCAACAAGTAAATAATGTAGAAGTACGCTGTTGGGACTATACGCAAAAAAAACTTATTACCTCAACGGCTAGCACTGAAAAAGTAATTACTGAAACTGGTAGTGGTCAAGGAAGTAGCACAAGTACTGATTTTAATTTGAGTAATCAGCCGCCCAAAATGATTGTTGTAGACCAACCCGTTTACAACGCTAAAGACGCAGAGATGATAGCGCAAGCTCTGTGTAATGAGCTAGGAGGAGAGTTTGTACAAGCAGATGGCAAAGCTAATGGCAATCCAGAGATTCGCGCTGGTAAGGTAATTCAACTGGAGGGAATGGGCGATCGCTACAATGGGGCATATCATATCACTGAAACACGCCATACCTATAAAAACCTGGTTTACACCACGGAATTTATTGTACGAGGGCTACGTGATGGCAGTATGTTCCAAATTTTATCACCACCAACACATTTACAGCCGGGGCAAACTTTTTTAGTGGGTATTGTGACTGATAATCACGACCCGCAAGGTATGGGTAGAATCAAAGTGAAATTTCCTACTCTGACAGAAGAACATAGCAGTTATTGGGCTAGAGTAGTAGGTTTGGGGGCTGCAAATAATCGAGGATTTTATTGTTTACCCGAAATCGATGACGAAGTTTTAGTAGGTTTTGAACACGGCAATATTCATAGACCTTTTATTATTGGAGGTGTTTGGAATGGTAAAGATAAAACACCCGAAAAAATTGAAGACACAATTAACAAAGGTAAAGTCCGGTTACGAGCAATTAGAACTCGTACAGGTCACACTATTGAATTTGTAGAAGATGATCGAGGCGGTAGTAACGAAAATAATAGAAATGATGGCATTTATATCTATACAGCAGGTGGGCATTATATACGCTTGAACGATCAAGATAGTACCCCAGAAGACCAGTTTATAGAAATTGAAACATCTGGCGGTCATAAAATGCGGATGAATGATGTGATGACTGCAAAAGCAATCACAATTACAACTTCTGGTGGTCACCAAGTTAATTTAAATGATAAGCCTCAACAATCTATCGAAGTTCAAACCACCTTTGGTCAGAATTTGACTCTTAATGATGAAGGAATGATTATCTCTCTGCAAACCACTGGTGTAATTAATATTCAAGCAGGGGCGGATGTAAATATTAGCGCAGCAGGTGCTGTGAGTATAGAAGCTACGGCGGATATTAACGTATCTGCTTTTAGCATCACTATGGAAGCAACAGAGATTAATATGGCTGCTGCATCAATTTCTATGGAAGGCTTAGTAACTGCCAATGGCGCACCAGTAGTCTGATATTAGGTTCAAATGAAAAACTACACCCACAAGGGGATGGAGTTTCCTGCCGCTTTCAATAAAGCTCATTCAAATTACTACAATCAAGGAGAAATATATATGTCAAATTTTACTAAACCTACTCAGTTAGGAAGGTTAACATTTCTTGCAGCTTGTAGTGCAATCTTAATAGTAGGTATTAACAATACTAGAGTTCTCAGTACGCCTGGGACAAGTATACATACCCGAAATAGTCAGCAATATGCCCTTAATTCCTTTGATCAACAGTTTGTCACTAAAGTAGCTCAAGGTAATTTAATAGAAGTAGAACTTGCAAAACTAGCATTGCAAAAATCGTCTCAAAATGAGGTAAAACAATTCGCGCAACGTATGATTAATGACCATACCCAAGCATACAATTACCTCAAACAGTTTGCATCGAAAAAGGGAATTAAATTTCCTGAAGGTATCAATAATCAAGATAAGGCTTTAATCAAAGACTTATCTCAGCTTTCTGGTACAAATTTTGATCAAAAATATATGAATCAAATGCTTCAAGCTCACAAAGCAACTAAATCTTTATTTGAGCAGGAGATTCAAGAAGGTCAAGATTCTGATTTAAAAACCTGGGCTAAACAGACTATAACAACAGTTGAAGAGCATTTACAAATGGCAAGTTCAATCATAAATAATAGTCAAGATGCGAAGAAATAAAGGCAACATTAGGAAACTGGCAGATATATTTAGCTCTAGCGTCAATGCTCAAAGCCAATATGGTTAATAGTCAGCAAAGAGATTATTTAGGCAGAGGTTGGGCTTTTCCATTACGCCCAAATGTGCAAGGTGGAATACAGATAAGTGCTGAAGCTCAAAAGGTTAGAGAATCTATTTGGATTATATTACGTACAGGTTTAGGTGAACGGCTATATCGCCCTAATTTTGGGTCACGCTTATCAGAATTAGCCTTTGCACCTATGAATACGGATACTTTAATTCAGATGCGTTTATATGTTTTAGAAGCGTTACAAAGATGGGAACCACGCATCATTATTGATGAAGTTCAAACTGACCCAGATCCTATAAGAGGTCGAGTAGATATCATCATTAATTACCGTCTCAAAGAAGCTCCTGATATTTATAGCTTTGTGTATCCTTTTTACTTAAATTCAATGGTGGAGTAATTGTGGAATTTGACTTTCTACCGAAATTACCTTCCTCTAACTTAGACGATCGCACTTTTGATGAGTTGGTGGAAGAGTGCATTTTGCGAATCCCACGCTACTGTCCAGAGTGGACTGACCACAATCTTAGTGATCCTGGGATTACGCTCATTGAACTATTTGCTTGGTTAACCGATCAAATGTTGTTCAGATTTAACCGAGTTCCTCAGAAAAATTACGTAGCTTTTCTGGAATTACTAGGCATTCGTCTTCAACCTCCAGCGCCAGCCCAGACAGATTTGACTTTTTACTTGAGTAGCGATTTAGAGGAAAGTTATACAATTCCAGCAGGAGTGGAAGTAGCAACAGAGCGAACCGAGACAAGTGAAGCCATTGTCTTTACTAGCGATCGCCCTTTGGTGATTGGTAAACCAAGTCTGCGGAACTTTTTAACCTCTCAAATTCAGGAAGATCATCCTCAGACTTTGCGCGATCGCGTCACTAGTCAGTGGACTCGTCAATCGAATGGTAATTGGGAAGGTCGGGAACAACTACTATTTGAGGAGCAACCCAAACCAGGAAACTGCTTTTATTTGGTATTAAATCCAGAAGAGTCTTTAGAAGGAAATGTTTTGCGAATTACTTTTAGAGGCGCTGCTGCAACATCTACTGGGATTAACCCTAATCGACCGCCTCGGCGCTGGGAAGCTTGGAATGGTGAATCCTGGGAATCTGTACTGCTGCAAGAAACAGATGATGAAACTCGCGGTTTCAGTTTTTATGAAATTGCTCAACAAGGCCGCAATCCGGCTCAAGGCGCAGATATAGTTTTGCATCTTCCGCAAAGCTGGCCTGTAAGCAGCTTTACCACCTACCGAGGACGTTGGTTGCGGTGCGTGTTAACAACTCCAGAGAGCAATCAACCTGGTTACACCTATTCTCCCCGGATTATTGGTTTATCTGTAGGGGCTATTGGTGGGACTGTGAGTGCTAGCCACAGTATTATTATCCGCAATGAACGTTTGGGAATTAGTAACGGCAAACCAGGGCAAACTTTTCAACTCCAAACTGCGCCAATTTTAGGCCGTCAAGAAGATGAGTATATTGTAGTGACTCCTCCTAATGGCTTGCCGCAAAAATGGCAAGAAGTGAGAGATTTTGCAGATTCTAGCCTGAATGACCCTCACTACACCATTGATTCACTCACTGGTAAAATCCAATTTGGCCCATTAATTCGCGAACCTGACGCTCTCAAACGCCAAACACAGATGCGCTCAAGAATACAACAGCCAACGCGAGAAGATTGGCTAACATATACAAATCTAGAGCTTGAGCCATCGCCAGAGAGCCAGTATGGAGCAGTTCCGCCACCTGGAGCAGAAATTAAGATAGTTGCCTATCGCATTGGTGGTGGTCGAAAAGGTAATGTTCAAAGTGGTACGCTCAGATTTCTCAGGACTGCCATTCCCTATGTGACTAGGGTGACTAACCATCGAGCCGCGCACAATGGTGCGGATGCAGAAACATTAGAAGAAGCAGTTTTAAGAGCGCCGCAAATCTTACGAACTCGCGATCGCGCTGTCACCATTGAAGACTTTGAAAACTTGACTTTACAAGCTAGCTCCGGAGCGATCGCTCGTGTTCGTTGCTTACCGCCAGATTCTTCTCGCGCCGCCGGGACAGTACGTTTAATGGTTGTACCAGAGGCCAATATTGATGCGTTGGCGCAACCAGGCGTAGGTATTGCTCAAGGACTGGGGATAGCACCAGAACAGTTTGTTGTGGAAAATGCACTCAAACAAAAAATCTTGCACTATTTAGATGATAGGCGTTTGTTAGGAGTACAAGTACTACTGAGCGAACCGGAATATATTGGCGTTTCTGTCAGAGCGCAAGTTGCACTTGAACCAGCTTACAACCATCCCAGCGCTCAACAGGATATTCTATTTAACCTGCGCGTTGCTTTATATCGCTATCTCAATCCCTTAACAGGAGGGCCAGAAGGTAAAGGCTGGCCTTTTGGGCGACCAGTTTATTCTTCAGATATCATTGCATTACTTCAACAAACCCCAGGTGTGCGTTATTTAGGCCCAGTCTTGCTATTTGCACTACACAAGCAAGGTCAAACTTGGGTACGCCAAAAAGAGTCAGAACCTTTTATTGACCCTGGGCCGCAAGGTTTAGTTTGTTCTTGGGCTAACCATAATCTACGTTCAGGTCATGATATCACCCTGCTCTCTACTTGAAGCTAGGGATTCCTAATCTCATCGCTGTGTAAGCAGGGGAAGCAGAGGAGGAAGAATCTGATTATCGTTTTCTCTCTCACAATTAAATAATTTAATTGCTGCAATTCCTTTCAAACTAAAAATCTCAAAACTCTAATTAATTTTGAATTTTTTAATTACGAATTACGAACTACGAATTACGAATTAATTCAATGTTATGCTGCAAACTCGCTCTAACACCCCTCTGGTTAGTATTCAACTAACTCCTATGCAAATTCCTGAAGCTGTACCTGTTCAAGACTCAGCTTGGCTAAATTTAAATGGTATAGCCACAGAATCTATTGCTGAAAAGAGCTTACTTGTAAATCCTGGAGAACCGAGTGAAATAGTTGTGCAAGTTAAAAACCTAGCACGACGAACTTTAAAACTGATTTTAAAAGTTGAAGGTGATTTTCCTAGTGAATGGTGTCAAGTTGTCACTGAGGACAGTGAGATTGCACCTGGAGCGCAAATGGATGCCGTATTGTATTTTTCTGTTCCAGCTAATTATTTTGAAGACCAACAAGCTCTAAATCCAAGTAGCAAAGACCGATTGAATCTTAACTTTCGTAGCCGAATTTATGTATATATTGAACCAGAAACAGAGCAAGAAAAAATCCAAGATGAAGAGTTTAATTTATACATTCGCCCTAGTAGTCGGTACATAAGTTTTTTACCAATCCTCTATCGTGAAGTGGACTTTATTGGACGCTTTATCAAAATCTTTGAAGAAGCTATTGAGCCAGTAATTGAAACTTTTAATGTCATGTGGGCTAATCTAGACTCCTTGACAGCACCACGTGCTTTATTGCCATTTTTAGCGCACTGGGTAGCTTGGCCTATAGATCCTGTATGGGATATAAATCAACAGCGTCACTTAATTCGCCGTGCTATAGAACTCTATCTCTGGCGGGGAACTCGTAAGGGTCTACGTCTTTATTTACATCTTTATACAGGTTTACCTTTAGATGAACATTTACCTCAAGAAGCTGAGAAACATATTAGTATCACAGAACCTTTTAGTCGAGGTTTTATATTAGATTCAGCCAAATTAGGAGAAGATGCCGTGTTAGGAGGAGGACAGCCTTATCACTTTACTGTACGTTTGCGTTCCCACAGTTCCAAAAGCATAGATGAAACTTTAGTAAGACGAATTATTGAGCAAGAAAAACCAGCATTTAGCACCTATGAATTATTTATTTTAAATTCAGAGCAAAAATAATAATTTCAAGGAATTATTATTTTAATTTTTATTTTTAAAAATTTTGAATTCGGAGCGAAGCGACGTGACTCACCCCTTTCCTACACCACCTATTCAACCATTAAATCGCCTTCAGGCTTTAGATGGCTTATTAATTACAGCCGATCGCTGGCGGCGCGCCCATGAATACCATCGTCAACGGCAAAATGCTCACTATCAATCGTTAAATCAACCTGGTATTGTCTGCGGTTTAGGTGTTCGAGCAATTCCTGCACCATCTTCAGTAAAAGCTGAATATCGCGATCATCGTTGGGTAGAAATTCAACCAGGTATTGCGATTGATTTGGCTGGTAATGTGATTGTTGTTCCCAATACCATCCCTTTTCGGATCGCAACAGAAGTACCTAATTCCGAACCTGTGATGATTTATCTTGTAGTTAGTTATGTAGATCCTGAGCAACTGCGTCGTGATGAGCAAAATAATGATTTTGTTGAAGAAACTTTTCGGATAGATGAAAAGCGCCAACGACCAGAACCTACAGAAATAGAACTTTGTCGGATATTTTTACAACCAGGCCCAGTTTCTATTACTTTACCAACTGATGTTTTTTTCCCAGGTTATAACAACTTAGATTTGCGTTATCGCATTCAAGCTCAATCTCGACCACAAGCAATTGTGCGTATAGCTTTGGTAAGTCACAACGATCCTGAGTATGCGCGGACTTTTTTCAATCTCGCATATTTGTTACAAGCTGTAGAAGTTCTCCATCCTTCATTGCGAGGTGCTGATGATGTAGGTCAGGTATCTTTAGAAGAAAATATTCAAGACCATGATTTACTTTATCTCACCGGTAAAGAAGCCATCTCACTTAATAGTCGTGAATTTGAAGCTTTAAAAATTTATTTAGATAAAGGTGGAGTACTTTTAATTGATGCGCCAAATGATGCTACAGCTTTAATTGAAAGTATTCAAATTTTAGCTCAACAGTTAGATTATCCTTTAAAGCCTCTAGAAGAATTGCGGCGTAATCATCCTCTGAGAACAAAGCCTTTTTTATTTGCGGCTTTACCGATGATTCAGCAGCAAGTTATTCAAGTTTCCATCGGAGGAGGAATTCTTTTAGTGATTGGCGATTTAGCATCTGCTTGGGGTGCAGATCAAGAGTTGACTTTATCTAGAGTCATCATTCGTACGGCGCAGGAATTAGGGATTAATATTTTGCAATATGCTTGGAGACGGCGACAGTTATTTGGTTTGCAACAGGAAGATTATTCAGCCCAATGGTAGTATTTTAGAAGGTTATGTATAAGACTTACGCATTTTTCAAATTTGGGATTTTCAGGTTTTGATTAATCAACTATTTGATGGTAAATAGGTTCAGAATAAGGAGGTTTAGCAATGCTAAACCCCTACATTAATTACATTTTTAAAAATCAATAATATTTGGTATTTATTGTCAATGCGTAGGTCATAATATAGAGGCAAAAGTGAATAAATTTGTAGGAACACACAGATGTGTGCCCCTACAAGAAAAAATTAGTAGAGCTAGATATCTTTGTCAATTCCTAGTAATAAATGGCTACGCTCCAACTGTTCCCATAGAGCATTAATTTGCTGGTAAGCATTGTCTGGTGAGATTTTACCATTAGTTTGTAAATTACAAATATAGCTAACTCTGGTTGCAAATTCTTGAAGGTTAGCGTTAAATACTAAAGCTTCTGGCTTAAAGTGTCCGTGATAACGTTGCCAGGAATAGATAAAGTTGTTTTGGTTTGTTTCTTCCATGACGGGTAATACCAATTTGTAATTCGTAGTTCGTAATTAAACAGGACTTACGCAACTAGCACATTAATCCTCTGGCATAGGAGTCAAGAGTCAAGAGTCAAAGGTCAAAAATTTAGATTTTTTGGACTCTTGACATTTGACTCTGAACAAAGCTAAATGAAAAAAAATATGACACTTGCGTAAGTCCTATTAAAAACCAAATCTGAGGTAAATTTATAGGGTTATGTATTTTGCAGAATTTTAGATATTTGTTATAGCTTCTCAAAACTATAGTCAGTGATAGAGAAATAATTCAAACTGCAAATTATAAAATTCATTTACACTGCTTTCGCTTGGTTAAGGTAGAGAAAATTTACACGACGTAAATTTTTCTTGGTTTTAGAAGCTTGCTGAATATTCAAATTTGCAAAGTCATAGGATGTGATATCTAGTTGGAGGTGATGGCAAAGATGAATTAAGTTGCTAACACCATAACCAGATAACCTGAAATTTTCAGTGTGCAGTAATTCCCAGATTTGCTGAATTTGCTGTTGGATTTCTTTTTCTGAATGAAAATTAGCATTCAGGAAGTCAGCAATGGGCTGTAAAATTAACTTAATGCCTGCGGCTGTGGTTTTTATCAAAGCATAGCGAATCAAAAAAGACAGCTTTTTAGTTTTTAATTCAGTTGTAATCTGTTTGGTAAGTTGTTCTGTGACATACTCCATAAGTAATGGCTGTAGGGTGTAGCGGCTAGACTGCGTTGCAATTAGTCTAGATTCTTCACGCCAGCTAGCTTTTTCAATGAGCGATCGCCTATTTAATCCTTCTAAGGCTGCTAATAAGTCTGCATTGGTAATAGCGGGAACCATATCGTTGCGTAAGTCTGCGATGCTTGTCCATTCCCGATTAATTGCTAGCCAGTACATAATGGACTGTTCCCAGTCTGAGAGGCGATGGAATTGCTCATCTAATAGGCGACGAATACCATTGAAAATTAAGGTATTTTGCTGGAGAAATTCACCAATATCGCCGTCAAATAAATCACAAATGGAAGCGGCGGCGATTTTTAATATCTGCGGGTTGTTACCATAGCGATCGCATAATTCTTGCTTTTGCTCTTTAGTTCCTACGAGTCCTTTGGACTCCAGCAAAGCTAAAGCTGCTTCTGGAGAACCACCTAATTTTAAGGAACGTACAGATAATTCAGTTCCTTCTGCGGCGGCGATTTCGGCTGGTTTTTCACGACTTGTTAAAATTAAACAGCTTTTATGTGTAGTTTCTCCCACTAGCCGCAGTAATTCTCCATATCCTTCGTAACCGCAGCGATAATTACCAGCACAATCGGCATCTAAAACCGATTCCATCTTATCTAAAATTAATAAACACCGATAATTCCGCAGATAATGTAGAAGTCTTACAATATCACCTTGATTTTCCTGCTGATTTGATAACAAATAGACCAAATCAGCTATGAGAGTCTCAACAGAGGGAGCCTGAGAGAGCGATCGCCAAATTATATAATCAAACTCATGCTGAACTTGTTGGGCAAACTTCACTGCAATACTCGTCTTCCCAATTCCACCCATTCCCACGATTGCAATTGAGCGACAGCGTTCTTTTAATACCCACTGTTGCAACTGCTCTAATTCTTCATTACGTCCATTGAATGTAGAAACATCTATTGCTTCGCCCCAATCAACTGTTTCAGTTTTGCCAGGTCGGGTATAATCATTTTTGTCTAACTCTAAGCCAAAAGCGCGAAAGCAGTATTCTAGCGAGATTTTGTCTACTCCTTCTACCCTGCCGATAATGCGAGACATGGTATGCAACGATAGATTAGTGCGATCGCTCAGTTCCTCTAAAGTGTAGCGGCTACCATTATTATCTTGGCACTCAAATTTGCGTTTAAATTTCTGAAACTTATCCCAACCTTGGGCAGATAAAATGACACCACGCTTGCGGGTTGTTTTTGTAGTAGACATAAACCTCTAGCACTCCTATTTAATTTGCGAATTTATTTGTAGAATATGGAAGATGAAAGCAGCCTCATCTCAAATGAAATACAATTTTTCAATCAACAATATCGGGTGACATCCTCACCACATTCATTAGCAAGATAGGATAAAGCTTTGAAGCGAAGGCTAACCAATTGCTCGTAAATGGGGTTGAGTTTACACAGGGATGGAATGCGAAATAAGCTGTAGCGAAAAAGTTTAATTTCTTGCTCAAAAGGGCAACGAGCCGGGATTATTTGACATAAGAATTGTGCCACATGAGGATTGTGAAACTCTATGGCATCAATCCATTTATCAACTAGTTTTTGTAGACTAACAAGTTTCATCATGGTGATCGCTCCTTGTAATCCAGTTGATGAATATTTAAATTCTTGAGTTCATTGAAATCTTGTAGCTGTGCTTTTCCTTGGCGGCTTGATTGATAGTTTAGAGCGATCGCTATGATGAATACATCGACTTGTCACGCAAATTGCTTTCCAAGTTCGGAAACCTAAATTTCAAGATTTGGCACAGGAGCGCCCTAAGACAATTTCTCCATTTGATAATTGATAAATTCCATCAGGCTCAGATAGAGGTTCTAATTGCTGTAGGGAAGTGTTGTTTTGGGAATTTCTCGTGGTGGGGACTAACTCATAAGTGGGAAAAGGAGAGTTAGCCAAGTCATCAGGTAAAGTTGGTAAGCCTCCAGAACCCGTAATAATAAATCTGCTTTGGCGAGGATTGCGGATTATGCAGCTATTAGCAATCAGGGTATTAGTATCTGATAACAGAGGAAGAAATTCCACTAATCCATTATTGGGGGTAATATTTTCAACATTGATTTGCACAGTACCATTTAAGGTAGAATTTCCGCCTGTGGCGCTGATGTTACTTAAGAAAGTGTTTTGTAAGGTGGATTGGAAGCCAAAAATGCCATTGGTTTTAATATTGACATTGCCGCCGCGAGCATTCACAGAATTGGCGCTAATATCGCTATTTTCTTGAGGAACGGCGACGAGTAAGGGAGTATTAATATTGATGTTGCCACCATTGCCAGTGCCGCTAGCTGAGGCAGTGATTTCACTGGTGCGACGCATTAATAGCAAATCCCTCACCTGAAGTTGAATATTGCCCCCTTCACCAGATGCGGTTGCTGATGTAATTGCCCCGTTAGTGTCTAGAAAAATAGATTGGGCATTAATTTGGAGATTTCCTGCATTGCCTAGCCCTTGATTGCTAACTTCGATGCTGCCACCATTTGTGACGCTCAAATTTTGGGTATTAATGGTAACATTCCCAGAAGAACCGCTAGGCACTGGCGATAGTTGATAAGCCTGTCTGAGTTGCTCATTGGGAATTGGAGCAGATGCACGCACACTACTAGGAAGTGCAGAGTTTAAGCCTGTACCTGCGATCGCCACAGATTCTTGAGCATTAATCGACACACTGCCGCCATTACCAGTAGCTACAGTAGAAGAATTAACAGTGCCTCCATTTTGCAATATCAGCCTTGCTGTATTGATGGTGATTTTCCCGCCATTGCCAGAACCCAAAGTGGGAGCAGACAAACTACTAAACTGGAAAATATCTCTCACTCCTAGTAATTCTACTGAATCTAGGGCATTGATTGTTAACTCTCCTGCGTCACCACTTCCTAAAGTCGAAACTGCTACAGATCCGCCATCTTGCACAGTTAATTGCCTAGTTGACAGGCTAATATCGCCTGCATCCCCAGAACTTAGGGCGACAGTGCCAATGCTACTGGTTCGCAACAAATCAAAGGGTGAAAATCTCAATATTTGCACTGAATCAGCAGCATCCACAGTCACACTGCCCGCCTTACCACTACCGAAAGAACGAGCGCTAACGGCTGCACCACCCTGAACAATTAACTGCTGTGTAGAAATGGCGATATCTGCACCTGCTCCACTTCCCACCGTTTGAGCATCCAAACCACTACGCAGCCTACCATCTGGGCTTGTGGAACTCATAGATAAAGATTGAGCTGCATTGACGTTAATGCTTCCCCTTGGCTGCTCACCTTGGTTTTGAATCAAAATCTGTGAGGCATCAGTTAAAGATATCTGATTTCCTTGCACCTGAATGAAACCGCCGCCACTAGCATCAGCTAAAGCCTGCTGAGATAAACTTATATTCCCGAAACGTTTTACACCTTGATAGTTGAGAGCAAAGCCTTGAGAAATGAAACTGAATGCAACCTGTTGTCCATCACCTACACTCCCTAACTCAATGCGTCCTTGCTCGGCTTTGAGCGTACCACCCTGTATATTTACATTACCCCCAAGCAATACTAAACTTTCCCCAGGTAATACCTGCAAACCTGTGACAGCATTACCTCTAATTGTTGGCGAGCGGATTGGCTCTTGAACCGATAAATCGTAGCCTGTACCTTGTACAGTAATACTTCCTGAATTTTGCCCAAATTGCAAGCCAATAGGAACATTGATTGTTAATAGCGGTTCTGTTTGGGGATTGGTGGCGCTAAACTTCACGCCATCAGCAAAGTTGATACTATCAGCTGTACTGGCTAAAAATGAGCCACCAATATTTAAGCGAGCATTAGCACCAAAAATAATGCCATTGGGATTAATTAAAAATAGATTTGCTGTGCCATTAGCTCGAATTACGCCATCAATATTAGATATCGATCTGCCTGTAACTCGACTAAAAATATTTTCGATATTCCTGGCATTATTAAAATAGACTTCCCCGCCTGTAGGTAGAGAAAACTCGCGGAAACTGTGAAATAGATTACTGCCGCGAATTGCACCCCCATCAATTTGAAAATTGCGATCGCCTAATACCTGCGTTCTTTCCTGTGTTGATAATGTTTCATCGGCTATAACCTGAGCTAGTGCAACTTTCCCCACACCTAGCAAGTTAGACAAAATTAAGCTACTTGTTACCGTTAGCCACTTGCCAAGATAGTTTCTTGCAATCATGGGCGTTGCTTCCCCAGGCACATCTGTTCTTTTGAACCTGATACAAAAAAACTATCGGATTGGGCAATTATTGTCAAAACTTATCAGACTAAAGATAGATTTTTCAGTCAGGGCGTACAGCTGTGCGCCCCGACAACAGATAATTGGTTTTTGGCAAAGATTTCTTGAATTGGTATCACTTTTTGCTAAAGTATCTCAATTTCTGGATTGTATTACGCCGAGGCTTGCAAACTCGTCACCTGCTGAAGGTTTTATTTCTTAGTAGCCTCACATTTTGCTTGTGTTTGAGTCAGGTTTCTCTCTTATTTAGGCAGGTGCAACTGGGTGAAGTCGTTAGCGCCCAAGAGACTGACTCGAAACAAATCATACAGCAAGGGTTAACGCGTTATCAAACAGGAGATTTTCTTGGTGCAATTTCGTTATGGGAAGCAGCTATCAGCACTGATTCTCAATCCAAAGACAGGGCAGTAGTTTTAAAGTATTTGGTGCGTGGTTATCAACAAATCGGCCAAATTGAACGAGTGATCGCAATTCTCAATCAACTTATCACCTATTATCAACAAGTTGGCGATCGCCTTCAGCAAGGAAGAATACTCACCGAGCTGGCGCAAGCATACAGCAACCAAGGGCAGCAACGTCAAGCGATCGCGCTATTATGTGGGGAAAATCAGCAAGAGCCAAACTGTAGCCCAGAAAGTGCTTTGAACATCGCCCGCAAATATACAGATAGCCTGGGAGAAGTCACGGCTTTAGGTAGTTTGGGTAATGCCCATCGTCTGCAAGGTGATTACGAGTCAGCGCTGAAATATTTTAAAATTCTGTTGACAAAAGTAGATAAAAATCAAGGTCAACTCTACGTTATTTCGGCCTTGAATGGTTTAGGAAATACTTACACCAACCTCGCACAAAGAGACTATCAGCGACTTGAGTTTGCTCAACAAGCAGCCGATAAAATAGCAATTGCAAAATTTGCTCGTAATGCTCGTCAATCAGATAGTAAAGCTATGAGCTATTTTGAAGAAAGCCTGAGTCTTGCAAGGAAATACAACGATCGGGTGAATGAACTGCGATCGCTCCTTAATTTATTCATCCCTTATCATCGTAGCCGCACAGATGTATCCGTAGGCAATGTTCTTCAGCAAGCATTTAGTATATTTAAAAACATACCATATTCTCGCGATAAAGCTTATGCAGCAATTCGGCTAGCCAGTTTATATCAATTGCTGAAATTACCTCCAGCATCTTTTAATCCTGAGTTAGCAAATCGCTGTGTAAGTAAAGATATACCTGCAGAAACTGTAGAATTACTTAAGAAAGCAATTGCGATCGCCCAACGTCTCAAAGATAAACAATCTGCATCTATTGCATTTGGGCGTTTGGGACATATTTATGAATGTCGCCAAGACTATCAGCAAGCTTTGAAACTGACGCAACAAGCCCAATTCATTGCGGGAATGCAAGAAAGCCGCTATTTGTGGGATTGGCAAGCTGGGCGGATTTTACAGGCGCAGAACAAAACTACTGAGGCGATCGCATCCTATGAAAGTGCAGTGAAAATTTTAAAAGAAATTCGCGGAGATTTAGCCAGCGCCAAGCGCGATTTCCAATTAGATTTTCGTGACACAGTTGAACCTGTCTATCGTGAATTAACTCAATTGTATCTTGAGCAAGCACAAGAATCAAAAGATAAAAATCATCCAAAATCGATAGAGCTTGCTCTAGAAACTCTTGATAGTTTGCGTTTAGCAGAGTTAGAAAATTATCTAGGTGATGATTGTGCTTTACAATTCATAGCTAAACCAGTAACAATAATCAATGGAAAAACTGCTGTTATCAGTACTATGATTCTGCAGAATCGAGTTGCTGTTATCCTCAGTTTGCTCAATAAAAATAGAAAATTTCAATCACAAATTTATTGGGTAAATACCAAAACCCAGGATGTAATTACAACTATAAATGAGCTACGTCTCAAACTAGAAAAGCGCTCAGATTTAGCAAATAGCTATCAAGAAAAAGCTCAGGAAGTTTATGACTGGCTAATCAGTCCCTTTGCCAAACAGTTGCAAGATTCACAGATTGATACTTTAGTCTTCATTCAAGATGGAATTTTCCGGACTATTCCAATGGCGGCGCTTTATGATGGTAAGCAATTTTTAATTGAGCAGTATGCTATTGCTAGTACACTTAGTCTCAACTTAGTTGATCCGGCTCAACTTAATAGAAAATCTCTGCGCGTTTTGGGTTTTGGTTTAACCAAGCCTTCCGTTGTTGAGGGGCCAATATTTTTTGAACCATTAAACTATGTCAAAACAGAAATTGAGAAAATCACAACTATTTTTCCAGGGAGTCAAGGATTAATTGATGATGCTTTTAGCTCAGAACGCCTAAAAGCAGAACTTACACAAAATGCATTTCCGATTATTCATTTAGCAACTCACGGAAAATTTGGCATTGATTCCCAGGATACCTATTTAGTAACTGGCAAGCAAATCGGGGAACAAGGAGAGTTAAGTGAGAACTCGAAAATGCAAACTTATAGGTATAACGAAAAGTTGACGATGAATCAGCTTTATCAGATGATTCGGGAAGTTCATCAAGGTAAAGCGCTAGAGTTACTCACACTTACAGCTTGCGAAACAGCAGCCGGAAGCGATCGCGATGCTTTGGGTATTGCGGGAATTTCTCTGCAAGCTGGCGCACGTAGCGTTGTCGCTTCTCTGTGGCAAGTGGATGATGAGTCTACAGCCCAGCTAATTACCCAATTTTATCAAAATCTCCAGCAGGGAATGAGCAGAGCCAAAGCACTGCAATCGGCACAAAAAAAATGGCTGCAACAAAATCCAGGCGATCGCAATCATCCTGGTTATTGGGCAGCAATGATTCTTGTAGGAAATTGGTTGTAAAGGCGCACATCTGTTGCTCCTTGAATTCCCCAATCCCCAATCCAAAATCTAAAATTCAGAAATTGGCCCCTCCAACTCGCATTAATCTAGCGTTGCAAAGAATGAATTTCACTACCTCGTAACACACCTTTCTCAGCATCATCTGTAGCAACTTGATCGAGTAAAGACACTCGTAAGTCTTTCAACCCAATTTCATTACTAGGAGAGGCGAAAGCTGTACCGAAAGCGTCATACCAAAGATTTGCCTGTGCGTATAACTTAGCCTGACTCAGGCGATCGCTTGTACTTTCTACTTGTTTTTTTAAATTTGCTGGGATCGGTACAACTTCAATTTCCGACTCTGCAAACAGATTACCTGAAGGACGGCTAGGATCGCAAACTAGTTCAACTTGCCAACGATAGCGCTTGCCAACCGTCAATTCTGGGGTGGAGTTAGAAGGCGAAAGCAGCATAATCCCTGGAAGAGTTTTAAAGTTGTCGTCTTTGATTTCTTTAACTAGTTTATAGCGATTATTTTCCTGCTCATATAGCCGAAATTCCATTGCTACAGCAGCCGTATCACGCACAAACCAGGCAAATGTGGGACGAGTAGAAATTGTTTTTCCAGAGTAGCTTGAGGGTGCAAGTAAAATCAGTGCTGGCACATTTGACTGTGCTGGTTGTGTTGTTGTCCCGCATCCCCTACCTCCAGAGGATCTTCCTGTAGGGGGCGCTTTGTCGTCGGGCGGCGCTTTATCATCTGCTATGACTGCTATGGGTAGCAGCGAAATTCCTAATAAAATAGCCGCGATCAATTTGTTAGCAATTAGTTTGGGTAAAATTTGCACAATTTGCTGAATCATGGCTGTTAAGGGGTAATTTTATGTTTAGCTAAAGGATTTTTGCGGACAAGAAATTGCCACCAAGGTTTGATTTCTCGCCATGTGAGTTCACAAATGACTCCTTGGGGTTGGGTTGGCGTAGTATCTACTATCGAGTATTGCGCCGCTAGATTGTGAGTTCGGCGCTGAAATCTGCCGCCTAAGGATCTCGCTAAATCTCTGGCCTGATCTGTGCCTCGTCCATGTTGATGACGTTTAAATAAGAGATTACCAACGCCGTTATCAATAATTTGCAGATTACACAAGTTTTTTTGGCGTGTACAAACTACATCCAAACGAGTAGCACCAATAGCGTGTTTACCTACATTACACAGCGCTTCTTCTAGAAATCTGCATAAACCTTGTTTTTGATCGGCAGTGAAATTGCAATCTTTTAGTGGCGTAAAGTCAGGGGGGATGTAAGTTTTGATAGAGTCAAATCCTGGTAAATCTCGCATTAAAGTATTCTCATAAACCTCATACAGCAATTCCACAATGGGAGTATGCACATAGCGATTTTCACCTGTGACAAGTTCTTGATTCATCGACTCATAAACCGATCGCAATTCCTGATTGAGTACTTGTAGTTGCGATCGCAATTTACTGGGTGAAACATCTTCATCCAGACTTCTTAGCATGGCGGCGATTGTTTGTAACGGGCCATTGTGAACAGCATCGTAAGTGCGCTTGAGTGTCAAACTGCGCTGTTCGAGCAAAATTCTCGAATCTCGGTCAAAAAATGAGGTGGTTAATCCGGCTGCACATAATGCCAATAGTGCTGGCACCATAGGCACCCACCAACTAAAAATTATTAGACCATAACAGATTGCCATCAGACAAATACTGCACAAAGCTAGACTAAAAAGCGTTTTCCAAGGAGATTGGAGTATTAAACCCAAGGCGATCCCTAGCAATCCCCATAGTAAAATCCAGAAATATTCCCAACCCTCTAGCCATGTGTGCAATAGTGGTCTGTGGTGAAGTACGGCGTTGATAATTTGACTGGTAGCGTGTGCTTGATACTCTACCCCATAAATTAATTGATACTGCTCTGTATCACCTAAGCCATCTGTTAGGATAGTATTTTTCGTTGCCGATGTCATAAATGTATCATTGACGCTGGCGGCAGTCATGCCAATAATCACAATGCGATCGCGCATCAATTCTGGTTTAACTTTACCTGTGACAACATCTGTGAACGAGACAATGGGGAAGGGATGAGGGTGACTGCGAAAATTAATTAATATTTGATTACCACCTGCTTTAGCGCCGATGTAGCTACCAGTATTCGTAGTAAAGCGGGGTAATTTAGTGTTACCAAACCAAATCGGATAGTCAGCACGATTACCATGCTTGAGGGAAATCCCCTGCGATCGCAAGTATATTTTGGCTAAAAGCAAGGATAAAGAATATTTAATTTCGCCAGAATCAACTCTTGTTGCTAACAAACAGCGCCGTAATTTCCCATCAGGATCGAGGATAGCATTAGCAATAGCAACACGATTCGTGGGTAATTCTGGGGGTGGTTTTACACTTAGAATAGATTGGGTATTAGAAGTTTCAATACCTACTAAATTAGAACTAGTTCGCAAAATTCTGCTGAATTCATCTCTATCTGAACCAACAGACAGATCCCGAAAAATATCTAAACCAATAGCTCTTGGTTGGTAACTTTGAATAATACTTAACATTTGAGCCAGATTGCGATCAGGGATCGGGTACTGCCCAACTAATTTAATATCATTTTCGTTAATGCCAATAATTACAATCTCTGGATCTACTGCTTCCTCTGGACGTAGGCGTAAAAAGTTATCAAAGGCTATCCATTCTAAAAGTTGCAGGGAACCCGTCAGCCGCGCGATCGCCACACAGCCAATCACTACCAACCCAGGTAGCGCAGCTGTACGCCAAATTTTCGCTTGCTGCTTGATTGTGTTCCACATTAGGAGGTCGGCAAAATTAAAGATAACTGGCTAGGTTTGTCATTTGTCATTTGTCATTGGTAAAGATTTCAAGCCTATTTAAGTTTAGTAATATAGTTTGGTTGATTTCTAGAGACTTAGTTAGCTAATTAATTAATCCTAGTTTTCTGGCAGCAATTTCTATTTGAATTCGGAGTTCTTTATCGGGTTCATCACAGACACCTAAAGCATCTTGAAGTCTAATCCAATAATTGCGGATAGTGCGATCGCTGACTTGCATTCGTTCGGCGATCGCTTTATCAGTTAGCCCTTCCTGAAACTTTAACATCAAAACTTCTAACCATTTGCGGTCAAATTCTGCACGGGAACGCAATTGAGGTGGTAAATAGATAGAACCCCGCAATGCAAAATCAACCAAGCGTACCATTTCCTTAATAGGTAACGATTTGTCCATTGCAGCGAAGCCACCTTCGTAAGCATTAATCATCGGTTTGAGCTGGACTAATGGCTTAATATTAGTGCTCAGTACCAGAATATTTGGAGCTAACTTACTTTCAATTAAAGCCTTGAGAAAATACATCCCTATTTCCGGGCTAGCAGGGGCATAAGGCTTATCTGGTAAGCTTAAGTCAATGACAACCAGTGTCGGATGATAAGATTCTATTTGCGTCCTGGCAGTTTGTACATCCTGCGCCGTCAGAATTTCAGCCGTTGGGTAAGTACGCTTTAAAGCTGGGACTGTACCTTCAAGAATTGCCTCATGATCGTCAATGACCAAAAAGAGTTGTTTGTCGGTATCAATTGCAGTTAGGCTCATAACTTATCACCCCCTTGACAAGGCTGCTTGATTAACTAGGGATAACCTTAGCGTATAGCGATCGCGTCAGAATTTCATTCCTTCTCAATGCAAGTTAATTTCCACATTTGGCAAATCACACGCCAGACTTGGAACAGGGATACAGAGCGTTTTCGCCATCATCCCGGTTTTTCTGCGAGATATTTCGCAATTTCTGCAACTAGCTCCTTCAAACTTACAGGTTTTGCCATGTAGCTATCTACACCAACAGCTAAGATTTGTTCTCTATCCGATCGCATGGCAAAGGAAGTCAAAGCAATAATCGGGATTTGAGCAATATTAATATCGGCGCGAATTTGGCGAGTTGCTTCTAAGCCATCCATTTCTGGCATTTGTACATCCATCAAAATTAAATTTGGTCGTTGTGCTTTGGCGATCGCAACTGCTTCTACACCATTATTAGCTAGTACAATCCGGTAGCCGTAAGCCCGTAAATATTGAGTAATAGTTAACACATTAGCTTCGTTGTCTTCAGCGAGGAGAATTAAGGGTTGAGAAGATGCGGGGTTATTTCTTGTCTCTGTAGGTGCTTCTGTCTTTATCTCAACTTCTGCGGTTTTTTCGTTCTCGCTCTCTTTCCACGGAAGTGTAATTGTAAAACGGCTACCTTTACCAACTTCGCTCTCAACAGCTATACTGCCACCATGTAGTTCTGCAATCCGCCTTACTAGAGATAAACCTAAGCCAGTACCAGCATAACGCCGAGTATAAGAACTTTCTACTTGGACAAAGGGTTGAAATAAATTGGCAAGATTTTCTGGTGAAATTCCAATTCCAGTATCTACAACGTGAAATTGAATTGTCTGAATTTGATTGTTGGTTGCATCTGTTTGGGTTTGTACTTCTAAGTAAACTTCGCCACCATCGGGAGTAAATTTCACGGCGTTACTGAGCAAATTAATCAGTAATTGCCGGAATCGACGTTCATCAACAAGTATTTTGCCAATATTTTCCGTTATTCGCGCATTCAACTTGATATTTTTCTTGAATGCTTGTTGTTTGACAAAGGTAAGACTATATTCACACAATCCACGCACAGAGCTAGAAGATAATTCTAGTTCCATCTTCCCTGATTCAATTTTGGCCAGGTCGAGGATATCGTTAATCAGTTCTAATAAGTGTTTACCGCTACGTTCTAGTGTATTTAATGACTTTATCTGTTCTGCTGTTAGCGGCCCGCATACCTCATCTTGCAGGGCTTCTGTAATCCCTAAAATAGCGTTGAGGGGAGTCCGCAATTCGTGGCTCATATTCGCCAAGAAAGTACTTTTGGCAAGGTTAGCAACTTCCGCAGCTTCTTTGGCTTGGCGTAAAGCCACTTCAGCACGTTGGCGATCGCATACTTCCAAGGTTAAGGCGACAAAGTCTGTAATCGACCCAGCAAAGTTTTGTTCGCTGAGTTTCCATTGGCGTTGAATCCCAACTTGTTCGTGAAACACCATTCCCACGACTTCACCGCCAACCCAAATCGGCGCATCCATCAAAGAAACAATGTTTTCTGGTTCTAGGAATTCCTGCCAAAATTCTTGGACTCGTGGATCGTTGCGAGTGTCATGAACAGTTAAAGTTCTGGCGCTGGCGAGTGCTTGGAAATATACAGGATAATTTGCTCGGTTGCGTTCTAAACCTGCGGAATGTCTATTTTTACTATTTTCGTAGAGATCGAGACATTGTAATTTAGTGTGATCGCTACTATAAAGCCAAATGCTAACTCGCTCTACTTCTAAAGCTTGGGCGGCTTTCTCTGTGATCAGTTGAAATGCAGTTGTCAAATCTCCTGACGAAATTGCCCTATGATTTGCCAATTCTGCCAAGGCGCGACTATGTTGGCGCAATTGCTGCTCATTTTGGATACGTTCTTGAATTTCCTGCTGTAATTCTTGAGTTCGCTGTTCAACTCGCAATTCTAATTCCTCAAAAGATGCTCGTAACTGCTGAGACATCTGGTTAAAAGAATGAGCCAAAATTTCTAATTCTGTAATTCCTTCGACGATCACTGTTGATTCTTCCTCATGAGGAAAATCGGCGTTGCTGGCTGTGTCAGCTAAAGCTTGAGCCGCACGACTCAAGCGCAGCACAGGTTGAGCAATCCAGCGAGTTGTGAGAATTCCTAGTGCTGTAGCTAATGTGAAAGCTCCGAAGCATAGCAGAATAGTAATTTGGGTGTGGCGATTGATTTGCCCCATAAAGTCGGCTTCGGGGACAACCACCGCAATTAACCAGTCGATATTGGCTTGACTGTGAAACGGCTCGATTTCGAGAAACTGCCGTTTACCTGCGAAAGAAAATTCTAATTCCTGTAAACTATTGATTTGATTCAGGTTGCCAAATTTACTGGCTAAATATTTTGATGTAGCTTGAGTTAAGGAATTACTACTTTGGGATGCGGCTAGTCTTACGGTTCGACCACCTTTGAGTATAAAGGGTTGTTCCCCTGTGGAAGCTGCTACTAAAAGTCCCGATCGCTCCAAAATAAAAATCTGTCCCGATTTACCTACCTTGATGTTTTGTAAGTGCTTACCAAGTTGGGATATTTGCGTCAGCGTACTGTTAACGCCCAGTAATTTACCTTGGGAATTGTAGATGGGTACAGATGCACTGATGCGTAGTGTTTTTTCTGTGATCGGGGCGTAGATGTTACTAAAGCTGAATTTGCCTTGCTTAACTGCTGTTTGATAAAAAGGATGCGATCGCGGATCGAAATTTTTCACTACTTCTGGTAATTGAGTGCGCTGACCTTTACTATTAATTTTGTAAAAATATAGGTTGTAATTGCTTAATTTTCCTGACTTTTTGACTAAAAATTCATGATTATTTAGCTTTTCTACCGATAAATGTTCTCGCTGTTCATTACTAATAGCAACGGCGACAGCAGGCGGAAAAATTTCCAATTGCTGCATTAAATATGGTTCCCAAGCACTGATATCTTGCATATTTAATAGCCCAAAGTGCAAGGCATTTTGGTTAGCATCCAGTACTTGATGGGGAGTAGCTAAAAAATTTTGCAAGTCTTGTTTTACTCGGTTAGCGATTCCCTGGCGTAACTCGCTAGCTACCTCATTGACAGCCCTTTGCCCATTACGGAAAGATAAATACCCTGTCAATCCTACCGCCAAGGAGATTTGTAAAACAAAGGGCACCACAAGAACTCGACTGAGGGGTACGCTTTTTACCAGGCTTGAAAGTCTACCCTTCCAGGAATTTTGGCTCATCAGCTGACTTAACTCCCGTTTTCAATTCCTCCTAGTGCTTTGATTGTCGCTCGTTCTGCCTCTGTTAAGCCAGCTATTCCCGTAATATTTAGACTTTCGTATGGTCTATTTGCTCGCAAAATTTGTAGACAATCACCAGTATTCACACTCCACAGCCGCAAAGTTTCATCCGCACTGCTACTTGCTAAGGTTTGCCCATTTGGGCTAAAAGCTACAGATAACACTTGGCTGGTATGCCCGCGCCATGTCTTAAGACATTTACCTGTATTCACAGCCCAAAGTTTGATGGTTTGATCGGCACTGCTACTAGCAAGAATTTGCCCATCTGGGGTGAAACTTAGCGATAAAACTTGATTAGTATGTTCTTGCAGAGTTTTTAAACATTTTCCTGTTTTTAAATCCCAAATTCTGATGGTTTGATCGGCACTAGCAGTGGCGAGAATTTGCTCAACGGGACTGAAAGCCACAGCTAAAACTGCATTACTGTGTCCTTGAAGAATTTGCAGACATTCCCCAGTTCTCAAATCCCAAATTCTGATGGTTTGATCGGTACTAGCAGTAGCGAGAATTTGCTCAACAGGACTGAAAGCTACAGCTAAAACTGCATTACTGTGTCCTTGGAGAACATCGATACATTCTCCTGTTTCACTATCCCAAATTCTCGCGGTTTGATCTGCGCCACCGCTAGCCAATAACTGCCCACTGGGGCTAAAAGCCACTGAACAGATTGTTTCTTGGTGTTCTGTTAATGTTTTACTACATTGCCCAGTTTCGATATCCCAAAGTTTGATGGTGTGGTCAGCACTACTACTGGCTAAGATCCCCCCAACCCCCCTTAAAAAGGGGGGCAGGGGATGAAATGCGATCGCTAAAATATGATTTGTATGCCCAGCTAATGTTTTAATACATTCCCCAGTTTCAATATCCCAAAGCCGAATTAACTGGTCATGGCTACCACTGGCCAGAATTTGCGGATTCCTGCTAAAAGTAACAGCTGCTATCTGATTGGTATAGCCCTGTAATGTCCTTATACATTGCCCAGTAGCTGTATCCCATAGCCGGATTAACTGGTCATCTCCACCACTGGCAAGCACTGCACTATCAGCATTAAATACTACTGTCCGCACCCAATTTTCATGACCTGATAAAACTCTCAAACATTGCCCTGTATTAACATCCCATAACCTGATAGTTTGATCGGCGCTACTGCTAGCAATCATTAATCCATCTGTACTAAAACTCAGCGATAAAACTGGGCGGTTGTGTCCTTGTAATGTATTAATGCACTGCGCTGTTTTGATGTCCCAAAGTTTCACTGTACAGTCATCACTACCACTGGCTAAGATATTACCTGGGCTAAACGCAAGACACTGGATAGCTTGGCGATGTCCATATAAAGTTTGTAGACATTTTCCGGTTTGTGTATCCCACAATCTGATGGGTTCATCTATACCCGTGGTTGCCAAGAGTTCGCCATCAGCACTCAGTGCAACAACTGGAATTTGATTGCTTTCCTCTTGTAGGGTTACTAAAGATTTCCCTGTGGTCATATCCCACAAACTAATGCTTTGATTTCTACCCCGACTGACAAGAATATTACCTATGGCAGTACAAGCGATCACCAAAACTTGGCTAGTATACCGTTGTAAAGTTCTCACAGCTTGACCAGTCTTCACATCCCAAAACTTAATTGTCTGGTCTTGACTATGAGTAATTAAAGTTTGACCATCATCACTGAAACACAAAGATTTTACAGGCAGCGTATGACCTTTCAAACTCAAGTGCAATTGAGCATTAGCAATCCGCCACAGATGCACCTCACCATTATCATCACCCGTCGCTAAAATTTCCCCATCTGGGCTAAATGCTGCTGATAAAACGCTGCCAAAAATTTGCGTAAACACTGATTTCGAGAAGTTTGCATGAGCAAAATTGACGCGGTGTAGTGTTACGCCTCTCAGGTCAGCTTGCCAAATCGGTAAATGGGAAAAATCGTAATCAGTTAAATCAGCACCTAAATGATGCAACAAATTGAGGATATTTCCAGCTAAATAGCCAGATTCTAGGGATGCTTGCTCGCGCTGGGTATTCAAAATATGCATTAATTGTTGTGCGATCGCTTTTTTGCTGCCCAATTGCCGCAACAATTCTGCGATTACTAGCTTGACAATTAATCTAATTTGTGAATCTCGAATGTAATCTTTCGCCGTCGCCTTGAGAAAGGCGTGGGTTATGAGAAAAGTAGCACGGCTGTGCGCCCCGGTAATAATTTCCGCAGACACCTGTTCCACAAACTTCTCTGTTACATACTCCATAATCACAGGTTGTTGCGTAAACCCGCTCGGGCTTTGTTCCATCAAGGAACGCCGGAGTATGGATTCCACCGCTTCTAAAAGTTGGTGTTTGAGTAGCTTCGGATAAATATCATCTTCCAGTTCATACAGCAATGCGCCTTCGCGGTTAATTGCTAGCCAGTACATGACACTTTTTTCAATTTCAGTTAGGCGTGCAAACTGCTGATTTAATAAGGCGCGAATGCTATTAAAACTAGAAATACCAGCTGCAAGAAATGCTGTAACATCACCAGCAAACAAATCTTTAATTGCAGTAGCGACGATTTTTAAGGCTAGGGGATTTCCACTGTATAAATCTATTAATTGCCGACTTTCTTGTTCAGAGACAGACAAGCCCTTAATTGTGAGAATTTCCTGAGCTTCTGTATTTAGCCCTGTTAATTGGAGCGATCGCACAGGTAAAATTTCTCCAGCTAAGGCCGCAATTTCATCAGGCTTTTCGCGACTAGTAACCAGCAAACAACTACGGTGGGAAACTTCGCCTACACGCCGCAATAATTCGCCATACCCTTCATACTCTGGCTGAAAACTCCCTGCATAAGTACCATCTTGCATCAAAGTTTCCAGATTATCTAAAACCAACAAACAGCGATACTGACGGAGATATTCTATTAACTTAGAAAGCTTACCTGCTGTTGTTCCTGGTAATTCAGCCGCCTGCTGTGAAGATAAAAATTTGAGTAAATCATCTAGCAACTCTGGTAAAGGAGGCGCATTCCGTAAACTTCGCCACACCAAAAACTCAAACTGGTCTTGAATTTCCTCCGCCAGCTTAGTTACCAATGTGGTTTTACCAATCCCACCGCTACCTAAAAGCGCCACTAACCGACACTTATCATTCAGTACCCATTGCTGTAACGTCGCCACTTCTGCCGAACGTCCACAGAACAAAGTTACATCAACAGCTTCACCCCAATCAAAGTACAGTTCTGAGTTAGAAGATGGAGAGGGAAGTGTTTCGCTTGCGCCTCTGCTTTCTTGCACCGTTGGGCTGATTTCTAGAACTCGCCTTGCACCTGTGTAGTCTTCCAGCTCTAGTTGTAAATTTACAGCTTTAAACACCAGAGCGATGGAATCTTTATCAACGCCCTGACATCGTAGAATTTTGCGAATTGTGGCTGGGTGTAAACCTTGTCCTTCAACTAATTGAGAACGCCGTACCAATTCTTGAACGGCATAGCGCTCAATTTCTAGCTGAAGTATCCGATTTTGCAGTTTTGCTTGTCCTGTGGGACTCAGGACTACACCTCGACTTCGTTGTCCTGTGGGCAAATCCATTGCTGATATTCGGTCGGGTCAACTGCAATATATCACTTCTAGTGTTGTTGTAGGAGTGTATGGTCAGGGCGTACAGCTGTACGCCCCTATAGTATTTCATTACAGATTCAGATAATCTAATTTTGGTATTGCTGAATTATGGGATGAAATTTAACGTATTGAAATTTAAAACTCCTTATTCTTTGTGCGTCTGTGCGTGTTAGGGTAGCCCGATAAATCATCCCGCATTTATGCAACGCCATAATTTTTTATTTCTCCCCCTGCTCCTTGCCTAATCTAAGTTCCTTAATTCCCACTCAGGCTAATTAGCAAGCCTATCAAGACAATTACCGTCACAATAATATAGGTGGTATCTCGCTGTCGCATAAAAGCTAATAATGAAAAGCCGACTCTCGCAACCGGAGTAAGGATTAATAATAGTAATCCTAGTTGAATGATGCCGCGACGACGACCGAGAAAAGCCGCCTCCGCGACTGCTCCAGGGCTGCGAAAAGCAGGAGGTTCACCGTGAAAAATTTGATAATTAGGAGCCTCATGACCATGACGAATCAAGTACAAAACTCCACCAATAAAAACTATAGCAGTAGCAATAATTACGCCATATCTTAAAAGGTTGCCAACTAATATTTCAAATTGCCTTTCGCTAAAGTTTAGTCTATGGGCTGGCATATTAAAATCCCCCAGTTATACCGTCATAAATCATTTGAATTCCTAAAAGCGAAATCACGATACTAAAAATAATTCTTAAAATTCCTACTTTCACTCTGACTAATACTTTTGCTCCTAATAATGCGCCTAAAAGTACACCCAACATGACAGGCATTGCTAAACCTGGATCGATATAACCTCGTTTTAAATAAACTCCGGCACTAGCGGCGGCTGTCACCCCAATCATAAAATTGCTGGTGGTGGTAGAAACCTTAAATGGAATCCCCATAAATTGATCCATTGCTAATACTTTCAGTGCGCCGGAACCAATACCCAATAAACCAGAAAGGATACCTGCACCAAACATCAGACTAAAACCGTTTCTGACAGCACGGACGTTATAAGCTTGTTCACCTT
Source organism: Nostoc linckia FACHB-104 (assembly GCF_014696615.1). Taxonomy (GTDB): domain Bacteria; phylum Cyanobacteriota; class Cyanobacteriia; order Cyanobacteriales; family Nostocaceae; genus Aulosira; species Aulosira linckia_A. The sequence goes on along the minus strand of NZ_JACJQJ010000030.1, from coordinate 35,368 downwards.
CGGGTGTTGGGTAAGTGCTATTTAACCGCAAACGAGTTGCTAAGGGGTCAGGAGGTTGATTTTCTTGATGTTCTGGGTGGGGTAGACGTGAGAGGTAGGCGCTGTAAAGTAAGATAACGCCAAATACCACAGCTAGTATTCTAGTAGGAGTATAGGCGGCAATAATTGCTCCTGCGATCGCACCAAACGTAGTTGCAACTTCCAAAAACATCCCCAGCCGAAGATTTGTATAACCTTCTTTCACATAAGCAGAAGCAGCGCCGGAAGATGTGGCAATTACAGATACTAAAGAAGCACCAATTGCATAATGAATATTAACGTGAAAAATCAAAGTTAATAAGGGAACTAATACTACTCCACCCCCTAAGCCTGTCAATGCTCCTAAAAACCCGGCAGTGGTAGAACCAAGCCAAACCAATAAAGTAAATACTAGAATATTCAAGTAATATCACCTTCCCTATTGATCAGAATCGCTTTTTATTATCAATTTTTCTACTTTTCCCAATTACTTATTAACTTATAAACAAAAATTGTAAGTTCTGGGAACTAAATCAAAATATTGACGATCAATAGACTAAAAATTATTTATATTGACAAATGACAGCCCTAGCCGGCTATCTTTAATTACACCGCCTACTTATACCAATAATTGATATTTTTCTTGAGCAAGATTGTAGAGAGGTCGCCAAATCAAACGATTGGTTAATACTACTAACAGGGACATTATGATAGTTGAAGCTAACAGCAGAGAAAAATTGCCTGTAGCTGTTGCATGAGAAATTGTTGCACCTAATCCATCAGTACTAATTACTCGCCCTTGAAATGTGACATATTCGCTCACAATACTGGCATTCCAAGCACCACCAACGGCAGTAATAATGCCTGTAATTAAATAGGGAAAAATGGCAGGTAAAATTAAGGTTTGCCAGCGTTGTAGAGGGGAAAGTTTATATACCCAAGCGGCTTCAATCAGGTCTGAGGGAATAGACTGCGCCCCAGCAATGACATTAAATAGGATATACCACATTGTTCCTAACATCATCAGCGCGATCGCACCAATCTGCAAACCGCCAGCAATACGGGTTAAACCCAATAGCAGTACGGGAAATAAAGCTGTAGCCGGGACAGAGGCGGCGATTTGTACTAATGGTTGTAATACTTGCGCTAACCGCCGATTGCGACCAATGGCGACTCCCACAGGTACAGTCCACAATAGGGATAAGATTAAAGCAACGATTACCCGCAAGGCTGTCAAGGCTGCACCTTTAATTACCTGTAGCCAATCACCCCAACCTAAAGTCCGTAATAGTAGTACAGCTTCCCAAGTACCCCACAGAACAATTAAGGTAAAACCACTTACAAATATCCAATTGAAAAAATTTGGTAGATTTAGACGACCTTTAGCATTGACAGGTACAGGACGTACAGGAAATGAGCGAATTAAACTGTCGTCTATGGCTGATTGTAATGGCTGAACAACCTTTTCGCTAATTGCGCGTAAAGTAGGCGATCGCCTGATCATATCTAATACCCACGATTGGGGTGCATTTTCTGTCTCCACCATCTCTAACTTAAATTTTTCTGCCCAAGCAATCAAAGGTCGCCAGACAAAAAAATCAGTGGCGACAATCACCCCAATTAGCACTACCAAGCCCCACAATATAGCAATAAAATCTCCCTTGTTGGCGGCTGTACCTAAAAAAGAGCCTAAGCCAGGTAAACGAAAATCTTTATTACCTAAAGTAAATGACTCAATTGCAATTAAAAAAAACCACCCTCCAGCCACCGACATCACACTATTCCAAACTAAACCAATCACACCAGATGGTAACTCTAATTTCCAAAAACGTTGCCAAATATTAAGCCGATATACCTCTGCGGCTTCTAATAATTCTCGCGGAATACTTTGAAGAGACTGGTAAAAACTAAAAGTCATATTCCAAGTCATTCCCGTAAAAATTAGTAAAATTGCTGCTAGTTCTACACCAATTCTTTGCCCTGGAAATAAAGCAATTAAAGCCAATACTACACCCGGTAAAAAAGATAATACTGGAATTGATTGCAGAATATCTAACATGGGAATTAAAATCCGTTCAGCCATTCGGGAGCGATAAGCAGTATAGGCATAGATGAGGGTAAAAATTAGGGATAAAAAGTAAGCTAGCCCCATCCGAATTAAAGTTTGGCTTGTATATTCAGGTAAAGCATTAATATTTGTAGAAATTGTCAGCTCAGGTTGAAAAGCACCGCTAAATTGAGCGCCAGTTCTGATAATTAGCACTATCAAGGAAATAATCGCTAGAATCAGCAATCCATCTTGCCAAGTCCAATTGTTACGTCCCGGAGTTTTGTTAGCAGGAGTGAGAGGTCGAGTCATGTCGCTTTGCTCCGAATTCAAAATTCAAAATTCAAAATTAGACTCCCCATAAATTTAGGGGCTTGTACATCAAGGAATAATTGGTCATAAAATTTCCCAGTGGGAAATGCAGGGATGAAAAGTAGCGCCGGAGCAACTGGAGGTAGGGTAGCAGAAAAACAAATGACAAATGACCATTGACTATTGACTAACAGCAACCTGCTCTAGAAATATTTGTCCAGATGGCTCATCGTAGCCGTAGATTTCGGCATAACGACCCCAATCAACAGCAGTTTTTAATTGATGCTGTGCTTCTTCTGGGCTAAAGTGAGTTTCTAGGATATCTAAAATTAATTCTTCGGGAATGCGTTGATTATTTTTCGCTTCTAATAGACGATAAATTTGTTGTACTAAGCGAATATGAGTTAAAAGTTGCGATCGCACAATTTGTTTGCGTTCATCAATACCGCCATTAATAAATTCTTGAGCGATTGCTGTCAGACTAATATCACCTTCTGCCAGTTCTACAAAATCCATTAATTTTGCAGCTTCGACAATTGGTAAAATATCATCTACCTCTAGTTGTAATTCTTGAGCAAGTCGATATAAATCTTTTTCTTGACGGTCTTCTAATAATTCCAATAACCCAGCAATCGAACCAATTCGCACTGCTGGTAAAGACTGGTATTTTGGCTGTTGTGTCGCAGCTTCTACAGAGGGAGTTGCAGGTGTTTCAATTTTATCTAGATCGGGGTTAGTGATGATTGTATACACTTGATCTACCAAGGCTTGAAAGCTTGGGTGTTTGCGATCGCGGTAATGAGGTAAACTCACAACTAAATCAGCACGGATTCTCCCAGGATTGCGTCCCAAAACAATAATCCGATCCGCCAAAATTACCGCTTCCTCAATCCCATGTGTCACAATCAGGACGGCTTTGGTCGGTATGCGACGTTCTAACCACAAATCCAATAATTCAAACCGCAAGTTTTCTGCTGTCAGTACATCCAAAGCTGAAAATGGCTCATCCATACATAACAGTTCTGGTTCTACAGCCAAAGCCCTAGCAAACCCCACACGCTGACGCATTCCCCCAGAAAGTTCTTTTGGATAGGCATTTTCAAATCCATCCAAGCCGATAATATCAATCATCTGTAGCGCCTTGGTTCGCCGAGAATCTGGCACTTCTCCTTTAGCTTTTAAACCTAGTTCCACATTCTCTAATACAGTTAACCAAGGATAAAGAGCAAAGCTTTGAAATACAATTGCTACCCCAGGATTTAAACCAACTAGCGGCTGATTATGATACAAAACTTCACCTTGACTGGGAGCAATTAACCCAGCAACTATCCGCATTAAAGTAGATTTTCCTGAACCCGAAGGCCCTAGCAAAGCTACTATTTCTCCTGGACGCAACTCAAGATTGATTTTTTCCAAAATGACTATTTGCTGTCCGTTGGGTTGCTGATAAGATTTTCTGACATTTTTCAGAGCAATTAGGTTTTCGGTTGCTTTATTAACTACCACGATGCTTATGGTGAGGAACTCATTAAATAGAATCTCATGTTGAGGTTATCTTCAAGTTAAAACATTTAGCTATTACAGTGCTTCTGGATGCGATAGGAATATTATCCTCATGGCACTGAGCAGTAATAACAACGCAAAAGCTTTGTTTAAAATTTCATTAGGTAAACTTATGCCAATTTTCGCACCTAACCAGCTACCTAAAATAAAACCCAAACATAAAATGGTGGCTACTTTAATATCTATATCACCCTGTTTATAGTAAGTCCACGCTGCTAATAAATCTACTGGTGGCACTAGCACAGCTAGAGTAGTTCCTTGTGCTAAATGTTGAGAAAAACCTAATAAAAACATTAAAGCCGGCAAAATTATGATACCGCCGCCGATACCTGTCATCCCGCTAATCATGCCTGCTACTAATCCTAAAATGAGACACAGAACAATATGATTCATAATCAGCCATCTCCTTGAGATTTTAAACAAGAAATATTGCAACTAACTAGCGATATAAATACTGATATCTTCCTTATTTTGTCTGAGAATTTTGAGAGCTTTTTGCTCTATTTGTCTTACTCGTTCTTGACTTACACCTAGACGTTGACCAATTTTTGCTAAAGATAGTTCATGTCCATCTTTTAAACCAAAGCGCAGAGTTAATACTTCTCGTTGTTGTGGAGAAAGTTTTGTTAACATCTTTTGCAAGTCATGTTGTAGAGATTCTTGCACAACATAGTCTTCTGGAGAATGTCCAGCATCTTCCAAAATCTCTTGTAATTCTGAATCTTGATTTGGCCCAATTCTGTTTTCTAGAGACATGGGTCTGCGGTTAAACTGTAAATATTCTCTAACTTGGCTAGGTGTTAAAGATAAAGCTAAGGCGATTTCATTTGTATGAGGAGTACGTCCTAATTGTTGCGATAACTCACGTTGTACGCGCTTAATTTTATTTAATTTTTCAAATATGTGAATGGGTAATCTAATAGTACGACTTTGCTGTGCGATCGCGCGCGTAATTCCTTGCCGAATCCACCAATAAGCGTAGGTAGAAAGTTTATAACCGCGATTGGGGTCAAATTTCTCAATTCCTCGTTCTAAAGCTAAATTACCTTCTTGAATTAAATCTAAAAACTCCATATTTCTATGCTGATATTTTTTCGCTATTGCAACCACTAAGCGCAGATTAGCTGCAATCATCTTCTGCTTGGCTTGTTTACCCCAGTGAATTGTTTGTTGCAATAATTTAATATCTAACTGCAAATGTTCAGCTAATTCTTGTAATGTTGGCTCATGCTCTAGCTGCAAAGTCAGTTCTTCTTTAACTGCTATAACATTCATCATCTCTTGAACTTGTCTAGCAAACAGTATTTCTTGCTCGTGAGTTAATAAGGGTACACGACCAATTTCTTGTAGATAAGTACGCAAGTGATCGTTGTAATTTAGAACTTGGTTATTTATTTTCTCAGTTTCGTAGTCAGCAAAATTTACAGTATTCATGGTTGCTCAATCCTTGTAATTTCAATTTATTAATTAATTGTTCAACAGACTGCGATCGCACTAAAAATCAGGCAGCATTATCTTCGTTAATTATGAGTTTATCTTTGCGTTAATAAGGCTCAAAAATAAACCACTACCCAATAGCAAGCAAGTTACAAACAAAAACTCAAACAGCGCAATTATTGTTAGTATCATATTCTGCGATTCCTTAACTATGTTGAGAACTTAAAACGTAAATCGGTCTATTAAATTCACCGATGCTATTGAAGGGGAAGAAACGGAAAACAGCTTTACCAATGATGTTATGACGAGGAACGAAACCCCAATAATGGCTATCATAACTATCATTGCGATTGTCACCTAAAACGAGATACGAGTTAGCTGGGACAATCACAGGCCCCCATTGATAGTTTGGTGTAGCTTCGATATAATTCTCTTTTAAAGGTGAATCATTGATATACACTCGTCCATTCTTCACCTCTACTTTTTCTCCAGGTAAACCAATTACACGCTTAATAAACGCTTCGTTATAATGTTCTGAACGCAGTATTTTTGTAGGATTAAATACTACTATATCTCCTCGATTTGGATTGCTAAAATCATAGCTAATCTTATCGATAATTAAGCGGTCATTTGGCTGAATAGTTGGTTCCATTGAACCAGAAGGAACATAACGCGCTTCGGCAACAAAAGTGCGAATACCCAAAGCTAAAACTAAACTTAAACCTAGAGTTGTTATTCCTTCAAGCCAAATATTTTCTTTACGAGATGGACTATGATTTTGTTGCTTAAGGTTTGACATAAGTTACCAAGCCTGAAATTCATTATTGTGGTGTTGTACCAACTGCTGAGTGAGAGGCAAATAAATTACCAGCAGCGTCATTTTGATAAACACAAGCAACCTGTGGCGAATTTTCTAGCTTGCCAGTGTAAGCAAAGGTATTCAAACTACTTTTGCAATTACTGATTTGTTGGGATGTTACTAGATTTCTTTGCTGTAAAATCGCCCAATCGCTAGTACGCAAAACGCATCCAGGTTGCATACGCGGTTGCGTAACATAAACTTTAAAAGGGTTGAGAGTAAGATAAATGCGAGTATCCGTAACAATCGCACTTGCGCCATATTGTACGCAAACATTAGCATCAGGTGCGGCACTATCAATATAGATACTGCTATTGATATTTTCTGGATTAGAATTGGCAAGACTGGTTAAACTTACACCGATGACAATTCCTAAGAGTAAAGCAGCGCTGATGATTGCTAATATCATTGTATTCAAACGGAAAGGTTTAGCTTTATTACTTAATTGCGTGTTAGGCGGCATAAATTCAACCTGCCATTTAAATTAGAAAAATTGAATTTGTAGAGAATTATTTCTGAATAGAAGCAGATGAAGATAATATTTGTGTTCGCTTATTTAGGTGGTAAGCTATGATTTCATTGACAGCATCCTTATCAGTTACAGGAATCACCAACCGCCAATAGGATCTAACAAGGAAGAAACTGGGATCAAAACCAACTATCAGTACATTATTTCCCGATTTTTCCCATCTATAGGATCTAAGTTTTTCCCATTTCAAGAGTGAAAACATATAGCATATTCCGTTCTCTCTAAACTCCAGCCTACTAAAACCGCGAGAAATTAATAAAATTACGCTAGTCCAGAGAATGATTGCACCAGTGAAATAACTATTATGAACATTGTCATGAAGGGAGACTCCGCTTAAAGCTGCATCAATAAATAGAGTCGAGTAAAAAGCTGCCAGCGCCATAGTAATTAAACTCAACCAAACTAAGCGCTTATTCCTTAAAACGAAGCCAGAATCTAATAGTAAATAACCTGCTTGCTGTTTACGCCAATTCCATGTGAGGAGATATATCAAGGAAATTGCTAAAAAAACTGCGTAAACAATCAGAAAACTCAATGATTCATAATTAATCAATCGCGAAACAAAAAATCCCAGGATGAAATAAACTAAAAACCACGGGAGAGCGTAGAGTAATTCTCTGCTAGCATTTTGATAACCTACCGCACGGGTAGTTGCTATATATCTCATTCCTAGCAAGATGGCTAATAGAATTAGCGGGGAAATTACAGAAGTAAGAGAAATATTTTCAAAAATGTTCATGATTTACTTATCTGTTTGAGTGAGGAGTAAACAGTTGATGACAATAAGTTGAGTTTATTTCGCGTTTGCAGGGAGTAATTTTGTTTGGATATTCAGATTTAAAGTCTGTCCATGCCGCAAAACTTGCAGTTGTAAATTATTACCAGCAGGAGTATTTTCTACAGATTGTTGCAATTCTTCAGCATTAGTAATGGCTTGATTATTGGCTTTAATAATCACATCACCTGCGCGCAGTCCGCCTGTATTAGCTGGGGAGTTCCGCGCCACTTTAATTATTAGTACACCTTGAGATTCTTCAACAGTAATGGGAGAGTTGGGATCGCTATTAAGTTGCTCTTTTACCTCTGGTGTTAATGTGAGCATTTGAATCCCCAAGTAAGGATGATTAACCTTTCCTGTAGCGATTAATTGTGAGGCAATTTTCTTGGCAGTATTAATGGGAATTGCAAAGCCTAAACCTTGGCTATTTTGAATAATTGCTGTGTTAATCCCAATTACTTCACCAGACGCATTCAGTAAGGGGCCTCCAGAGTTACCAGGATTGATGGGTGCATCGGTTTGGATGTAATTAACACGTTCATTCGGCATTCCTACTTGAGAACTAGAGCGACCTGTGGCGCTAATAATGCCGTGAGTTACTGTATTATCTAAACCAAGGGGATTACCGATCGCGATCGCCCATGCACCAGGTTGCAATTGATCGGAATTGCCTAATCTCACCGTTGGTAAGTTATTCGCTGGAATTCTTACCACCGCAACATCTGTCACCGGATCGCTACCCATAACTTTACCTTTAAAAGTCCGTCCATCTTTGAGGGTGACTGTTACTGTATCCGCACCGTTGACGACATGAGCATTCGTGAGAATTTCGCCATGAGAATCAATAATGAAGCCAGAACCAATACCCCGTTCAATTTCCCGGGATGGTACTTTTGGTAACTCATCACCAAAAAACTGTTGAATTAGCGGATCGTTAAAAATACCAGCATTGGGATTCTTGATGGTACGTGTAGAATCAATTCGGACTACCGCAGGCCCCACTTGATGCACAACTGCAGTAATAAAGTTAGGATTTTTATCGAGTGCGAAGTTAGCAGATGTTTGATTGGCTGTAGTTTCTAGGGAAGGTTGCAGTGCTGGTGGTACAGTTTGGGGATGGTGTAACAAGCGCAGGCTGATAATCGTAGCACCTGCACCCGCTAAAAGGAGCCAAGCTAGGGGCTGTTTCCAGTTATTTTGTTTTGGTTGCTCAATTTCTGGTGCTGGTGAATTAGCTTCAATATCAGCTAATGGATGAGGATTTTCTTCAAAATCGTGATTTACTGTCTTCATAACCCAAAACTCTTTGTAAATTGATATTTTTCGTTGCTCTTGGTTACAAGTTTCGGGTTTTCACAAAGGCTTGTGGGTGAAGATAGATAAGTTAGCGAGAACTTAGGGTTTCCAAATCAAAAAATATCCTATGGCTGTGTAAGCAGAGGAGGAAGAATGACGATTGACTTTAGGGGATTACAGCTTTAAGCCGCTACCAAGGTATCTGTTAGAAACATTATGTGAATTGGTATTATTAGCCTCATTAATGGAGCAAAAAGCCTCATTCACGGAGTAAAAAGCCTCATTAATGGAGCAAAAAGCCTCATTCACGAAGCAAAAAGCCTCGTTCGCGGAGCAAAAAGCCTCATTCACGAAGCAAAAAGCCTCGTTCACGGAGTAAAAAGCCTCATTCACGGAGTAAAAAGCCTCATTCACGGAGTAAAAAGCCTCATTCACGGAGTAAAAAGCCTCATTAATGGAGCAAAAAGCCTCGTTCACGAAGCAAAAAGCCTCATTCACGGAGCAAAAAGCCTCGTTCGCGGAGTTCGATTAGCTTCCTATCCCGCCCAGCGCTCAAAATTTCGGGTTAATAGCCTAAATCTGCTCAAGTGGGCTGTAATTAGTCACATAATATAGCTTAGTCTTCAATCTTAAAGGTTTCCTGGCATTCGCGTTACTTCACCCCTGTGCCATGTACAAATATTACAGCGATTATTTTATTGAGCGATCGCTCCGGTGGGCTACGCCAATTTTCTCCCTGTATTATTGATGATCGCACTCTTGGATACAAGTAAAGTACTTAATTCATAACTTCTATGGAACGCAAACAGTCTGTGTGGGTAGTAGACGACGAACCAAATGGATTTGAAGTCATTGAATTGCTATTGCGACGGGAAGGATACAATCTTACCTACTGCAATAGTGGCACGGAAATATTGTGTCGTCTGGAATCGAGTTTACCTGATGTCATCTTATTAGATGTGATGATGCCAGAAATCGATGGAATTGAAACTTGTCGCCGCATTAAAGCCAATTCCAACTGGAAACCAATTCCCATCATTATTGTGACAGCTTTAGATTCTAAAGAAGACCTAGCGCGATCGCTCACAGCGGGTGCTGATGATTTTCTCAGCAAGCCCATAAACGGTGTGGAATTACGCGCCCGCGTGCGTTCTATGCTGCGAATTAAGCAACAATATGATGCATTGCAAGCTAGTGTTAATCTGCGGCGAGATTTATCTAAACTTGTGGTGGAAGATATTCGTCAGCCAATGTCTACCGTGTTACTGGGGAGTCACTTACTACTGCAAAGTAACCTGGAAGCCAAAGACAAAGAACGTGCAGAAATGGTACATGCAGCCGGACTAGAAATTGATGGGATTATTAACGGTTTGCTGCGACTAGCAAAGATGGAATCTGGCAGATTGGTATTAAATACCGTAGAGGTAGATTTTAACGAACTAGCAGAAATAGTAGTAGAAAATTTTCAGCCTATTGCAGATTCTAAACAAATTCAATTTATCAGTAAATTACCAAAGCAAGGAAGTTGGTTAGCTATTGATCCGGAGTTATTTCATCGTTTGCTTGATAATCTAATTGCCAATGCAATTCAATCATCTCCTGCAAATAGCACAATTACCCTGGAAATTAATTATCCAGAGGCATCTGTGAGAAAAGTAATAATTCGCGTTACTGATGAAGGTACAGGAATCAGTAAAGATTTACAGCAATCTATTTTCACTCAATATGAATCAGGAACTTTAATCAGTGGTTTATCTCAAATTGGTTTGAGTTTAGCATTTTGCAAAATAGTTGCTGAAGCGCACGGTGGCATTATTAACATTGAGATTAATCAACCCCAGGGTACAGTTATAACTGTAGAAATTTAAGCAGCTAAACTTGCATTTATCAAACATTTATAAATCTTGTGGTGTGGGGCAGACAGCCAACCTCACTATGGGTTTAATGTCATATCAATTTTAAATCGCCATAAATTATCGTTTAACTTTTTAATAACTTATCTATCTTCATCCCCAATTTACTTTTTCTACCCGACACTAGAAATGAAAGTCAACTCGTCAAGCTATTTATAGCTCAATTCAAAATTATGCTTACCCGTAAAATTAGCGCACTTGGTCTGTTAACCGGATTACTGACAGTTTCTTTAGGTCATGGCATTGCTTTAGCCGATACTCCTGGTCATCATCCTGCTTATCTTCATGCGCGTAGTGATTTGCGTAAAGCTGAATTACTGTTGCAAACTCCTGATGAATTTAATGTCACACAAGAAGCGAGAATTGCCGCGCAAAAAGTTCATAATGCTATCAAAGATATTGATGTTGCAGGAGTTTTAGATGGTAAAAATCTTGATAACAATCCACAAGTAGATACTTCATTAAACCATCGCGATAAATTTGAGGCTATTTATAAACTGTTGCGTAGCGCCGATAAAGATTTATCAGGCAAAGAAGATAATCACTTTGTTCTCAGTTGGCGTAATCGCGCCGAAGCTGAGATTAATCAAGCCAAACATTATACTGCGATCGCAGCTGGTACAGATATATTTGATGATTTAACTGGCAGTTACTAAAGCTGTTGTTTTAACCTTCACCTTGTTTTGAGGTACTCGGTGTTTTGACATCTGAAGTTCAAAATTTGAGTTCAGAAGGGGAAGCTTCAGGTTTTGCAGTCGAAATTTCGAGTTCAAAGGCTCAACGTTGCTGTTCCAAACAAGAAGTTTCGAGTTCAGAAGGTGAAGTTTCAAGCTTTTTGCTCGGATGTTGCTGTTCTGAGGTCGGAATTTCGTGTTCTGAAGTGCAAGTTTCGAGTTCAGAGGTTGAAAGTTGAGGCTTTGATGTTCAATGATGGTGATTGCAAGGACAATTATCTCACCAATTACCCAATTATTGAGTTATTTTCCGCCAATGTTGCACCTTGAAACTGAAATTTTTCAGATTGACAGGCGCAACATGGCTTAATTTTGACAACTAATACATAATTTTTACATCTTCACTAACTTTTTTGCCAAAATTGGCGTGAAAGGCAGAAGTAAAAAAGGCAACTGCGACCATCTGGGACTAAAAAATGACCAAAGAATTGACCAAGCAATTAAAGCAAAGTTGAGCAAACTTTCTTTATTGCCTATGCGTTTGCGCCATAAGGGATTAATTCCCGGTTCGATAAACTTACGATTAATAGCGTAGTAGCGATTTAACAGAAATAATAAATTCAATAATAAAAGATGCCCATCAAAAAACAGCACAGAAATTTGCTGCTCGCCATAATCGGCTACTAAAGAGGCAGAAAAGGGAATTAAAGTAATAAACATGAGAATTATTAAATTAATCCATAGCAAAGTACGGTTAACATTGCGAATGTAATGGAATTGTTGATGGCTAATTAGCCACAGAGAACCCAGCACTAGAAAACTTACTAAATAATCATGTAAACGACTGCTTAATCCCAGTATTACTGCTGGCAAAATATCAGCAACTTTAGCGGCTGGAATATCAGGTAATTTGACATTTAACACTAGCAAAGTCATGGCGATAGAGTAAACACAGTCGCTCAAAGCTTCCAAGCGTCTAGTACTGGGGAGTAAGGGGTTGGGTTGAGAATTTGAGGTGTGCATATTGCTGATAGGTAGCTCAAAATTACCTGGCTGTAGGATGTAAAGATGCATATTCCTACTTTTAGATTCATTTATTGATGAGAAAATTCATGCGATCGCTCTCCAAATGCCAATACTGAAGCGTGAAACTGGGCATTGGATTTTGAGAATTTAAAAATTGCGGTTAGGAGATAATTTCTCTTGGTCTAAAGGCTGAACGTTCTCAACAAAATAACGATGGAAAGATTGAGGAAGACGATGAAAGTCTTCATAACTAAAAGCTGTTGGTAATTTTCTAGAGTTATAGGTGTTCCAAAAAAGAATTACTGTGTGTTTGATATCTTCTTTGTAAATATCTTGCATTAAAGCGGCGAATGTTTTGCTAGTGTATGTGCCATCTAAAGGAATATGCTCGTAATCATGCATCTCAGCAATAGCTTTTACGCCTGACTCTGTAAAATAAGCATAGTCTTTACCAAAAAAATCATGGCGAATACAAAAATCATTTTCTGTGATTTCTAAATCTGGGAAAGTTGAGTCTAACGAATGTAAAAGTGAGTTGGTTTGATGAAACAATCTGACTATTTTTTCTGCATTGACAAACTGCGCTGCAACGACTCTCACACCGATGACTTGCGACTTGAGACCAACTGCTTTTAAGCCGAGTAAAAGTCCTACAGCAGTACCCATAGTTCCCAATGGTAGATAAATAAAGTCTGGTTCAGGTATCTGTCCTTGGGTAATTTGCTCTTTGAGTTCAAATGCGGCATTCACATAAGCGATCGCACCCAATGGTGAAGACCCACCAGGAGCAATAATGTAAGGTAGATGGGCTTCTTTTAATGTGTAGCGAATAAATTGGTATGCTGTATTAATAAAAAGTGCAAATTTGCTCTGGTTTTGATGAATATCTGCCCCATAATCATAACTCGTCAGCAGATTACTACGGACATATTTAGCATTCACTTGCGGCATGAGCATTGCAGTAGTGCTGATACCAAGCGAATGAGCATAAATTGCTGTCGCCAGGGCATGATTAGAACCAGCAAAACCAAATGTTATGACTCGCTGTGATTTCCGTTTTAAAACATCTCCAAGGATAAATTCTAATTTACGAATCTTGTTACCACCATAAATTAACCCGCTCAGATCATCTCGCTTAATATACAGTTGTTCTGTATTTAGCTTTTTTTCTAAGTTATAAAGCCTATGTACCAGAGTTGGTAATTCTGCTAAAGATACATAAGGAAGCTTGGCTTTTAATTGTGGATAAGCTTTAAATAGAGAAAGCATGTTTTTATTTTCCAAGACATAAGAAAACAAGTAACGAGGAAGCTTTACAATGTTTGTAAATTATTCTCATGGTTGCTGTTTTCTAACCTTCTGCGTAGCGCTTCCATGTAGGTGTAGAAAACAGGAGTAATATATAGTGTTAGCAATTGGGAAAATAGCAAACCTCCCACTACAGCCATTCCCAAAGGTCGGCGTGACTCTGCACCAGCACCTAAACCAAGGGCAATTGGTAAAGTACCCATTAAAGCTGCCATTGTGGTCATCATAATTGGGCGGAAGCGGACTAAACAGGCTTCGTAAATAGCATCACGGGGGGATTTATCTGTGTGGCGTTGGGTTTCCATTGCAAAGTCAATCATCATAATGCCGTTTTTCTTGACAATCCCCACTAGCAAGATGATGCCGATAAAGGCGTAAACGTTGAGATCAATATGAAATAGCATCAATGTCAGTAGTGCGCCAAAGCCAGCAGAAGGTAAGCTGGATAAAATTGTCAGGGGGTGGATGTAGTCTTCATAGAGAATCCCCAGCACAATGTAAATTACCAAAATTGCTACTAGCAACAGCAACCCCAATCCAGCAATTGAAGATTGAAAAGCTTGGGCTGAACCCTGAAAGCTGGTGCTAATGCTTGCAGGTAGGGTATCACGGGCAACTTGTTGGATTTTTTCTGTCACATCTCCTAGAGATACACCGAGTTTGAGGTTAAAGGAGATGGTTGTGCCTGGGAGTTGTCCCTGGTGGTTGACAGTTAATGAACCCACACCTTTAGTTAAGGTAGCGACTGCATTTAAGGGGACAAGTTGACCATTAGGAGAATGAATCGCCAGTAAATTCAACGCATCCGGGTCTTGTTGGTACTGGGGTAAAAGTCCGAGGATAACTTCATACTCGTTATCTGGGGCGTAAATTGTAGAAACTTGCAAAGTACCATAGGCATCACCCAAGGCGGTTTCAATTTGCTGGGCAGTTAAACCAAGGGCATTGGCGCGATCGCGGTTAATCTCCACATTCACCTGGGGATTATCAATTTGCAAATCGCTGTTAATATCCAGCAATCCCGGAATTTTGCTGAGTTTATCTTGCAAAATGGGCGTATATTTATACAGGTCTTGTAAGTTGGTGCTTTCTAAGGTGAATTGATATTGAGCGTTGCTTTGTTTCCCACCAATGTTAATCGGTGGCGGATTGATTAAAAAGGTTTTAATTCCTGGTTCTTTTCTGACTTTTGGTTGCAATTCCTCAATTACTCGATCGGCGTTGAGATGTCGTTGAGATGTCGGTTTGAGACGGATAACGATAATTCCGGTGTTATTTCCTGCTGTGCCTGTCACTGATGACCCAACAATTGAGTTGAGAACATCGACATTGGGATCTCTGCGAATAATCTTCGCTACTGCTTCTTGGTGCTTAATCATGTCGCCAAAGGAAATATCCTGCGCTGCTTGGGTTTGCGCCAGAATTAATCCGTTATCATCACTAGGAAGAAAGCCTTTAGGAACCACAACAAATAAATAAATTGTTGCTAGTAAAATTGCGCCAGAAAGAATCATGGTTGTGCGGTGATATTTCAGCGACTTTCGCAGACTCCAGGCGTAGAAACGGAGATAAAAGTCTTGCTTTTGGTCGTTAATTTCTGTCTCTTCCCCGGCTTGATGATGTTGCGATTGCAAAAATCGACTGCATAACATCGGCGTTAAGCTGAGGGAAAGCAAACCAGAAACTAATATAGCGGCGGCAATGGTAACGGCGAATTCATGAAATAATCTTCCCAAGATACCTGGCATAAATAACATGGGAATGAAGACAGCTACCAGGGATAAAGTCATGGAAATAATTGTGCCGCCAATTTCCGTGGAACCGTTGATGGCTGCTTGCAGACGACTTTCGCCCATTTCCATGTGACGGACAATATTTTCTAACACCACCACTGCGTCATCTACTACAAAACCCACGCTTAAAGTTAACGCCATCAGAGAAAGGGTATCGAGGGAAAACCCCAGCAGTAACATAACGGCAAAGGTAGCGACTAAAGATAGAGGTACAGTTACGCTAGGAATTAAGGTGGCGCGCAGATTTCGCAGAAACAGAAAAATTACCAATACCACCAAACAAATTGTCAGTAATAAGGTGAATTTGACATCATTCACAGAGTCGCGGATATTTTGAGAGCGATCGTAGAAAATATCCATATTTACAGCTGTAGGAATCTGCGATCGCAAACTGGGCAACAATGCCTTGACTGCATCAACAATCTCGATAGTGTTGGTTCCTGGCTGACGTTGAATTGCCAAAATAATCGAACGTTTGGGAATCTGTTCCTGATTGGCAAAAAACCAACTAGCAATTTTATCATTCTGCACGCTGTCTACTACTTGACCCAAATCGCCTAAGCGCACTGGTGCGCCGTTGTTATAGGCGACAGTCAAGCCGCGATAGTCATTTGCATTGAGCAGTTGACCATTAGCTTGCACAGTATAATTTTTATGAGCGCCGTAGAGATTTCCAGTAGGTAAATCAGCATTATTTTGCGCGATCGCTTTAGCAACATCATCAATCCCTAAGCCTTTTGCTTTCAACGATTGGGGATCAACTTCAATCCGCACTGCATATTTCTGGGAACCGTAAACTAAAACCTGCGCTACCCCATCCACCATTGACAAACGTTCTGCTAATGTCTCCTCTGCATATTTATCTATGTCAGAAAGTGGGACTAAATCGGAACTGAGGGTAATGTAAAGAATTGGTTGCTGTGCCGGGTTCACCTTTTTATATGATGGGGGACTGGGCATATCGCTAGGCAATTGCTTTGTCGCTTGGGCGATCGCCGCTTGTACATCTTGGGCTGCGCCATCAATATCTCGACTCAAATCAAATTGCAGCACGATTTGGCTACTTCCCTTAGAACTGGTGGAGTTCATTGAATCTAAGCCGGCAATTGTGGAAAATTGCTGTTCTAAAGGCGTTGCTACCGATGCCGCCATTGTTTCCGGACTCGCTCCTGGTAAACTAGCAGACACAGCGATTGTCGGGAAATCCATACTCGGTAAGTCGCTGACAGGCAATATAAAGTAACTCATCAGCCCAAAAACTAGAATCGCCAGCATCACCAAAGAGGTCATAATGGGGCGGCGAATAAAGAGAGAAGGAATATTCATGGCTAGCGGGGTTATACCATTTTGGATTTTAGATTTGGGATTGGGAATAGCTTTTTGTGTCTCGCTTGTGGGAATCCATCTGTTGCATTCTTTTTTCAAATTGGTATTACTTACCCCTAATTATTGGGCGAATCATTTTTTTGTAAGTTTTTTGTGCTGCCTTTGCAGAGATGATGCTATTGTCATCACGCAGCTTGAAGGTTAGGTCAGTGGGTTTAAAATAATGACGGCTAACAGAAGTCCAACCCCGAACTACAAAAGTATTTTGTTTGGCAATCACAGGTATTGATTTCGTCAACACCCGATCCACAATTGCTTTTTTATTACCTGTAGGAATTTGCGCTACTGCTTGCTCAATTCGAGATTTTTGCCCTTGCCAAACGAATTCCACAGTACCATCGCTGAGGTTTTGATCCCAGCCAGCTAAGTTGTACTGAATCGCCAGCTTGAACAGAAAAGCCCGGAATCCTACCTGTTGTACCTTGCCTGTAACTATTCCTTGAACTGCAACAACAGTATCTTGAATTGGTAAGCCATCGGCTAAAACGACATTTTGCGAAGTAAATAAGGCGATCGCGCAAACGATGATTACCGTCGATATTTGTTTGAGATAATGCTTGAAAATATATGTAATCATGCTTCGATAAAAGTTTAATTATGATTGGTTAATCGCAACAGAAACACCAGGCGCAAGATTGAATTGCCCATCAGTAACAACTTGTTCGCCTGGTTGCAATCCTTGATTAATCACCGTTTGATTGCCTACACTATCCCCAACTTTCACCGGACGGGCTGCTACTGTTTTGTCAGGGTTTACAACATACACATATTGTCCGTTTTGTCCAGTTTGTAATGCTGGGGAAGGAACAACGATCGCATGAGGTAACTGAGTCAGTTTCAACACCACATCGACAAATTCCCCCGGTGATAACTGTCCTTGGGTATTGCTAAAGGTGGCTTTGAGTTGAATAGTGCCAGTTGTCGCATCCAAGGTATTATCAACAAAGCTGAGTTCTCCCTTAATTGGCTGTGCAGAATTATTTGGTACTAACGCATCTACTTCTAGCTTCCCTGTAGCCAGATATTTTTTCAGTGTGGGTAATTGCTGCTGGGGAATGGAGAAAGAAACGTAAGTAGGATGAGTTTGATTAATAACGACTAATCCACTAGTATCGTTAGCCTTAACTAAGTTACCTTGATTAACTTGTAAATTACCAGTTTGCCCGTCAATGGGAGCATAGATAGTGGTGTAAGCCAGTTGAGTTTTTGCACTTTTAACAGCCGCATCAGCAGCTTTAAGATTTGCTTGAGCATTTTGCACATTTGCTTTAGCCGAACCCACAGAGGCGATCGCTTCTCGAATTGCACTTTGATCGGCAGATACAGTAGCTTCATCTGCATCTGCACTGGTGCGATATTGTTGGGATTGTTCTTGAGTAACTGCGCCCTGCTGGAATAAATGGGTATAGCGTTGTGCTTCCATATCAGCATTGTGTGCTTGCGCTGCATCTCTTCGTTGGGCGGCTTTGGCTTGGGTTACTTGATCGTTAGCTTGTTGGAGATTGGCGATCGCTTGTTTAACCTGCGCCTGTGCTTGTACCTGTTTAGCAATCGCTTGATCTAAATCTGCTTGAAAAGGTGTGGGGTCAATTTTAAATAATAGCTGTCCTTTCTTGACTTGCTGTCCTTGTTGAAAGTAAACCCCCATCAATTGCCCATCAACCAATGATTTAATTGATACAGTGGAGTATGCTTCAACGGTTCCCGTGCTGCGAATTTCTAGAGGTACGGTTGCTTGCATAACTTTCGCTACATCTACAGGTACAGCTTTGTGATGATTTATTTGGGTTTGTGTGGGGCGTTTACCTAAAATCGCCCAACTAGAAAAGCAAATCACTCCTAATAATAGGAGACCCAAACTGCTCTTTTGTAGAGGTGTGAATTTTTGTGGAGGTTTTTGTATTATGTTCATAACTTGATTAATAAAAAGCTTATCATCAGCAATTTTGTACTCATCTGTGTTAGCAAAATTTTGTCTAACATCAGTTTCCGTTGCTAGCCAAGTTTGAGGGGTGAAGATAAATAACTTAGGAAAAAGTTAGAGATAATTTAACAATTATTTTTACTCAGCACTATTTATATAATGAGATTTTTGAAACTTCATTCTTAAGTTTCCCTTAACTTATCTATCTTCATCCTGTTAAACATCAATATAGTTCAATATTGAAGATATAAGCCGAACTTCAAGGCGTTGTTTACAGTTAATTAACAGGAAATTTGATTATGAAACGCATCTTTACTGGTCTCTTACTTGCTCTACCAGTTGCTATGGCCGCCCTACCATCCAAAGCATCTGCTGAAGAGGTAATTGTAGTACCTGCTGCTCACAGAACAATTGTAGTTGAGCAAGGATTCCACCACGAGTTTTCTCCTCGGCATTGGGCAAGAATACGGCATGAAGAACATTTATTGCGTGCTGAATTGGGTAGATTTTAATCTCTCTTCTCAGCTTAAACGTAAGCTTGCATTGTTTATCTGAATGTCACTACCTCAACTTTCATGGAACTCTCATTCCGGCTAATACTGTTAGTCGGATTTACTTATTTGAACTGACACTTTAAACATCTTCGCCGCCAAGACTGTTAATAATTTTAGTTTATACCTTTGGATAATAGCCATTTATGCCAGAGCTTTGTAGTATGTTCGCAGGGCTAAAGAATGTCCTCACTTGCAGGAAATTATAATTAGGGATGAATAATATTTCGTCCCTAAATTTATTCACATCTACCTAAAAGCGCGAAAATTTAAGCTTAGGTAATATCATCAATATTCTGGATCAATAAACAATAAACTTTCCATCAAATTGGGCAATAATTATGCACCAAAAAATCAAAAAAAACCTCAAAGGCTCCGCAATTCAGAAGAAACAATCTCAAATTACGCCACCTGCTATTAATGAACAAATACAAACAAACTCTACATCGTCACTCAGGCTAACAACTTCTAGTCTTCCAGAAAAAGCCCAGAGAGATGCTATTAGAAGAAAGACCTTTGGCAGAAACACACCACAAATTCAGACCAAGTTGACAATTGGAGAACCAGGAGATAAGTATGAGCAAGAAGCAGATCGGGTTGCTGCACAAGTAGTCAGCCAGATAAATTCCTCAGCTTCAGTACAGACAGCAAAAAATAATCAGTTGCAAATGAAACCTATGGTGCAACGTGTATCCAATCACGGAATGACTGCATCACCTGATTTAGAAACATCAATACAACAGGCAAGAGGGAGTGGACAACCACTAGCTGATAGTATCAAATCACCAATGGAAGAAGCGTTTGGCGCAGATTTTAGTGGAGTAAAAATTCACACAAATACTCAAGCTGACCAGTTGAATCAATCGATACAGGCAAAAGCGTTTACTACAGGAGAGGATGTGTTCTTTCGCCAGGGAGAATATAACCCAGCAAGTCGCACCGGACAACAGTTGATTGCCCATGAGTTGACTCATGTGGTACAGCAGAATGGAGGATCTGTACAGCGATCGCCTTTTGTACAAAGAGTAGAGAGACAAACAACCATATATACAAAACAAGGTGATAACTGGCAAAAGAATATGCAAATAATAGACTCAAACAGTGCTTCTGATTATGTGCATGTCTCCCGCAGTACAAACACTGATCCGGAAAGCATTAATAAGAGTTTAGTACCTAAAGATCTTGTATATTCAGGAGGCCGAAGGGAAAGGGTAGAAATCGGTACTGACAGTAAACCAAACTTTGACCGTACCAAATATACAGCAGCAAACAATGTACACATTACACTTGAAGGCAGGTATATGCAGGTAATGTACGCATTGGCGACACAAATGTTAGATGATCGGGAAAGCATTAAAAACGGCCCTCCAGTTCTGGAGTTTGGGAATCTGAACTTTGGAGCCTTGAAATTTTCCGATCCAAGTCAGCAGAACCTGAATTTTAGTGCCTGGAAAAGCCAAGGACAGCAACAGGTTTCCAATTATTCAATTCAGCAATGGATCGAGATAGCGGCGGAGGATACGGAAGACTTTATTTTGACTAATACTGTTGACGAATGGGATCGAGAACGAATACCAGAGCTAATAAAAGTTGTTAGAGAAGTAAGAGATTCAACCCTGAATTTTACTAACCACCTGATTGCTTCAACGCCAGAACTGAAATTCCTGGAACAGAATAACAGGCTAGTTCATTATAATGGAACTTCATGGGCGAGAACTCTTGCCGAGAAATATAAGAAATAGAAAGAGATATCTAAATAAGCAGGTAAAGTTTAGCACCGAATTTTAATCGTTATACCGGATATACTGTGCTTTATCCTCAATCATTTTTGAGCAAGCTTTTCAACAATAAATACCAATTAAAAAATGCTATGGGCACAAAATTATTGTGCCCATACTCATATATTTTCTGTCTTATTTTTGCAAACAAGTATGAGTAGAAGGATAAAAATCAGTTTAGTGTACAGCGACATTCCCGGAAGCTTTCACCTTCTTTAAAAAGATTATAGCCAGTCCACTCAGGAGCAATGCACAAGCCAGGAAATAAAAGCAATCATTAAATGCCAGAACATACGCTTCCCGGCGAACAATATTATCAATAGCCGCCAAAGCTTGCTCTTTTGCTGTTACTAAATCAGCGCCGAGATTGACAAAATATTGAGTCATTTGGCTCAATCGCTGTTGTGTTTCTAAACTGTAGAGTGAAATGTTTTCTCCTAAACGTTCAGAGTGAAATTGTTCTCGATTTGTTAACAGTGTGGCTAATGTCGCAGTACCAATAGAGCCACCAAGGTTACGCATCATGTTATATAAACTAGAGGCAGAACCCGCCTGTTCTTTGGGTATGCCACCAGTGGCAGTAGTGGAAAGGGGTATCATAATCAAAGGTTGTCCCATTGCTCGGACAAATTGCGAGACACGCAACTGAGCCATACCTGTGTCATGGGTCATGTGGGAATTCATGAAACAACTGATCGCAAATATACTAACTCCTGCTGCAATCATTAATCGCGTATCTACTATTTGCATTAACTTTGGTACACAAGGAATCAGAAATAATTGCGGTAAGCCAGCCCACATCATAACTTCGCCAATTTGCATAGCATCGTATCCCTGAATTTCGCTGAGGTAGAGGGGCAAAATGTACAGGGAACCAAACATCCCCAATCCTAAGCAAACATTGACGATACTAGCGAAAGTAAAATTATGCCTAACAAATAAACGCAGGTTGATAAAAGGCTGTTTGCGAGTGAGTTCAATTAATAAAAAGAGAATGATAAACAAGCAAGCGATCGCAGTGAAGCAAACAATCAAGCTAGAATCAAACCAATCTTTGCGACTACCTTCTTCTAAAACTATTTGCAACGAGCCAAACCCAATCGCCATTGCACCAATTCCCCACCAATCTCCGTGTTTCAGCAAGTTCAGCCGCATCGGTTGGGGAGCGATCGCATAAGCGACGGCTGCTAGGACAATGATTCCAGGTACTATATTTAAATAAAAGATGTATTGCCAACTAAAGTTGTCTGTTAACCAACCACCAAGGGTAGGGCCGATAGATGGTGCAAAGGTTGCGGTGACAGAATACAACGCCATTCCCATTGGTAGCATTGAAGGTGGTAAAGAAGTGAGCAAAACAGTAAACGCCATCGGAATTAAAATACCCCCAGTGAATCCCTGTCCGGCGCGAAATACAATCATTGAAGGTAAATCCCAAGCGTGGGCGCAACCAATAGAAAACCCAATGAATAAAACGACATTCACCATCAGATAACGGCGGGTAGAAAATATCTCTGGTAGCCAACTGGTGAGAGGAATGACAATCATCTCTGCAACCAAATAAGAGCTAGAAATCCAGGAACCTTCATCTAAAGAAGCACCCAAAGCTGCTTGAATATCTTTGAGAGAAGCATTTGTAATTTGAATATCCAGCACAGCCATAAATGCGCCTAGAATTGTACCGAATACTCCTATCCAAGTTTTCAGGGGGATAGATGTAGAATTTGGTTGTTGTTTTTTAGATAAGGGAATTGCTTTAGCCATAAAGTTCTTCCTGAAAATTATTTCTTGTGTCTCATCTTCCCTATATGTAGAGTTTGGTGGGGTGAAGATGGATAACTTAAAAAGAACTTAAATTAACCAGAAATTATACTAAGTAAATAAATTATATGTAAAAGTGCAAACATTTCAATTATCTTGCGAGAATATGCCCTTGATTTTCTAAAATAAAAGCACGTCCTTGCTGAGAATAAATCTGTACATTAGATGTTTTAATTGTGGCATTCCTGACAAAAATACCTGTTTGAGCAACAATATTAATATTGTTTAAAGCAATATTGAATAGTGGCTTTTCTGGCAATCCCACAATGATACCAGCGTTTTTGCCACCTTTGGCTACAAGGTTGTTGATTGAGATGTCGTGAAAGCTAGGGGTATTACCTGTGATAGGTTGACGCTTATCTTGCTGAGGTATTTTGGGATAGTAGCTGGTGAAAGTAATATCTTGACTTACGTCTTGCATTTGAATATTACGGTAGATAATATTTTCTACAATCCCTCCTTTACCTCTTAATGATTTGATCCGTAAACCATTTTTAGTACCAATAAAATTACAATTTTCTACAATTACATTGCGAACTCCACGACTAGTTTCACTACCAATTGAAACCCCATGACCATGTAAAAATGTACAGTTAGAAATAGTAATGTCAGCACTACCAGCATGAGGATATGCAGGATCTATATGGCCTGATTTTATTGCAATATTGTCATCTCCATTATCAATCATGCAATGAGATATCCAAACATGATGAGAAGAAGAGGGATCAATACCATCTGTATTTGGTGAGTTAGGCGGCGCTTTGATAGTGACATCTTTAACTGTTACATAATCAGAATACATAGGTACTAAGTGGAAACTGGGAGAATTCATCAGGGTAATGCCTGCCACTAGCACTCGCTGACAGTGAGAAAATACCACAAGTCGAGGACGCACTATCTCTGACTTTTGAGTCTTTTTAGCTACTCGTACTGCATTCCACCAAGCTGCACCGGCTCCATCAATGGTACCTTGTCCGGCGATCGCAATATCTGATTGATTAACTGCATTTACTAAAGCTAGAGAGTTGCTAGTGCTAGAAGTTGTTGCTTTATAAGCCAATGGGTTTTGAGAAGCTAGCAATACAGCACCCTTATCTATAAAAAGTGTTACCCTACTTTTCAGGAAAATGGGATCTATGAGATATTTCCCAGATGGAACTTGAACAATACCTCCTCCAGCTTGAGCACAGTTATTTATAGCAGATTGAATAGCCTTCGTATCTTTATCAATACCGTTAGCTTTAGCGCCAAAATTTATGACATTACAAACTTTCTCTGTTGCTCGTGTAGCATTGTTCAGGCTTCCTTGTAAGTAAAGGAAGCACAGAAGTGTTGCACCAAAGAAGTATCTTTTCATTTCTCAGGCTTCCAAATAGGTTCAGAAGTAAATAAATCTTCACTTCCTGATAATCGCATCAATTTTGAACCATCTCGATTAACTACATATAGAATACTCTGGTTATCAGGTTTCTGGTTGGTTTTCTCTTCTTTTATAAAAGCAATTTTTTGACTATCAAGAGACCAAGATAAGCCGTCAATTCTAGATGCTGGTAGTGTAGAAGCTATTTGCATAGATTTTGAGTTACTAATATCCATAACGTAAAGATTTTTATGAGAAAAATCTCCGTCTGCAAAGGCAATTTGTTTCCCATCTGGTGACCATGTTAAGTTACTATATTCCCCTGATTTATGAGTCAGATTTCTTACCCTACCATTATTAATATCAAGTATATATATATCTAACTGACTACCAGGAGGATTATTATCGCTTGTCGTATGATAGTAAGCAAGCTGATTCCCGTTAGGCGACCAGGAAAAAATTCCATCATAGGGCTCTTTTTGTGGTTCATTTGTCAGATTTTTGAGAGTTTTATTCTCTATATCCAGTAGATAAATTTGTTGATGTGGATATTTACCAGCAGAAAAAGCAATTTGTTTACCATTAGGTGACCAACTAAGTTGAGCAGGATACTCATCTGGTGCATTACTGAGCTTGATTAATCCAGAGCCATCAGTATTCATTTTGTAGATATTTTTGTCTTTGAAAAACACCACCTCTTTTCCATTTGGTGATAAGTATAAAAGTGATAAAATATCTGACTTGGCTGGCATTGCTCTTGCGAGCCATCTTTTAATTAGCTTAGTTCCTTTGATGCCAGTTGTATCATTAACATACAGAGATGCACTGCCTGGGGCATCAGAAGTCTGACCATCGCAACTTCTCGCGATCGCAAGTTTATGGCTACTTGATACCCAAGTCATACCAAAATTAGCAGCTTTGCAATCAGAGTCAGACAATACTTGAGTGAGTTTAGAACCATCTGCATTAACTACATAAATATCAGTATCATTGCTTACAAAAGCAAGTTTTTGACCATTTGTTGACCAAACTACTGTTGGAGATACACTCAACTTTTGAGAAAGCTGACGACGAGATAAACCATTAGCTTGGATAGTATATAAATTGAAATGATCGCTGCTACGTTTAAGGGCGAGGAATGCTAGTGTATGAGTTTTTTGTGCAGTAAATGCCGGAGTGTCTTTTTGAGTAAATACAAAGCTAAGAATCGCAGTCGAGAATAAACCTATTAATGCAAGTTTTGAAAATCTAATCCAAAGCATATTCATAAAGTTTATATTCTAGTAGTAGGACAAAATTAGTTTGGCATTTTTCTCTAATAATGGCAAAAATTTTATTTAATATTTGCCATTATTAGCCTTTCCATAACCTTCAGTCACTAATCCAGAAAGGCGTACAATTGTAGATTGTACAGATATACGCCTCTGCTGGGAGCTTAACATCAGTTAGTTATGGTGTTAAGCAATAGGAGTTGCTGTTTTATTGAATTGAGTAGTTTTTGTTGAGTTATTCTTGACTATGGTGTATAGCTGCTCGCGAACTTTTAAACTAGCAAGACCATCAAATGGATTCGTATAATTTCTTTGAAATTGCTGAACTGTGTTGATAGTTAGCTGTCCATAAAAAGGCTGGTCTTGGCTAATGCTTGTTCCTAGTAATTGGTTTAATTCTTGATGAATACTGTTCATTTCCTCTTGCATTTTGTTATTTGTTTCTGAACCTACAATGCCATCAACTGTTAGGTCATAATCAACTTGAAATTTCTTAATTGCCTTTTGAGTTGCTTGATCGGTCAAGTCAGACTCATCTTGAGAAATCGGAAAGTTAGGATCGTTGCTATTGATACGACTTCTATAACCTAAACCATTCAAAATACTGCGGATTTCAGAATTTTTGTAGTTCATGATGTTTGGAAAACCTCAAACTCATTCGGTTGACATTTTTATTTTCCCTTTTAGCAAGAGGTTTATGGGTGAAGTTAGATAAGTTAAGAGATAAGATAAAAAGTCAATAAACAACTTAAATGATGTAAATCTAACTATATATCTGTATATAGTTAATCTATAATAAATTACATTAATCTCAGTGTAAACGTACCTATTTTTGCATACATTATTGATATGAAAATTACTATATTCTCATATCAATATAATTACTAAAAAAGAGAACACTAATACAAAAGTGTTCTCTCTGAATAGATTTTTTAATAAATATGAGAAATTAACCCTTTAGTAAACGTAAACAGCCCCATTACGATTAATAGTAATTGAGCCATCACCAGGTGTATCGCTAGCAATCCGCCGAACTTTTACAATAGTTGTGTTGCCAGCTTTAGTGACATCATACTTCAAAGAAGCCTCTTGTCGAGAAGGATAAATCAAAACATCTCTGGGAGCCGAAATATAACTGATGTTCGTCATATTCCCTGGAAGTAAGGTTTTAGCTGTATCAGTTGTCAAGCTATATTGCAAAGGTATATTAGTCTGGTTAATTACCTCTACTTCTAATAGTTTTTGGGGGTTGATTCGTGCTACAGGTTGCCAAAATCCAGGGTGAAAAGTTCTGGCTACTTTAAGTTCAGCAGCGCGAACTGGTAGAGAAATGGCTAGGCTAGCAGCAGTCATGCTTCCTAGCAAGATGGCAAGGAATTTGAATTGCATATATCTCCGGTAAGGATATTTTTGGTAATTGAATAGTTGTGAGTCTGTTACTGAAGCGATCGCCTTTTATAGGCACTACATATATACTGTTAGGATCGTCAGGCTTCTATCCCTACTGAATCGCTACAGTCAAAGTGTAGTTGATCGGGTAGGGTTTGGGGTTATCTACCTGAATATGATAATCTTCTGTCTTTAGCAAACGTCCATGCCAATATTGAGCGCCAGACATATTACCGTTTTCGAGTACTGTACCATCAACTCCATAAAGAGTGAGCCAAGAAGTATTTGCTCCTGGTGAATTGACATTCACTGACATTAACTGTCCTGCTCTAGCATTTGCAAAATAGGAGCGGGAAGAGTGAGCCGGAAGACTACCGCTAATCACCTCGGAAGTAGTACCGGGAGCAAATTTAATCCGTTGTCCATTAATTTGTGGAGTATTAGGTGTGATCGCAATTCTTAAGTTATAGTCAACGTTAGCTGGTTTTAGTGCCTCTATGTAATAATCCTGCGTTTTTGGTAAGCGTCCACGCCAATGTGTGAGGTTTTCTGGTGCAACAATTAAGCGTGTGCCATCAGCACCAGACATTGTTAGAAATACAGGAGATTTGGATGAATCTGCTTCGATATTCATCAATTGATTGGCATTGGCTCTAATTACATAACGAACTGGATAATAGTTTTTGTTGTGATATACCACAGTTGAAGTTGCACCGGGTGCAAACTCGATACGTTCTGTTTGATATCCTGCTGATACAGTACGAGCAGTCGCGGCGCGGTTTGGTAGTAGCATTGTACCAAGCATTCCTAAACCAATCATGCCACAGCCAATCAAACTTTTAATTGTACCTTTCATAATATTCTCCTTGGTTTTGAAAGTTTGCTATTGAATAGAAATACTTGATTAAACAAGTATTTGATAGTGCAAAAGGCTGAACAATTCTACTTAATCCAGATAAAAGCAAGTGCATTGTTTGTTAATTCATTAGTTATTTGCTCTTCGCATTCAGCAAGATAACAGAGAGCGCGAAATCGCAATTTCATCAACTGCTCATATAAAGGATTGAGCTTACATAAAGGCGGAATCTGAGCAATTACATGATTGAAAAATTTAATTTCTCTAGCAAAAGGGCAACTAGCTGGAATGAGTCTGCATAATAATTCTGCTTGCTTGGGATTGGAAATTTCGATATTATCCAGCCTTGTTTTGATTGGTTGTAGTAAATCAAATGTATGTAGTGTCATAGTCAGTTTCCTTCAATGAGTGAATTTGTTTTTCTTCGTTAATTAAATCTTCCCTCGGTATACTGCTTGAGTGGGTGAAGATGAATAAGTTAGCAAGAAGTTAAAGATAAATTTATTGCAAATCTACTCTTACAGTTGTTTTGTGCATTTAAAATTTTCATGCTCTTGCTCCATTCGCCTAATTAGTAAAAAATAAAAAATAACTTCGAGCAAATTACAGATGATGCTTTTTAGAAGCGATAGCCAACACCAAATTGTAAACTAACAGCATCTGCATCACTATTTTCATAACTATTAAAACCATATTTAGCATCACCAAAGGCAACCACATTCTTACTCAGTGCAGTTTCTACACCACTATCTAATATGAATGAATTACGATTACCTATAGGAGTATCATCTCCTTGTTTACCAATGAAAGAGTAACCAGCACCTGCATATAAATTAGTATTTTTTGCAATTGGGATATCGTAAGTAATTGTTGGTATAGTTGCAGTTGTTTTATCGTCAAAGAGAAATGAGCCACGAACCGAAAGAGGTGTATGAGGAATAGCAACACGTCCTTGAATATCACCACCCAATTGAGCATCATCTCCAGCATGTCCACCACTAGTCACACCTGGTGCAATACCAATACCAATATAGCTACCTGTCATACCTTGTGAAGCTGAAGCTGCAGCCGCAGATTTTGCAAATGAGAGCGTCATTGCGCCAGCAATACCAAGGGAAAACATACCAGTTAGTAAAGCTAATTTTGGATATTGAACTAAATTTTTCATTTTCTTTACTCCTCATTTTTGAGTATTGGGATAACCGGAAAAGTTAATTTTGTATAATTACAGTTTCTAGTTTTCTCTCAAGTATGCGGGTGAAGAAAGATAAGTTAGTAATTAAGTTAAAAACAAGTTAATTTCGCAAAGCTTAATACACCATACTGCAATTTATTGAGGTATAGATAATTGTAAGGACACACACCTGTGTACTTTATTTACCTGAAAAAATGTGTAAATAGGAGCGTACTTTTGTATGCTCATAAAAAAAATATTGCTGATAACAAGTATTGCTATAATCACCAAATAGGCAGAATTTCAACTATAATTTCATCTCACCAAATACCTGATACATATGTAAGGGCATACATCTGTATGTCCTTACCGAACTTACCAACTAGGCAACATTTTCAGCAGATGGAGGTAGAATTTCAATGCCATACTTAGGTGCTGTAGCCAGGATTCTTTCCAAGTCTGTAGGGCTTAAGGATGGTGCAGAAATTACAGAATTTGCAGCTTTACCAACATCTGCAATAAACTTCTCAAATCCCGCTGGAGTCACCCAAACTAGCATCTTTGCAGGTAAATAACTTTTATTAGTAAATTGATGTAGTTGTCCTTTAGGAGATTGGAGAAACATACCAGGTGTGGCTATAATGATTTGCCCATCCAGATTAAACTCTAATTCTCCTTCTTGGATGTAGAACGATTCATTCTCCCGCGAATGGCGATGTAGTGGTGTACCACCTCCTTCTGGCGCTACTACAACTTCGCAGAGTGCGTAAGCTTGTCCTGTTTCTGCACCCACTGCTTTAAAGGTATAAAGATCCTGAGCAAACCAATAAGAAGTACCTTCACCAGGCAATTGCATCAAACCTGTTTGTTGAATAGTCATTATAATTCTCCCGAGCAATTTTTGTTTTGTGGATATTCACAATCACATCTGTCACAGTTACTTTTTTACCTAATAACAATTAGAGGAAAAATGTGCCAGAAGTCGTGCCTATACTTTTACAAGTTATCTGTTTGCTATATTTCAAAAATTGACGAATGGTGTGCGCTGTTGATGAGATGGCAAGATTGTCAAATTTAAGCGATAGGGATTGGGAACTCCTGTGTCATTTGTGACTCTAATAAAGTAATTTTCAGAAGCTGGTAACTGACCAGTCCAATTTTGACCGCTATTAGTAAGACGAGTTCCATCTACGCCAAACACTGATAGTGAGAGCAATTGCCCAGTTATGGATCTAACGGAAATTAATGCTTTTTGTCCAGCATTGGCTTTAAACACATAACTATTTAAAGCGTCTGGTTGCAGATAGCCCCTCAAAGACTGGCCATCAGCACCGGGAGGAAACTGAATACGCTGTGCTGGCAATGCGATTGCTGCCGCAGGTCTTGTTGGTAAAGTTAGTAAAGTTGTGCCTACTACGCCTGTAGCTAATAGACTTGTTAGTAATACATTCTTCAGAATACCTTTCATGTTTTTTCACCTTTTAGATTGTTGAAAAATTCAATGCTGATGTCGAGAATTATTCAATTTATAAATCTTTGCGACATATTGATGATTTGTCGGGGCGAACAGCTGTTCGCCCTCATCAAGATATTTATTTGTCGCTCA
The DNA here is from genome assembly GCF_014696615.1 of Nostoc linckia FACHB-104. Lineage (GTDB taxonomy): Bacteria > Cyanobacteriota > Cyanobacteriia > Cyanobacteriales > Nostocaceae > Aulosira > Aulosira linckia_A. The sequence goes on along the minus strand of NZ_JACJQJ010000030.1, from coordinate 4,699 downwards.
CAACAGGATTAAATAATCCTGAGAAATTAGTTAGGAATTAGGCACTAACGCCGCCCAAGTATTTGCACCAACTACGCCATCGGGAGAAAGCCCTAACGCTTGTTGGAAGTTTTTCACAGCAGTAGTTGTTTCATCGAGAAAATTGCCAGTTATAGGTAAGGTTGTGCCATCCGGTAAAGTACCGTAGCCTTCTAAGATGAGAAGCTGCTGTAAAATAGCAACTGTCAAACTAGAGTAAATAGGTTGCTGAAGCTGTAGCAAATCGTCAGAGAGATTAGCGATCGCAGTTTTAGTTACATTAGTCATGAGTGTTTTTCTCTGTTTTATGAATGTTTGGTTATGATTAGCTGAATGACTCAGCACCACTAATATTGAGTTTCCTACTTGCAAACTTATTTGAGGGTGAAGAAAGATAAGTTAGCAGATAAGATAAGCAAAATAATCATTAAGTTATATTCATCTGTAAACTATAATTTTTTTAAAACTTTTTTATAAGTTATCTATCTTCACCCCTTCTCGGCTTTTTTAGAGCGAAACTAAATTTGAGCTAAATCAAACAATAAAGAATTGATTTTATACTTGTCATAAAAAATAATATAAAAAACATAAAGTCGTATTAAAAAAGCAGGTTTATTTGATTTATGTTCGCTCCAGTTAACCTCGAGCGATTGGATCGCATTCCCAAGGTTAAACGCGGCGGCTCTTTTTTACAAAATTTGACTAGTCTGCGTAAACAGATGAGTCCAGAGTATGAAATGCAGATAGTGACAGAACTACGGAAGCTGCGTAAGCAAGAGCGTACAGCAATTCGTTGGTTAATATTACTGATAATTGTTCCTCTTATCATTCAAATTAGTACCAAAAACTTGATATTTACACCAATTCTTGAGCATTCCTTTGATAGTCAGCCGCAATATATTGGCATTAATAGCAAATTTCAAGAAGAAACTTTGGCAGAATATAACCGTGCTAAAGAAATTCTAGAAATCAAACAACTGTTAGGTTTATCTCCTGAGATGTCTGTGGAAAAACAAAAACAAGCACATCAAGAAATTGCCCGTGATTTATATCGTGAAACAGGATACAAACAGCAAGAAGGATTAGCCAATTTACTAGGTGATGCTGTAGCTTTACTCTCTTTTGCTAACCTTGCTTATATGAATCGAGATAAACTATTTTTGATTAAAAGTTTAATTAATCGTACTTTCCAAGGGTTTAGCGATACTACCAAAGCCTTTATTTTGATTTTAGTGACAGATATGTTCGTTGGTTTCCATTCCCCTGAAGGTTGGGAAGTAGTTTTAGGAGGAATTGCTCATCACTTTGGGTTACCAGAAAATCACAATGCAATTTTCCTTTTTATCGCCACGGTACCTGTAATCATGGATTCTTGCTTCAAATTGTGGATATTTAACTACCTAACACGTTCTTCTCCAAGTTCTGTGGCTATCCTAGAAAAGATGAACCAGTAGTCAACTCAGGTGTTTGAGTATTAAAAAAATTGCTTCATTGCTTCAAGGTGAATGACAACATTGCGATTGCCCCAGGATTGATATCCATCTTTAATCCTGAAGGTAACAGCAGTAACCCAAATATCTATGTGGGAGTAGTGCGTACTACCTTTACTTTCTAAACTCATCTGCCAATGCGATCGCTTCTCTAATGATAAGGTGATCGCAATGTGAAAACTCAAGCCAATCTGCGATTGTGTAGAAAGGATCAATAGGCCAGTTCAGCAAATCAAAACATTTTAAGAACTATTTGATTTCTAACCACTCATATCAGCTAATGCTTAAGGAAAATTTTCCATAAGCGTTTAAAAGAAGAATTTTGTAATGTATGCGAAAATATTTTGCCAAAACACTGATCCAAAAAATTATTGATAACTGGCGCTGAAACTAAATCACCAATGTTGATTGGGTGTAAAATGGGTGTAAACATTGTGAGCAAGCCTAAAAGCTTTGGAAAATCAAGGTTAATGTCACCTTCCCAAGGTGAACGTCGTGGGTTCGAGTCCCATCAGTTGCTTCTCTTATTTAGCTTTATTGAAGAGATTTGGGCTTGTTATCATAGTACAGCAATTCATACATTCTTCCATGTATTCGCGCTATATTCAATCTGTACACCAAGCAATTGTCAAGTCAGGTGTGAAATTTATCCCGAATAATTGGTCACACAAACTTCATCTGAAAATGTAAGTTTTTTTGTATTTCCAACACAACTAAGATGCTTCTCAAACAATTAGTTAAGAAGCACCTTTTGTGATGAAATTACAAGAGATTATTTCGTTATATCAATATCACTCTTGTAAGTCATAGGTCTTGGCAGTGCTTTCTTCTTGGGAGGCACGGAAGATTTCTTCGGTGCTTGTGGCGCACGGCATTTTTCACAATAGAGTGGTCGTGACCCATAAGTTTCACGCTGCGTTGGTTGTTCGCACTGCTTACACACAAAGTTGAAAATCCGAGTATGAATCTCGCGTTGATGCGCTCTAACTGTGTATTCTTTGACGTTGATTACCTTGCTTGGCATTGTCTATAGTAAATAGGGACTCAATTAAGTTGGATTTGAATTGACCCAACAACTTCTTGAATCTTAGCCTTTCTCACCGAAGTTTCAAGCCCTTAAACCACTACTATTGTTCTTTCTGCTACTTACCAAACTTACGTGTAGTCACCCGATATTTCAGGAATCGCTAGAACTCTTGCAGAAGTCTTTTGTGAAATGAAAGTTGATCGGTTGTGATGCAGCCAAAATTACCAAAGTATGAATTGCCAAAGGAAGGAAACTGATGAGTTCATTTGTCCTTTGTTTTCGAGATATTGATCATACAAAACTCTCCTTTGTTGGGGGTAAAGGCGCAAAGTTGGGGGAACTATCCAGAATTGAGGGAATCCATGTACCGGATGGCTTTTGTATTTCTACTGCAGCTTTTAAAAGAATTATTGGGGAAACGTCGTCGATTAACGAATTACTTGAGCAGTTATCTCTTCTCCAAGTGGAAGACCGGCATAAAATCGGTGAACTTAGCAGTGAGATTCGCTCTTTCATTGAAGGGATAACCATTCCTGAAGATATTAATGAAGAGATCACCAGCCTCCTTTCCAGGCTTGGAGAAAAAAATGCCTATGCAGTAAGATCCAGTGCCACTGCTGAGGATTTACCAACAGCCTCTTTTGCAGGTCAGCACGATACGTATTTGAATATTATTGGAAAGGAAGCAATTTTAAAGCATATCAGCAAGTGCTGGGCATCACTATTTACCGAGAGAGCAGTAATTTACCGCCTCCAAAACGGCTTCGACCACCGTCGAGTCCACCTGTCTGTGATTATTCAGAAGATGGTATTTCCGCAGGTAGCAGGAATTTTGTTTACTGCCGATCCTGTCACTTATAATCGGAAGGTGTTATCCATTGATGCTAGCTTCGGACTTGGTGAGGCTATAGTTTCTGGCCTTGTGAATGCTGATATCTATCAAGTGTGTAACGGCAAGGTTGTCGATAAGAAGATATCCACTAAAAAACTGGCTATTTATGCCTTAAAAGATGGCGGTACGAAAGAAGAGGAGATTGAACCTGAGAGACAGAACAGACAAGCACTGACAGACGAGCAGATTTTGCAGCTTGAGCGCATCGGTAGAAAGATTGAAGAACATTTCGGACACCCCCAGGATATCGAATGGTGTTTGCTTGATGACACATTTCATATTGTCCAGAGTCGCCCCATCACGACTTTATATCCCATTCCTGAAGGGAATGATGAAGAAAATCACGTCTATGTATCTGTCGGTCATCAACAAATGATGACTGACCCCATCAAACCATTGGGATTGTCTTTTTTCCTGTTAATGACCCATGCACCCATGCACACTGCTGGTGGAAGGTTGTTTGTTGATGTTACAGCGACGCTGGCTTCACCTGTCAGCAGAGAAACGGTATTAAACGTCACATTGGGAAAATCTGATCCGCTCATGAAAGACGCACTTACAATCATCCTAGAGCGGGGAGATTTTATAAAATCGTTACCCGACGAGCAGAGTTCCGGCAAAAGCGGTAAAGGTCGATCGCCTGCGGATTTTCAAATCCTAAACGACTACGATCCGGCGATTGTTGCTGATTTGATTCAACAGAGTCAAACCTCGATCGACGCTTTAAAACAAACCATCCAAACAAAATCAGGATCGGATCTGTTTGATTTTATCCTGGAAGATATCCAGCAATTAAAAAAGACCAACGCTGATTCACAGAGTTTTGGTGTGCTTATCACTGGGATGAATGCTTCCTCCTGGATCAATGAAAAAATGAACGAGTGGTTAGGCGAAAAAAACGCAGCGGATACACTTTCTCAATCAGCACCCAACAATATTACGTCGTCCATGGGTCTGGCACTATTGGATGTTGCGGATGCGATTCGTCCTTACCCGGAAGTCATTGAGTATTTGCAACAGGTAAAAGAGGATAACTTTCTGGGTGAATTGGTGAAGCTTGAGGGTGGACAGGAAGCCCAGAACGCGATCGCTACTTTTCTTCACAAATACGGAATGCGATGTGTTGGAGAAATCGATCTTACGAGAACTCGTTGGAGCGAAAACCCAACCACACTTGTTCCGATGATTCTCAGTAACATCAAAAATTTTGAGCCTGGTGAAAGCGAGCGTAAATTTGAGCAAGGGCGACAGTCAGCTTTGAAAAAAGAACAA
>NZ_JACJQJ010000003.1 GCF_014696615.1 Nostoc linckia FACHB-104 | reverse complement strand
AAGCTGTCATGCTTCCAAAATGCAGCATTTACATCATTTTCAAAAATACAGCATTTACGATCGCACCTGCGGAATGTGGGTTACTTTATTCGTTTTTACTGTTTCTTAGCTAAACAAGTAATTTCAGTAATTCAACTAAACCAGATTCTTGTATTATTTACAACTACTTCTTAAATGCCAAACGATCGCAGCAGATAATCCATCCCAAAGCGGAGTGTTTACATCAGCGTTTCTCAAGGCTTCTCCTGTCCAATTATTACAATTTCTGAGTATTGAATAACTACCAATTGCGTCATAAAAGCCAGCATTAGTAGTATGACCATTTCCAATACGCACTACTTTATATTGGGCATCTACCTTAAAAGTAGATTGAATAAATTTGACTAAACTTAAATAGTTATTTCTATCAACCTTAATACATTTAACATCGAGATTATTTGGTATTAATTGATAACCTTTAACATAAATTACAGCAGGGGTTGGTAAAAATAAAGCTTTAAAAGTTGTAGACAATCTTAAATCTGCCACAGTCGCAGTTGACATATAAAAATCCCGGTCACCCCAACCAAAACTTAAGTAATTGTAATCATAGAAATTATCTATACCAATTTCATCAATAGGCAGATATTTATGCCAATCAAAAATATCATTTTTAGTTGGCACTATAATATTAGAATGAATACCTGTATTAGAAATGCAAATCTCCAAATCACATTTATCTTTTGGCTGAGTTCCCCATTTCCTAGGTATGAAGACACCAATTGCTAACAAAGATAAGCTAAATAAACATCCTCGAAATAAATAACGGTGGCAACTACATAAAAAACCTTTAACAGTTGGATTTTTGGTAACTTTCATAACATATATCACAGAGGTTTATCATGAAATCCACGCACAATATCTTTACGTTGAGAATGCCATATTTCACCTATAAAAGGTACTAACCATGAGTCCCCGCGCACTGCTGTTAGTCAATCATCATGCTCGCCAAGGGCAAAAGCGCCTCACAGAAGCAATTCAATGTCTCCAAGAACGGGGCTTAGATTTGATTGAAGAATCAACAGAAAATCCCAAACGCTTGACAGAGATAATTCAACATTACCGAAATCAAGTGGACTTAGTAATTGTGGGCGGTGGTGATGGTACACTCAATGCCGCTGTAGATGGTTTAGTTGATACTCAGTTGCCCTTAGGCATCTTACCTTTGGGAACTGCTAACGATTTAGCTAGGACTTTAGAGATTCCTAATTCCCTACCTGAAGCTTGCAAAATCATTGCTTCTGGAGAACAGCGACGTATTGACTTAGGCTGGGTGAATGGCAAGCATTTCTTCAACGTTGCGAGTATGGGACTGAGTGTCAGAATTACTGAACGACTAACCAAAGAAGCTAAACGCCGCTGGGGTGTATTTGCTTACGTAGCCACGGCATTGCAGGTAATCTGGGAATCTCGCCCATTTAGTGCAGAAATCCGCATGAATGGAGAATCTATTCTTGTGCGAACGGTGCAGATTGCGGTGGGTAATGGTCGCTACTATGGCGGTGGTATGGCAGTGGTTCATGATGCCACAATTGACGATCAAAGACTGGATCTCTACAGTTTAGAAATTAAAAACTGGTGGCAAATTATACTATTACTACCATCAATGCGGGAAGGAAAACACATAAAATGGCGAGAAGTACGTGCCTATCAGGGTCAAGAAATGGAAGTATATACCCGAAAACCACGTCCTATTAATACTGATGGGGAAATCACCACATATACTCCTGCTCATTTCCGTGTTATCCCTAAAGCTGTAAGTGTTTTCGTCCCTCCAGCACCACAAAGTTAATTTGTGAATGTTAAATTAATAACAAGTAATATGTTTTGGAGAAGTTAATATATGTGCAATTAAAGAAATTTTAATTTTTTACGGAATTACTTGTAGAGCTATTGTATACATCTATTAAATAATTTACTGAGATAAAGCTGGGGATTGTGGAAACTCGCATAGACTCAAGCCAAAAGCATTTAAGGTTTTCTCAAGAAATTAAATCATTGTTGCAACACTTAGCTGAACAGCCGCTCACTCTAGGAGATATTTTGGCAGAAACTTCAGAGAGGGGCTTTAGCTTGGTAATTGCATTATTAGTTTTGCCATTTTTGTTTCCTATGCCACCGGGTTTAACAGGGCCATTCGGTGCTGCTTGCTTGTTATTGTCAATGCAGATGGTTTTAGGAAGGCGATCGCCTTGGTTACCCAAAAAAATGGCTAACTACAAATTTCCGCGCCGCTTCGCCCATGTTTTGCTACATAACCTGCGCCAAGTCACCAGAATAGTAGAGAAAATTGCCCGCCCCCGATTAGCTACAATCGCCAATAGTTCTTGGGCTTGGCGGTTTAATGGGTTTTGTATTTCGTGGTTAACATTATTACTAATTTCACCTATCCCTTTCACCAATCCCATCCCGACTATCGGAATTTTACTGTTAGCAGTTGCCACAATCGAATCCGATGGTTTATTGATGTGCATTAGCTACGTAATTACTATATTGATTACAGGAATCTTTGCATTTATTGGTTATGGGTTGTGGTTAGCTCCGAGTTTACTACCTGCTATTTTTAGGTAAATTTTAGGAGTTAGAACATTAGGAAATGTATAAGTGCTTTACACTTTGTTAATGCAGGCTGCACATCAATGATTGATTTTTTGGTGTTTCCGGAAGCGGAACTAAGTTGAAGCGCAACGCGTCTAGTTTAATCTGATACCATTTTTATCAAAGCTGTTGACTTGATAATTTACCATCAGTCAGCAGTTAAATTGTTTTACTATACAGGGTTTTAATTTTTTTAAATGTGTCCAGTTGGGGTTCGTACTAGTCACTCAACTCATGCTTTGGAAACTGGGGTAGCAAAACTTTGGCTATTACTAGTGGGAGTCAACCAATACGAGGATGAGCAAATACCTGGTTTGCATTACTCAGCGTTGGATTGTCAAGGATTAGGAGAAGCATTAAACGCCGCAACCCAGGGATTTCCGCAAAAAGATGTGATGATTTATCACGATTTTGGGGAAAAGCAACCCAATTTAGCAAATATTCGCGCCAGCCTCAAACAAATTGCAGCGGCTAGTAAACCTATTGACACAGTTATATTTTATTTTTCTGGGCATGGGATGCTAGACTCTTTGAGTCAGCAGGTAGTGCTATGTCTCCAAGATACTCAAAAAGAACAATTAACTGACACGGGTTTAAAGTTGCAGGAATTGTTGCAACTGTTAGAAAATTGTTCTGCTCAACAGCAACTAATAATATTAGATGCTTGTCATAGTGGAGGGATGACGCTGTTGGGTGCAAGAGGCGAAACCGATCCCCAACTCAACCCGACACCAGAGTTGGTGGAAGTTTTGCGAAAACGAGCCGCCCAAAGAAAAGGATTTTATGCTTTATTATCTTGCGATCGCGGACAACAATCTTGGGAATTTCCACAATTAGGGCATGGTGTTTTCACATACTATTTAATTCAAGGGCTAAGGGGAGAAGCTGCTGACTCTGTTGGTGTGATCGAAGCCGATGGACTTTATCGCTATGTTTACCACCAAACACTCACATATATAGATAAAGCTAATCAGCAGTTGCGAGTGATTAATCAGCTCAAAAAAGGACGGGGAGACAATTCCATACATTCCGAATATCCTTCACAAACACCTAAGCGGATTGTGGAAGGAGTAGGAGAAGTAATTTTAGGACTGAAACCTCAGCAAATACCATCTTCCCAACATCCGCGACAAGCATTAATAGTAGAAGGACTCCCCAAAAGTAAAAATTCCTTGGATTTGAGTAAAATACTGAGCAGTGCGGGAAGCTTTGAAGTCAATTATTGGACTGTGCGGGGCAAAAATTCTCAGTCGGATGTCCGCAAGGCGATTCAAAAGTGTTTGCTATCACCATCTTTTGCGGAATCTACTACACCAGAAGCAGCCACAACAGTATTTTTATATCTGCGTGGGCAAATTCGCGAGACAGAACCAGGAGAAGCGAGATTAGTACTGTCCGAAGATATTTTTATTGAGCGTTCATGGTTAAGAAAACAACTCCGCCGATGTAGATCGCAGCAAATTATTATTTTAGATTGTCCAGAACAACAAGGGTTGGGGACAGTATCAGTACGCGATTGGGTAGAAGAACTACAAATTGGCTTAGATGCAGGACAGTGTTTAATTACTGCTGCTGTACCAGCTAATGACAGTGAAGTATTTGCTTATACCCTGGTAGAAACCCTCAATCAAGGAATGCAGCCAACAGGAATCACCGCCGCAGCTTGGATTACACAATTGCAAGTACAGTTAGCACAAACCGATATTCAATTATACTTTTGGTTATCTGGCTCTCAAGGAATTATAGAAATATTACCAGGAAAAACTGTATTTTCTGTTGAAAATTTAAATACCCAACCAGAAAATACTGACACTTTCAAACCTGATGATTTGAGTTCAGCAGTAGAAAATGATTACACTTATTTGCGAGATTTACTTAAAAATAAAAGGTGGTTAGAGGCGGATCAAGAGACCACAAAACTTATGCTTAAAGCATCCGGAAGAAAAGAACAAAACTTTCTTAAAATTGAGGATGTAATAAATTTTTCTTGTAAAGACCTTTATACTATTGATAATCTGTGGGTAAATTATAGTTATGGGCACTTTGGTTTTAGTGTTCAACAACGTATCTGGCAGAGTATTAAAGATAATTCTGCAAATGATCCGCTGTTGGCTTTGATGATTGGATCTGCCAAAGTTGCTGCTTCTGAAACCTGCATTGATTTTGCTAATCGTGTTGGTTGGCGTTTGAAAGACTCATGGGTTGATTATGAAAATCTAGTCTGGCAAGGAGATGCACCTATAGGACATTTACCCTATTTCGGTTTTTTAGAACAGGTTTGGCGTGTCAGGCTGTTAGGTGTGTGGGAATGGCATAGTGCGATCGCAACTGCTTCTTGGTGGGAATTGTGCGTGGCTCTGTTTTCACGTCTTGAAACTTGTCAAGTTGGCGATTCAGATACAGCATAATTAAGAACCAATACTGCTGAGTTAAAGATTTTCAGATCCAAATTTATTTTAGGGAAAAGGTTAAAGGTTTTCCCCCATTTCCTCTTGCCTTTTTATCCGGAAATTACAAGTATTTGGCTTGAAAATGTCGCAATAACGCATATATGTACAGATAAATATGGAGGTAAAAAAAACAGATGGACATTCAGCAATTTCCCGAAATTACCTCATAAAGTACTGTATTCCCCTAAAGAATAAAAACTGAGTTTTCTCCTTCTTAAAAAGTTAATTTTCACAATCGTAGATTATAAGTCAATAATTCTACCTTCATCACTTGAGGCAGGATAATGCAACAAACACAATTACAAAAAGTTCTTCCGGCTCCCTCTTTCTTATCTTGGAAATTAGAGTCTAATCCCCATCCTTCAGTTAAATCTAAATTCAAACGCTGTTTAGACATTTTAGGCAGCTTGGTAGGGCTGTTAATTCTAGCTATCTTGTTTGTGCCGATTGCGATCGCAATTAAAATCGATAGTTCTGGGCCAATCTTATTTGCACAAGAACGGTATGGATTGCAAGGAAAACCATTTCGTCTTTATAAATTCCGTTCAATGGTTATTGATGCAGAGGAATTAAAGGCTTTAGTTAATAATGAAGCTAAAGGGCTAATATTTAAAAATAAAAATGATTTCCGAGTTACTAAAGTAGGTCGCTTTTTAAGAAGCAGTAGTTTAGATGAGCTACCGCAATTTTGGAATGTGTTATGCAATGAAATGAGCTTAGTAGGTACAAGACCACCTACAGGTGATGAAGTAAGTAAATATACAAAAAGACATTGGCGACGTTTAGATGTCAAACCAGGTTTAACTGGTGAATGGCAAGTTAACGGACGTTCTCAGGTAACTAATTTTGAGAAAATAGTTGACTTAGATTTACAGTATCAAGCCAGATGGAGTCCAATGTATGATTTGCAGTTAATTCTCAAAACATTCTACGTACTATTTGCAAGAATTGGAGCATTTTAAAAAATTTCTCATCAGGTATTTAGCCCAGATATAAATTACCAGATTCCCAGCTTTGAAAAGCAGCTGGGAATTGTATTTTGATGATTAGTAAATTTCTATTTGCTAACCACAAGTTCTGTGCTTCTACTCAAATTAAATACTTTGTAGTTATCCATTAATTCATAGTATACACTTAGCGTTTCCTCATGAACTCGCGTAACACTGAAGCGTTCGAGGTTTTGTTTAGCTTGCGATTTCAATTTTTGTAGTTGTTCTTGATCGTTGAGCAAATACATTAAAGCATTTGCCAAAGTTTGACTATCTTTTGGTGGTACTAATAACCCGGCTTGTCCGCGATCCAAAGTTTCTGGAATACCATCAACATCGCTAGCAATAATTGCACAACCTGCTTCTCGCGCTTCTGTTAGTACTAATCCAAAGGATTCGCAGTGAGAAGCGAGGACAAAGATATCAGAGGACAGCATATAGCGTTGCGGTTCTGATTGGAAGCCTTCAAAATGAATGCGATGGCGAAAAGGGGTATTTTGTACCATAGCCTCAAACATAGCGCGATCGGGGCCATTTCCGACTAAATATAAGTGTGCTTGCGGAATTTCTGGAGCAATTTTGACGAATGCTTCTATTAATTCCACGATTCCTTTGCGGGTGTACATTCCAGCGACAGTAGTAATTGCTGGACGACATAAAGGCATGGGTTGACAATCTTTAATACTACGATTTCGGGGACTGTTTAATGTACCATTGGCTACTACGCGTAGCTTACTCTTAGATATACCACGCCGTACCATTGAATCAGCTACGGCATTGCTAACTGCGATTACCCGATCCGCCAATCCCATCAAGATAGCACTGCGCTGAAACTCATTGTGTACAGTAGAAACTAAACTATATTCACCACAGTTTCTCAGAAGTCCTGCTAGCACAACTCCTGTCATCATGTGTGCATGAACAATATCTGGCTGAAACTCTTGAATAATCTGGCGATAACGCCAAGCCGCTTTAATTATATTAATGGGTGTTCTCGATTGATCGAGGTGAAAATGTTGCACGTCGTGATTTGCTAGTAAGGCTTCGTATTCTCCCCCAGCTGACGCAACAGCAACATGATGACCATTTTTCGCTTGTAAACAAGCTAAGTCTACTGCAACATTGACAATTCCATTGCCAATTTGTTGTACATGATTAGTGATATGTAGTATCCGCATAGAAGTTTTCTCCACAGAATGTGTTAGTTGCTGATTGATGATTTTTTTGAAGCACAAAGGCGCAAAGGTAAAAATTAGTATTTAGTGCTGAGAGTTACCTTTGCTTTCTACCTATTGAAATCGAGTTAGTATTTAGCTAAAAACTATATTGATCCCAGGATTTAGGATTCAGATTTAAAAAATATTTCATGCGAACTAGAAAATCGCTGAATAAATCCTTGGGGAAGTTGCTCGATTTGAGAACGATATGAAGAAATTGCTTGATTTTTTTTATCTTGAACTGAGGCAATTGAGAGATAATAAGCTGCTGCTATATCTTGGACTTTGAGCAAAATAAATAACGGCGCTCTCCAAAATAACCAAATTGGATATTGCAACAGATCTACTGTGATTCCCGCTTCTGCGATCGCAGCTTTGACTAATTCATAAGTAGCTTCATGATCTCGATGGCAATCTTTACGATGAGGAACATAAACTTCTTCAGGTTGATAATGCTTTAGTAGTGCTGCTACCTGTGTAATTGTCTGTTCTCTTTCGCAATCGTCTAAATAAGGTAAAGTACCATCAGGCTTTTCTAAAAAATGAATTTCTGAAGATTTGACACCCAAAATTTCTAATGCCTTTACCGCTTCTTGTTTGCGGATTTGGGTAATTTTATCTGGTGTATTTACCTCAGAAGTACCTGCTCCCTGTCCATCAGTGAGAAAAGCTACTACTACTGGAATATTATTTTCTCGTTTTAGAGCAATCATCCCACCACAGCCAAATGTTTCATCATCTTGGTGAGGAGAAAACACCATAGCTGATTTCTGGCTGAATGCAAGTGGCTGACTGCCTTTTCTCACAATCCAGCGAAATAGTAAGCTAGAGTGTATGTCTTGAATTTGCTCAAGCCAAGGATGCGGAATAAATTTTTGTAATTGCTGTAAATAGATTTTGATATTCATAATAATTCACTTGATTTAGGCTTTTGTAATTCATAGTTACAGTTTTAGTTATTTGGTTATTATTAAATTAATACTCTCGTATTTTAGGAGGAATTATTACTCCTTATTTGTTGCTTTCGTTGTTATAAAATCATAATTCAATTCCAAATTGTTTGTCATTACATATATTTATTGTTTTCAAAAAGAATTTGATTGTTGATCACTAAAATATAAAGTTAGTTTAAACATAAATACATCGAATAGAAATGATAAAATTTTATATTGCTCATTTTTAGAAACTTCAAAAATAGCCAATTAAGCAAAATAATCACTATAAAGGATACATATATAGGAATCCAAGTTAATTTCTGAAAATATCTCAGTACGAAAAGCTTTAGAACGGATGCGTTACGCTATCGCTAACGCATCCTATGTAAACTTCAAAAATTAAATATGAGTCTTATAAACTGTGAAATAAAACCTATATTTACTCTTATAAATATAATTTTGTAATAAATATTACATTTTCTATATTAGTGAATATAGAAAATATTTATCGTCTATATATTAGGCATTGCTAATGAGTATGTATAGATATTTTTAGCAATAATGAGACATAGTTTTATATGAAATAAATAAATATGAACTAATTTCAATTGACTAGATTAAAAATACAAAATTCTCATGCTTTTAGCGCTAATTTTGTATTTAAGCCTGGGTTATATAATTGCAAAATTAAGTATATAAAAGTTGTACATAATTTGTGAAATTTAACGGGGTCTAAATACCCGACTTTTTCCAGAAGTCGGGTATCTAAAAACTTGGAAGATGCAAATTGATATTATCCGCGCAGGCGATAGATAATTACTTTGCCTTTCCAATCTTCTTCCACAAATACTAAATACTCACCATCCGAACGGCGAAAAGCGCGGATACCGTGGGGAATATCAATCCAACCGCTTTCACCTGCAACTTCTGGGCCGGGTTTGAACTGTTTTACTTGCACTCCCGTGGCGGCGTTGTATACATGGACTTCTGCTGTCTTTAATGTCACAGCAAATACATAGTCTCCGGCTACACTCATCGACATTGTAGAGACTTCGCGCTTCCCTGTGGTGTCATGAGGTACTACGGTGCGCCATAGAGGAGTAGGATTTTCTTTTTGTTTACTCCAATTATCAAACCGGACAATTTCAGAACCAACCACCCCACTATCATCACCAACTGGCGGATGATCTGCGGTAAAGCCTGACAAATACATCGTATCTGTTTCGGGGAAATACTCAATCCGCCGCAAATCGGTAAACAGATTGGGAGTTTTGTACTTTTGCATGGAACTATAAGTATAGATGGGGTTGCCATGCTCATCTAGTCCCTGTAAAGGATAGTGGCGGATACCAATACCATCTTGAGTTCGCAAAGTCTTCCAGACATCGCCTTTACTGTCTACCCACCAGCCACCGAAGTAGGGATAATCTTCGCTAGTATCATACTCACCTGGATCGAAAGCACCATTACCATTGCGATCGCGCCAAATCCATTCGCCTTTTTTCGGTTGATTTGGTGGCCAGTTACCAGCTATTGATTGTTTACCTTCGGGGTTAGTCCCAACCAACATTCCCGATGGGATAGCGATTTTGTTTTTGTCGCTATTATCAAAACGATAAATTTGCAAAAAGCTGCTATACATATTTGTCAGGAACATAAAGCGCTTACCTTGGATGCGCCTGATAAAAGTGCCATCTGGGGATGTATGCAGACGTGGATCTTGAGGATATTTGAAGGGATTGAGAGTGTAATTTTTGAAAGTCCATTTCTTCCCAGCCGGCTGGCTGTAGTCCATGACAAAGTGTTCTTGCTTGGCGAACACATCAACGCCATCAGTTTGAGGATCTGCATCTGCATTATCCACAAATAGCAATCCCAACAATTGCCACATTAGTTTTCCTGAGGGTGAAAACTTCCTTAAATCAGTCCCTGGTCTGTGAAAACCATTATTGCTAACGTAGATATTTCCGGCTGCGTCTGTACCCACTGCGGTAATCCCGTAAAGTTTCAAATCTTGAACTTCTCCCGGATTACCTGCAAAAATACCCCCTTTAGTACCGAAAGTCCCAACCTGCGCTGGCTTTCCAGTAACCTTGTAAATCAATATTTGCTGACGCGGCCCATTTTCGGCTACTAAAAGTCTGCCTTGAGGATCGAGTGCGATCGCAGTTGGTTCGACAACTTTTGTAATTTCTTGTGGCAGTTTTTTGCCATTTTGAGAATAATGCAAAATTTTGGCAGGATTACTACCATTTTTATTTTGAATAATCCACAGATTTCCTTGGCGATCTATAGTTATTGAACCAGGTCTAGCAAAACTGAAGCTGCGTAATTCTTTCATCGTTGCGGTACTATAAACGCGAATACGATTTGCCGCAGCATCACTTATATATAATTCTTTTTTAAAAGTTGCTAATCCAGTCAACTCACCTTTCTGACTGATAATTAACATACTTTTATCCCAACCACGTCCCCCAGGAAATGGTGCAGGTTTACCAGATAAATCATACCGTCTAACGCAGTACCAATTTGTGCCATCTGGGGGATAATCTTTCTCAGTTTTTCCTATAGAACCTTGGGTTATAGCTAAGTAAATATATTTGTGATTAACTGCTATGGCTTTACCACCAAGACGACTCCAACCGTGAGTATCATCAAGCATCCCCACAATTTTGCCATCTTTATATATTCCTGCTTCTCTGGCTGCTTCGTCCCAAATACTATTGGTATATACAGTGCCATTAGCAGCAACATACATTGCATCTATATTATTTTGTACCCAATATTTTCCACCTCCAAAAGTATTACCAATCCACGTTGTTTTGTAAGTGCTGGTTGGCGAACCACTCACAGTCCAACGTGTTGTCATGCTGAAAGAAGCGAAAACAACTCCCATTGTGAGACAGAGTAAAAATGTCAACATTTTTCTCTGTCGCGAATTACGTTGGAGAAAAAGCGTCTTAATAAAATTTGCAAAATGGTAGCAGAGAAATTGAATTTTCTGCATGAAGCTAAAGTTCATAAAATCTCCAATGGTATCTTTTACTGATGCCTAAAATGTTATTTGCCTCGTAGCAGAGCATATTGCAGCCTATTAATTAGCAATTAAAACCTAAATTTATCAATTAGCTAACTGCAATGTACTACTTCATACATTGCTTTTTTTAATCATGATTATCTAAATAATTAGATATTGAATTAGTAATTTAATCAGGAAACTTTCTAACTTATATAGTCAGCACTTTACAGCTTATCAGCGCAATGAAATCGACTTACAATAAGCTTATAAGGCTGGGTTAGCAGACTACTATAACCCCGATTAATAAATAAAACCCAGACATATTATCTGTTGGGTAAGACTAGATATTTCGTTCCACCCTGATCAGAACTATTACCCACTTTCAGATTTGCTAAGTTTGCCCGAATGCTGAATCGGCGTTATAGGTCAGCACCAATTAAAATTAACTGTCAAAACCCTGGTGTGTTTAACGTTGATGTCTGGAAAATTAACTATTATAGATTCTTTTATTTTGCCATCTATTAATTCAACTTCTTTAGCTATAAATAATAGATTATTGCAGCATAATGATTAATCTTCCTTTAAAAGAATATACACACAAATAATGAAAACCTGACAAGAATAGTTTTAGGTTTACCAAAAATTTATAAAAAGCACATTATTTTTTTAATTTTAATTTTTTGGAGGTTATGAACTAATCTACTTAAGTATTAATAGTTACTATTTTATTTGTAAATCTAGTAAAACCTAATACAGATTTTTTCCAAAAGTATCAATTATTGAGGTACAGATTATCGTTGATTGTAGGGGCACAGCAGTACCTTGTCCTATCCACGTACCTTATTTAACAGATACAAAATTACTGGTTGACAGAGAAATAAATATCGTTTACAACAGAAAATTCTACCTAAATTATTCTTAATTCATATTTGGCAATTTTTTAAAAAATTGTTAAAAATAAATTTGATTATGCTATAACTTGGCTGAAAAATATTCTTGCGAACAGCAATGAAGAGTACTGATTATGTGCTAACGCAGCGAATAAAAGTACTAGCAGCAGCAATTTATTGTTGAATTCAAAAGAAGAGTTGAGCTTGGTATAAAAATGCGAGGAAGCCAGTTCAACAAAACACAGGAGTAACATAGGTGGAAGGTAACAAAGACAATTTCGCTTCAGCATCTATTCTCACTCTGGGAATGGGCTGGTTTCCCAAAACACCTGGAGGATTAGAACGGTATATTTACGAACTAACTCATCAATTAGCAGCGAATCAAGACCATGTAGAATTATGTGGAGTAGGGTTACCAAATACAGAAAATCTGCCTATAAAATTAACTAACTTAGCTGAACCTGATAGTCCAATTTGGCAACGTTTATGGTCGATTCGTAGTAATTTTCGCAAAACTAGAATCACCAAACCGGACGCTATTAATTTGCATTTTGCATTATATAGCTTCCCAATTTTAGATATTTTGCCCAAAGGAGTACCAATTACTTTTAATTTTCATGGCCCTTGGGCTTCTGAAAGCCAGCAAGAAGTAGCAAATAAGATGTTGAGTGTTTTGTTAAAGCGTTGGCTGATAGAACAAAGCACCTATAACCGCTGCGATCGCTTTATTGTTCTCAGCAAAGCCTTTGGCAATCTTCTCCATCAACAATATCAAATTCCCTGGAACAAGATTCACGTTATTCCTGGTGGCGTTGATATTAGGCGATTTCAAGCCAATTTATCACGGCAAGATGCCAGAAGCAAATTAGGCTGGCCTGATAACCGTCCAATATTATTCACATCCCGTCGCTTAGTCCATCGAGTAGGTGTAGATAAATTATTGGCAGCGATCGCAACTATTAAGCCTAGAATACCTGATGTTTGGTTAGCGATCGCTGGGCGCGGACATATACAAGCTGCACTACAACAGCAAGCTACGGAATTAGGGTTAGAGAATAACGTTAAATTTTTAGGTTTCATCCCTGATGAGGATTTACCCTTAGCTTACCAAGCTGCTGATTTCACAATCATGCCTAGCCAATCTTTTGAAGGATTTGGATTAGCAGTTGTAGAATCTTTAGCCTGTGGTACTCCCGTTATCTGTACCCCCGTTGGCGGAATGCCAGAAATTCTATCATCCTTCTCACCAGATTTAATTACCACTTCCACCGCAGCCTCAGCCATTGCTGAAAAATTAGAACAAGCACTACTGCAAAAGTTACCCATCCCTTCCAGAGAAACCTGTCACCAGTACGCCGCTACGCATTTCAACTGGCAAAAAATAGCCCAGCAGGTGAGGGAAGTTTTATTGGCGTGAGTAGTGAGGGAAATGAGGGGGATGAGGGAGATGACCAGACCAAACTCCAATTACCCATTACCAAATGACAAACCCCAATTATGAAAATTCTATTTTTAGACCAAAGTGGTAAGCCAGGGGGCGCAGAATTATGTTTGATAGATATTGCTAAACCCTACCGCGATCGCTCTCTTGTTGGGTTATTTGCTGATGGGCCTTTTAAAACTTTACTCCAGGAACACCAGATTCCGGTGGAGGTTTTAACCAATCAAGCTATCTCTGTGCAAAAATATAGTAGTTTTCTGCAAGGATTAGCCAGTTTCAAGCAACTAATACCTCTAATTGCAAAGGTAGTACAGATAGCTCAAGATTATGATGTTATTTATGCCAATACTCAAAAGGCATTAGTCATTGGTGCGATCGCGAGTTTTTTCGCCCGTCGTCCTCTGGTTTATCATTTGCATGATATTCTCTCAAAAGAGCATTTTAGCCAAACTAACCGCAGCATCGCTGTGAATTTAGCCAATTATTTTGCATCTTTAGTTATTGCTAATTCTCAATCGAGTCAGAAAGCCTTTGTAGAAGCAGGCGGACGCGAAGATATTACCGCAGTTGTGTATAACGGTTTTGACTCAAAAATTTATCAAACCTGTGAGTCTGATAAGCAAAAACTAAAGGAGGATTTAGGGCTAACAGGAAAATTTGTAGTGGGACATTTTAGCCGACTATCACCTTGGAAAGGGCAACATATTTTAATTGATGCCATTGCTAAATGTCCCGAACAAGTAACAGCAATTTTAGTTGGCGATGCACTTTTTGGCGAACAAGATTATGTGCAACAATTACACCAACAAGTTGCTAAATTAGGGCTAGAAAACCGCATTAAATTTTTAGGATTTCGTGCTGATATTCCGCAATTAATGGCAGCTTGTAACTTGGTTGCTCATACTTCCACTTTTGCAGAACCCTTTGGCAGAGTAATTGTTGAGGCGATGCTGTGCGGCACACCTGTAGTCGCAGCCAAAGCTGGAGGTGCAATAGAATTAGTAGAATCGGGGATTAATGGTTTTTTAGTTAACCCTGGAGAAGTTGAGGAATTAGCACAAGTAATTAATATCTGTCTGCAAGGCACAGATAAAATTACAGCTATGGCGAATCATGCGAGAAATATTGCTAGTCAGCGTTTTGATGTGGCAAATATTAATCAACAAATCGCTCAACTATTATCATCTAAATTTCCTCAAGAAATATCACCATCACTTCTACCAAATTTATAAATGAATGTAATCTGATATGCGTTTAGATTAAATATTCTGGTGTTAAGGCTGTCAAAGGTCAAGAGTCAAAAGTCCAAGCTAGCCTTTGACCCTGGACTCTTGAACGCCAGTTGTCTCCCAAGAGGAGATGCTGCGCGTAGCTTGCTTCCCCGCAGGGGACAAGTCTGGCGACCGAACGCACTGGCTCCTTTTGACCCAATACAGTTCAGTTAAGAAAATTAATTGACAACAAAACCTAAAAACTAGTTATTCAACAAAAAACTCAACAATAATTTTGGAGGGGGTTTGGGGGACGCAACCGTCACCCAATCGGGGGTTTGGGGGAGAATCCCCCAATTGAGCTAGCTTTTTACACAACTGACAAATCATCACTAATGAACTTATCTGAACTGTATTGCCTTTTGAGCATCTGAGCGCGAAATATACAATTTAAATGCGTAACAGCACAAATCACTGATGCATCACCAACTTATTTAAAAAGCAATCAAAATCTGTTTTATTAGATAAATATTAGTAGTTTCCACCCTGAAAAACTGACCCATTACCCATTACCAAAATATTTATCCCCCTGCTCTTACCATCACAGAGGGATTGCTGGAATTTTGCTAATTAAACTCGATACTTTCTACAAAATCTAAAATCTGTTCTTTAATGTTCTCGATTTCTTCTTCTAAAGGTGCAGGTTTATCGCCATTTAAAAAGCTACGCTGATTGCTGACTATATATAAAAAGTCAGAATTCATAAAGGTAATTAATCCTCGGTACGCATCTAACCTTTTAGCATTACCATTATTTTCTTGCTTAGAAATTGTTGAGCCTTGAGGCATATCAACTAATACGTAGTAAGCACCATCTAGGATATCTTCTAAATATTCAGCATACTTGATTTCAGAATTTGGGACATTGGCATAAATTGCCTGAGGCACATATTTTTCTACTAAAATTGATTGGAGATATTCTTCCTGTCCTACAGTTTCTATATCCTCTAGGTACTCGGGCAGAATAGGATAATAATCAATTCGCAATAAAGTACCCACATCATCAGAAAAGCCAACTACTCCTTCTTGGCTTTGAATCCTACCTCCATCCTGTGATTTAACAGGAATGGGAACTGTAAAATTTCCTAAAGGCGATTCATACACCGAGTCAATATAATCTTCAGGTGATGTGATTTCCATTTCATCATCTGCGAACTCAGCATTTTCTCCTTCAGCAACAGCAGCAATTACCTCTTGAATAATTTCTTCTGCTTCTTCATCTTCTAAATCTAAAGCTGCTTGTAATTCTTTGAGATAAGCCTGTTTTGCTGTCGGAATCATCAGTTCTTCATCTACCAGGACGATCGCACCAGCCGCAAAACCATCCAGTACAATATCATCTCCCAAGGCTGCACTGGCGATATTAAACAAAGCGCCAAGTCCTTCTGTTTCGGCGATGTCGATTAACCTATAGACGATTTCGGTGATTTCCTCTTCTGCATATTCGTCAAAAACCTCGAAATCCCACAGGACGCTGGCTAAACTTTCTGCATCCACATCCTCTAGAGAAGAATCTGCGATCGCAGTGATTACCGCGATCGCCGCTACAGCTTCTTCTGGATTCAATACTTCTTCTGTGGTTTCTTTTGAGTTAAAAATCTTATCATAACGAGTCATTATTGCTACCTCCAAAAAATAGCTTTCTATTCATCACTGATTAAAAGAGAGAATGGCAAGTTTAGCAATAAAGCGAATCTCCCTTAACGGAGATTCGCCGTTGTAGCCATATTTATTTAAAGTTTATTTAACAAAAAACAAGTAACTTTTAGTGTAAGGTCAGCTTTTCTGTTTCCTTATTTTTTCGAGACATACAGAAAGCGGTTGGTAATGCTCTCATAGAACTTCATACTAGTCCAGTAAATTAAGTGTCCATCTGTACCCCACTTGGTATTATCAGTCATTTCTTCATTTTCTAAATTTTCGTAGTAATCTAGATTACCGCTAATTGGGTCTTGCAAGTGAAAATAATTCACCCATTTGAGTTGCTCAAGTTTACAAGTTACTGGATTTTTAGATAAATAGGAAATCTTGCGGGTAAATTCGGGCTTGACGCGGAAAGAATTAAGGTGTTCTAAAATACGCTGTCTAATATATTGTTGTTCCTGTGCAGTTTCGCGAAAGAAAAAAGAAATTTTATCTAAAGGTGAGCCGAAAGTAATTAATCCTTTCAGCTTATCAATACCCATACTTTCACCAGATTCCTTAGCAAGACTCGCCTCAATGCAAAGCAGGTTTAAGGTATCGTAGGCAATACAGCTACCTAGAGAATGTCCAGCAATAATAACTTGATCATAATTTGCTTCTTTGTCTGCAATAATTTGTTGCAACAAAGTTAGACAATCTGTAATTACTTGCTGCCGGATTCTTTGGTAAGGTGATTTAGGATTAGTTTTAGTGTATATAGCAACATCCCCCACAAAATTAACTAAAGGTGGAGTAATTATTTGTTTACTAAGTTTCCAGGCTGATTGCAGAAAACGTCCTTTGAGAATGGGCCCGGTTAATAACAAAATTAACAGAATTGCTAATCGTAATCCAGGATAGAGGAAGTTAAATAAACGCAAAAATAAAGTAAGCGATCGCAAGCGGAATTTAAACACACCTTGACGATGTTGATTATCCAACAATTTATCTAATAATTCCTTATTTTCCTTGCGATTGTAAAACTGAATTGTCCCATCTAGTGTTTGCTCTGCCCATTGTAATATCTCAGGTACAGTGATTTTATTTTCTGTATCCGGGGCCCAATAATATTCATGAACATCAACTATACCATTCTGTTGTGGATCGCTTAACCTAACAAAGCTTTCTGTCCACACACCGCCATTGGCTAGTTTACGCCTAGCAATCAAATGTTCTAATTCAGTTGGTAAATTCTGCCCTTGAAAATAGTTGAGCAAATTCTGAGCAAAATAGTCTACAGTTTCATAAGGATTTTGTTCGCCAATACCATGAATCAGCAAAAAAGCTGTGCGTCCTTGAGGAAACCTCATATTAATCGGTGTTTCAGTCATGCTAATCACCAGTTTTTAGAGAAAGGTTTTACCCTGAGTAGTTGACTTGGAGCGGCTATCCACGCCTATTACTGCTTGTATACAGTGTTGAGCAGCAAGGCAGCTGCTATTTATAGTGTCACGAGCCTGAAGCCCAATTCCTTAAATAGTTGTTAATAAATTTATCTTTCATTTACTATTTGTAGGCACTCTGGTGTTTTCGGCATATTATCTATAATTCAGCAATCCGTATACTGAAAAATTCGCAATTCTTAATTAAGAATTACGAATTACGAATTACGAATTAGTAATTATTATGTTAGATACACTAGATTTAAGCTTGACTTTAGAGAAAGCAACTTATAAGTCTGAGATTGACAGACTCATGCATCAATTGCGGGTGTTGCAAACTGCTTGTTGGGAAAAAAAATTACCTGTGATTGTCGTCTTGGAAGGTTGGGCTGCTTCTGGTAAAGGCGGGTTGGTCAAGCAAATGGTATCCTATATTGACCCCCGTGGATTTAAAGTTCATCCCATTTGGGCTGCTACACCCGAAGAACGCCAATATCCTTTTCTGTGGAGGTTTTGGAGACAACTACCCCCCCAAGGCGTAATCAGCATTTTTTACCATAGTTGGTACACTCATGTTTTAGAAGACCGTTTATTTGATCGAGTAGCACCAAGTCAAATTCCCACCTTAATGGGGCAAATTAATTCTTTTGAACGGCAGATGGTAGATGATGAAGCTGCGATCGCCAAATTTTGGATACATCTCAGCCGGAAAGAATTAAAAAGCCGCTTGAAAGAATATGCTAAAGATCCCCTCACAGCTTGGCGGGTACGCAAGGAAGACTGGCAGCAAGAAAAACATTACGATCGCTATACGGCTTTTGCTGAGGAAATGCTAGTGCAAACTAGTACTGGTAGTTCTCCTTGGACTTTAGTAGAAGGTGATTCCCAACGCTGGGCTAGGGTGAAAGTGCTAACTCATCTGGTAGCTACTTTAACAACAGCGCTGGATAGACAACAAATCAAGCTTCCTGTGCCGATAATACCTCCACAAGCGCATTTAGAACCCACAGAACCGGACTTACTCGCCCAGGTTGATTTAAGCCAAAGTCTTTCAGAAGTAGACTACGAAGAGCAATTAGCCAGAGAACAGATACAACTGCGTCAGTTGCAGTTAAGCATCCACAAACATCAAATTCCTGTACTAGTGCTGTTTGAAGGTTGGGATGCAGCAGGTAAAGGTGGGGCTATTAAGCGTTTAACTGATATCCTCGATCCCCGGAGTTATTTCGTTCATCCCTTTGCTGCACCTTCAGATGAAGAAAAAGCCCATCATTACCTCTGGCGATTTTGGCGACGATTACCCACAGTTGGCACAATTGGCATTTTTGATCGTTCTTGGTATGGGCGTGTTTTAGTTGAGCGAGTCGAAGGATTTGCGCTAGAAACTGAGTGGCGTAGAGCCTATCAAGAAATTAATGAATTTGAAGCCCAATTAACCAGTGCTGGCTACGTTTTAGTTAAGTTATGGTTACACATTAGCCCAGAGGAACAACTCAAGCGTTTTACAGAACGCCAAAACGATTTGTTTAAACAGTATAAACTCACCGATGAAGACTGGCGCAATCGGGAAAAGTGGCCTTACTACGAAGTAGCAGTTAATCAAGCAATTCAACGTACCACCACCCCAACTGCTCCTTGGACAATTGTTGCAGCTAATAATAAATACTATGCCAGAGTTAAGGTAGTTGAAACTGTGGTTAATGCCATTCAAGCAGAAATTAAACGCCGTAAAAGAGCGAGTCGTTTTAGTTAAATAGACCTAATTAAACTGAAATATTTGTGTAGGGGAAAGGTAAAAGGGTAAGCTACAACCAATCAAATAATCTTTGCCACATATAAATTCTTTGTAGGGGCACGGCATCCACAATCTTTTGGTATATTCAATTATCTTACTGTTGCCTTGCCCCTACCCAGTTGTGTATTCTTTTTTCAAGTTGGTATTAGCTTCGCAATCTAGCTCATAGTAACCCTAAAGCTTTGAGACTACGCCGAGTAATTTCAATGCGAACAGGAGCATCTTTATCATTGCGTAAATTAATATTTGTAGCAAAGAAATAAACATTATTATTTTGTTCCAAATATCCAACAAACCAACCTATATTAGGGTTAACACTTGTTGCCCAACCTGTTTTTCCTCGCAGTACATAGCTGGGTGTACTTTCGTAAATCATAATGTCTTTTACTAAATCCAAAGTGCGCTGTGAAAAGGGTAAATCTTTGCTCTGGAGACGTTCTAAAAACTCAATTTGTTGTCGGGCTGTAATTTGCAGTGGCCCTTCTAACCAAAATTTATCAATTTGCTCAGGTGTACCAATTTGACGGTTTCCATAGCCAACTTGCTGGATAAATTTCTGCATCCGTTCATGACCAATTCTGCGCGCCAACACTTGATAAAACCAGACTGTGGAATTTTTGAATGCTTGACGGATATTAGTGTCTTGATTCCACGTGGGGAATTGGCGCTGAATACCGTCCCAAGTCAACACAGCCACATCATTGGGAATTACTCCAGTCTCTAAAGCGACAAGCGAGTTAAAAATTTTGAAAGTAGAAGCGGGAAGGAACGCTTGTGAATTGCGCTCTGCATTGTGTTCGTAAAATTTTTTGTTGTTGCGATCGTAAATTAAAATAGAACCTTGAATACCCAACTGATTAAATGAGCGTCCTAAGTCAACACTTGCTGCAAGAGTAGGTTTTGGAATTTCCTGAGAGTTTACAGGCGTACTTTGGAAACTATTAATTCCTAAAAATGTCACTAAGATACCAATAGCGATAATCGTTGCTAGGAAAATTCGTCGCTTGTGAGACATAAATATCTACCCTAAGAAACTGATTTACAAACTAGTAATACAGATGCATTAGCGATAGCGTTACGCATCCTACGTGAAAACCTTGAAAAGCTTTCATATTTAAATGAGAGCTTTTTGATTATATTCATAGCAAGGGCATAATAATGTTGCTGTGCCTGTCGTCGTGAATTGATATTACGCATTTCAAGAATAATCAAAATTAGCGTTTCGTTCCATACAGCGATCGCTTCCATAAAATGCCTGCTCTCTAGCTATTGATATCCCAAGATATATAGCTGATTGATTGAAGTCATACCAAAGGCATAAGCTGTTGCTAACTGCAGATAGATGCTTTAAGAATAAACTTGATTAGATAATACCCATGTTTGCAGTTACATGAATTACGTTCAAAGCAAAAAAACTTTTTAGGGCTGCAAACTTTTATTGTCTATAACTTTGAATATTTTTATGGTACAGACTCCCCCATCTCAATTCTCTCCAGAGCAATACAAAGTAGATGCACCCAATCAAGAAGTAGAAAATATTATTCAATCGCCGCCAACAGAGACAGAAATTAATTTAGAATTTCTCTACACCAGAGACATTGAATTTCGCCAAGAAACTATTTACTTTCTCGTAGTTGATCGCTTTCATGATGGCGATCCAGATAATAGCGAAGGTATCAACTCAGAACTCTACGACCCCACAGGGCAAGACTGGGGTAAATACTGGGGTGGCGATTTGCAAGGTGTAATTGATAAATTAGACTATTTGAAAAATATGGGAGTGACAGCTATTTGGCTAACTCCTTTATTTGAGCAAGTTGAAGAGTTATTTGTTGGTAATGCTGCTATACATGGCTACTGGACAAAAGACTTTAAGCGGCTTAATCCTCGATTTATTGCTAAAGATGAAAACCCTTCTTTAAACGCTACCCAAGAGACAAAAGATACAACTTTTGACCGCTTAATTGCAGAAATGCATAAGCGCAACATGAAGTTAATACTAGATATTGTTTGTAATCATAGCACTCCAGATACTAGTGGCAGTAAAGGTGAATTATATGATGATGGCGTGAAAATTGCTGACTTCAATGATGATGTGAATCATTGGTATCATCACTACGGTGAAGTGCAAAACTGGGAAGATGATTGGCAAGTTCAGAATTGCGAATTAGCTGGTCTAGCAACTTTTAATGAAAATAATAGCGAATACCGTGAATATATCAAGTCAGCGATTAAACAATGGCTAGATAGAGGTGTAGATGCTTTGCGGGTGGATACTGTTAAGCATATGCCCATTTGGTTTTGGCAAGAATTCACTGGTGATATGTGCAATCACAAGCCAGATGTCTTTATTTTTGGCGAATGGATTTATAGTAGTCCCAGTGACGATCGCTCTGTGGAATTTGCCAATAACTCAGGGATGACAATTCTAGACTTTGGCTTGTGTGTAGCAATCAGAGCTGCATTAGCTCAAGGTTCAGAAAACGGTTTCCATACCATTCAATATATCTTTGACCAAGATCATCGCTACAGTGGCGCTACAGAGTTAATTACCTTTATCGATAATCACGATATGTCGCGCTTCCAATCGCTGAACCCTGATCCAGCGATGTTAAAAGTAGCGATCGCTCTCATTATGACTTGTCGTGGTATTCCCTGTATCTATTACGGCACAGAACAATATCTGCATAACGATACCGATGGCGGTAACGATCCCTACAACCGCCCAATGATGGAAAGTTGGGATACTGATACAGAAATTTATCGTTACATCAGATTATTATCTGGTTTGCGGCGATTAAACCCAGCCGTATCAATGGGTAGCCACTGGCAAAAATACTTAACTGAAGATGTTTATTGCTACGTGCGCCGTTATCGTGATTCTCTATGCTTTGTCGCATTGAATCGCGGGGGAGAAGTCACTCTAGGAGAAGTCGAAACAGAACTACCAGATGGCGAACATACCTGTATCGTCACTCGTAACAAGTATGAAGTCAAAGACGGCAAAATTCAAAATTTAGTAATTGCAGAACGTGGGGTGATTGTTTTCAGCCATGTTGGGGAAAGAATCAAAGCCCAGACAATTGTACGCGTACAATTAAACGGCGTACAAACTCAACCCGGTGAAACTATTGTGGTGACTGGCGATTGTCCAGAGTTGGGTAACTGGGATATTAGCAAAGCCTATCCCCTAGAGTACATCAACACCAACACCTGGTTTGCAGAGATTCCCTTTGATGAGAGTACTGGTAAGTTAATCAGTTATAAATATGCCATGTGGCGCGAAGGGCAATCGCCCCTGCGCGAGAATACCGTACCTCGTCGCTGGGTAATTGCCAAAGAAGGTACTGTGAAATGGCGTGATACCTGGACTTCAGGAAGAGAATCGTAGGAAGGTTAAAGGATGAAGGGGCAAAATCTTCATCCTTTATCCATGTAGTTTAGATGATTTTGAAGCAGGGCGATCGCATTCGTTTCCAGAGTTCGCCGCAGAACAACGCCACCAGCCTAAAATTACAACCAACCACTTTTCAAACAACCTCTTAACTCAGTCTTTTAATTACAAATTACGAATTACCAATTAACACCGCAGGTGCTGGCGTAGTTAAACCAGTTTTCAATGCTAATTCGTCGGCTACAAAATCGGGAACGCCTGCTTCTTTACCTTTTGCTAAACAACAATCCCGCACTGCTAACAGAAAACCTTTAATTAACTCTACATCTGGTATGGCATTTGCTTGTGAGAGAAAATCTTGCCAAAATGTTGTATCTGCACCGTAGGTATCTATTAAATATAAACCAGCGAGATATTCAGCTAATGGATCTAATGCCAAGCGGATTTTATCTTGCGCTGCGCCGATAGTTTGAATTAAACGCAGGCGTTTTTCTAAAAATTGTAACCGTTCTGGTGCTGTATCGCTGTCATCAAGGGCAATTAAAATATCTTCTAATTTGGCAGATGTGGGGCGAAAAGTTGTTTTTAAACATTGCCAAGCAATTACCTGAGCATCTCTTTGCACAGTGCGATTATTTGGTTCAGTTTCCAATTTGTCGCGGTTGAGTTCGTTGAGATATGCCAACATTAAATCAGGGATATTTTCTGGTAAATCAATTGCTGTTCCTTCTTTTGTGGCTATCATTTGTTCGGCATAGAGTTTCGCCAGCAATACTGTGATATTGCGTTGTCCTACCATCAATGAAAGACGGCGACAAGCATCAAAATATTCCACATCGGTAAACAAATCACGTTTGCGACGTTGAGTTAAATAAGCTTCCATAAAAGATGAGAGTCTATCGCCAGCAACGCGCAGGGGTTGAATTGTGGTTTTGGGCACTTCGTCGAGTTTTTCTTCTAAGCGAGAAGTGACAATTAAAGCGTTTACCAGGAAATCTGTTTCTGCTGGATGAATTTTGTTGCGTGTCGCTTCAGTCATTTCCGAAAAGTGATCTACTATGACTAAAATCCGGCGCTGGCGGAGTAAATTAGTTAATAAGTCATGATCAATTGCTTGGGCTTCGCTAATTAGTGCTTGCAGTTGTCCGCCGATGGTTTCTTTTAAGGGATGATCTAATTCTTGTTCAATTAACACTGGTAACATCCGGTGTTTAGATAGGCGCTGAGTTTCATTGTCATTCATTGCCCATTGCGCCAAAGTACAAGCCAGACTAGTTTTACCTGCACCACCTTCTCCCCAAATCAATAATGTTGCTCGTTTTTGGTTAAAGATGGGTTGTAAATCTGTGGCTGTGAATTGCGCGAGATTATTATTATCTAAAACTACGGGAATGGGGACGTAAATAGAACGTTCTGTGACAGTTTTCTTTTTGTTAAATCCTTGTTTTGCAGAGTTGAGGCGTTTTTCTACCCAAGCATCAAGAACTCTGGGGTGATAGTTAAAGAATTCGATAAATAATAATGTGCGGATAGGGAAAGTTAAACCGCCAAGGGCATCGGGTAATTTAAAACTAGCTAAGGGTTTGAGGGCGTTATTAACATGTAATATCCACAAAGGACACACCCGCAACAGGATGAGCCAGAGGGAGGGGAAGAAGATAATGTAAATTAATCCTCCTGTTACCCAGGGATGTTTCGTCATCCATTCTAAAGTTCTGTCGAGGAGGCGGGATTGTCTTTTGGTTTTTAAGGCATCAAGTGAGCGGGCGACAGAGGCGATGTAGTAGTCTAAATCTTTATCTTTAGTATCCTTTAACGCTTTAAGTGCTTTTTCTAAATCTGCTATGGCTTTGTCTAACTCTACAAAAGGCATAGTACCTGCTTTGTCTTGAAAGCTTTCACCTATTTTTGCTAAGGCACTAGCAGCACTGGAGCGAACACTTGCATCTTTGTCAGGCTGCAAAGCGGTAATCAAAGCGGTAATCGCTGCCTTTGCTTCCCCTGCCATACTCCCTAAGGCACTAGCAGCATTGGAGCGAACATCTTTATCTTTGTCGGACTGCAAAGTTGTAATTAAAGCAGTAATCGCCGCCTTTGCTTCCCCTCCAATGCTCCCCAGGGCATAAGCAGCATTGGAGCGAACACTTGCATCTTTGTCGGACTGCAAAGCTGTAATTAAAGCGGGAATCGCCGCCTTTGCTTCCCCTCCCATGCTCCCCAGAACACCAGCAGCATAGTAGCGAACATCTTTATCTTTGTCGGACTGCAAAGCTGTAATTAAAGCAGGAATCGCCGCCTTTGCTTCCCCTCTCATGCTCCCCAGGGCACTAGCAGCATTGGAGCGAACACTTGCATCTTTGTCGGACTGCAAAGCCGTAATCAAAGCGGGAATCGCCGCCTTTGCTTCCACTCCCATGTTTCCCAGAACACCAGCAGCATTCATGCGAACATCTTTATCTTTGTCGGACTGCAAAGCTGTAATTAAAGCGGGAATCGTCGCCTTTGCTTCCCCTCCAATTCTCCCTAAGGCAGCAGCAGCATTGGAGCGAACACTTGCATCTTTGTCGGATTGCAAAGCCGTAATCAAAGCAGGAATCGCCGCCTTTGCTTCCCTTCTCATATTCCCCAGGGCATAAGCAGCATAGTAGCGAATACTTTCATATTTGTCGGACTGCAAAGCCGTAATCAAAGCGGGAATCGCCGCCTTTGCTTCCCCTCCCATGCTCCCCAGCATAAGAGCAGCATTGGAGCGAACATTTAAATCTTTGTCTTTTAACTGTTGAATATATGTAGAAACTTCTGCATTCTTGCCAGTTTGCGCCCATCCCTCACCCATTGGCACTACAGACAACCATAGGCAAGAGAAAGAAACTGCACCTACAACCAATAATCTCTTAACTGTTCTCTTGCCTGGTTTTTTTAAGGCTTTAGTGCTGACTACAGAGCCAAGTGCGTAGACGGGAAGCGGCTTGTCGTCAGCAGTAGTTGAAGGTTCCATATGCTACTTTGTTTAGGTGCATCCTATTTACTTATTAACACACGGCTTTAGCCTTAAATTACGCAATTTAACTTAAATAATTTAGATTTCGACAAGTTAACCTACAGTATATAGAGAATAACTTACTATTAAGGCAAAGGACGCTGGTGTAATTGTGTACGCTGAAAAACTGTAAAATACCCTAAATATAATTTCAGCCACTCTCTGCGTCAAAGTCGTGGCAAATGTGTTACACATAGATGCAACTTCAGTCGCTACAAAATATGGATACACACAGATACATATAAATAACTTATCTGTGTGTATCTGTTTTTTATAAACCGAAGTACTTAACAAGATTTAAAGTTATACCAATTCAAATAATGTTTGCGACACATCAATATATTCTAGAGGTCAAGGCAGTGCCTTGCCCCTACAATCTGTCGCATTCTTTTTTCAAATTGGTATGACTACAGATAAAATTCTCCCCCTGCTCCCTGCTCCCTGCTCCCTGCCTCCTGCCTGCTATTACTTATTTGGTTGAGCAATCCGCGTTTCGATATCTTCAAAAGTTTGCAGTAATAAACGTTTTGCTTGTAATTGCCAACCCCATTTTTGCAGTCTAAAAGCGGCGACACTACCAGCTATAGCTGCTAATAATCCTATCGGTTGATTTAGAGAAATTCCTAATAATAAGCCCAAACCAGCTATTCCCCAAAATGGTAAAGCAACAACTTGTCTTTGTTCTTCGACTATTTGGGCAATTTGATTAGGTTGCATGGTAGCTAATAAGGCAGCTTTAATTTGCCTCTGCTCTGCTAAAGATACTGATAAACCAATTTTACGGCGCAGTTTTTCGATTTTACGAGCATCAGTACTGTACTCAGTTAGCTCGTCTTCTGCCATTTTCAGTAATTGTTCTAGTTGCGCCATCTTATATTATATCCCTAATTCTCAATAGGGATATTATCGCCAATTATTGTTAATTTTTCTTGACTAAATCCTGGCAATTTATAGCACAATCGCAAATTTAATATCTAAAATTAAACATGGGCAAAAGATACTAGCACACCACAGCGGAAATAAAGATTCTAGACAAACCAGGATAATTCCCGAGTAATACCTGCTTCTTATTGATCCCTGACTATTTCTGCTTGAGTCTTATCTAATTCCGCGTAGCAGTACTAGCGATTTCGCACTTACAACCAGAGCATTTACTTGTGAGGTAATACTGATGGTAACAGTAGCTAAAAATACTTTGTCTGTTGATGCCAAAGAGCGATCGCTGATCCTTTGGTTTGATGAGGTGGGGATTGCGGATATTCCCTTAGTGGGCGGGAAAAATGCCTCACTGGGGGAGATGATTCAACAGTTGACACCCAAAGGCGTTAATGTTCCTACGGGGTTTGCTACTACTGCTTATGCGTATCGTTATTTCATCGAGTCTGCGGGGTTAGAAGCCAAGCTACGAGAATTATTTGCGGATTTGGATGTGGAGGATGTCAAAAATTTACAAGAACGGGGTAAAAAAGCGCGATCGCTATTAATGCACACACCATTTCCCCCAGAACTGCGGAGGGCGATCGCCAATGCCTATGCAAGTTTGTGTGAGTCGTACAATGCAGATACAGATGTCGCCGTCCGTTCTAGCGCTACGGCGGAAGATTTACCCGATGCGAGTTTTGCAGGACAACAGGAAACTTACCTCAACGTTGTCGGTGCGGCGGGAGTTTTAGGGGCTTGTCATCGTTGCTTTGCTTCCTTATTTACCGATCGCGCTATTTCTTATCGGCAGACTAAGGGCTTTGACCATTTTAGTGTGGCGCTGGCTGTGGGCGTACAAAAAATGGTGCGATCGGATTTAGCTTCCTCTGGGGTAATGTTCTCTATTGAAACGGAATCTGGCTTTAAGGATGCGGCGTTAATTACTGCTGCTTACGGCTTAGGTGAAAATGTTGTGCAGGGAACAGTCAATCCCGATGAATATTATGTGTTTAAACCGACATTAAAAGCTGGTTTTAGACCAATTGTCGATAAAAAATTGGGCAGTAAAGAATTAAAAATGGTCTATGATGACGGCTCAAAATTTACGAAAAATGTCCTAGTTTCCCCAGTAGAAAGGAGTCAATTTGTCCTCAGTGATGAGGAGATTTTACAACTAGCGCGTTGGGCTTGTGTGATCGAAGACCATTATTCTCGAGTTCACGGACATTACACCCCAATGGATATAGAGTGGGCAAAAGATGGCATTACTAATCAATTATTTGTCGTCCAAGCACGTCCGGAGACTGTGCAATCGCAGAAGTTGGGTAACGTGTTGCGGAGTTATCGCTTGTTGTTGGAGACTGGGGACTGGGGACTGGGGGCTGGGGAAAAATCATTCCAATCCCTCATCCATAATCCCGAATTACCCGTCCCTTTGGTAACTGGACGCGCGATTGGAGAAGCAATTAGCCAAGGAAAAGTCAGCCTAATTCTTGATGTGCATAAAATTGACCAGTTCCAAGCTGGGGATGTGTTAGTCACCGATAGAACTGACCCCGACTGGGAACCAATTATGAAACGGGCTAGTGCAATTATCACTAACTCTGGGGGTCGCACCTGCCATGCGGCGATTATTGCGCGAGAATTGGGTGTACCTGCAATTGTCGGTTGTGGGAATGCGACGGAAATCTTAAAAACTGGGCAAGAAGTGACGATTTCTTGTGCGGAAGGTGAAGAAGGTCGGGTTTACCCCGGATTATTACCCTTTGAAGTCAAAGAAGTTCCCCTAGAAAACTTACCCCGCACGCGCACCCAAATTTTAATGAATGTGGGTAATCCCCAAGAAGCATTTAGCTTATCTGCTATTCCTAATGATGGTGTAGGTTTAGCTAGGACAGAATTTATTATCGCCAATCAAATCCAAATTCATCCCATGGCCTTAGTCCACTATGACAATTTAAAAGATGAATTTGTCAAAGCCAAAATTGGCGAAATCACTGCACTTTATGAAGATAAAACCCAATATTTTGTCGATAAATTAGGACAAGGTATCGGCAGAATTGCTGCTGCATTTTATCCGAAAACAGTGATCGTGCGGATGTCAGATTTTAAAAGTAATGAATACGCCAATCTGTTAGGTGGTCAACAATTTGAACCCCATGAAGAAAACCCGATGTTAGGTTGGCGCGGGGCAGCACGTTACTATGATCAAGGTTACAGAGAGGCGTTTGCTTTAGAATGTCATGCCATTAAACGCGTGAGGGAAGAGATGGGTTTAACCAATGTCATCCCGATGATTCCCTTTTGTCGTACTCCTGAAGAAGGACGTTTAGTATTAGAGGAAATGGCAAAAAATGGACTACAGCAAGGTGTAAACGGCTTGCAAGTTTATGTAATGTGCGAGTTGCCCAATAACGTGATTATGGCGGAAGAATTTGCCGAAGTTTTTGACGGCTTTTCGATTGGTTCCAATGATTTAACTCAGCTAACACTAGGATTAGATAGAGATTCCGCCTTAGTAGCGCGATTATTTGATGAGCGTATTCCTGGTGTCAAACGCATGGTCAAAATGGCCATCCAAGCTGCAAAACAGTATAATCGCAAAATTGGTATTTGTGGGCAAGCACCCAGCGACTACCCAGAATTTGCCCAGTTCTTAGTAGAACAAGGCATAGATTCGATTAGTTTGAATCCAGATTCAGTATTAAAAACAATGCTAGAAATTGCCAAAGTTGAGGAGAATCAGCGTTAAATTCATTCTTTCCTAGGATGTATAGACAAAACAGGTAATTCTACTTAAAAATTACAATAGACCTTGTTTATTTGGCAGAATTACCCATAGGGGTTGAGCTTCCCCAAATTTATTTTTGGGAGAATGGACTGGCGACCCCCTCCTCTTTAACAATGATACAAGTCCCTAAATTGATTTATTTATGGAGAGGACAACAGTGAAACAACATTAATTCAAGCCCCCGGATTTATCCGTGGGGTCTTTAATTTTGAATTTTGAATTTTGAATTCGGAGCAAAGCGACGTGACCCCGCCTCTCAAAAAAGCAAATTTCCTTCGTGACCATGAGGTTTTATGAAATACTTTTCCAGAGCGGAGTAAAGATTGTGGGCACTCAGCAAAAATCAGCAGGATGTGAAAATATTGTGACAGGTGGAGGCGAGATGGCGGTACTGATGCAATCGCTTGATTGGTCAATTACCCCTGTTGGTGCTGTGGAAACTTGGCCACAAAGCTTAAAAACTGCTGTTCGCATTATGTTAGGTTCCCGCTACCCGATGTTTGTGTGGTGGGGAGAGTCGATGACCAATTTTTATAATGATGCTTACATTCCGGTTTTGGGTCAACGTCATCCTCAAGCACTAGGTCAACCAGCATCCCAAGTATGGGCGGAGATTTGGGAGACACTGGGGCCACAAGCGGAAGCTGTGCTGCAACAAGGGCATTCTTCGTGGAATGAGGAATTGCTGTTAGTGATGCAGCGCAATGGTTACACAGAAGAAACCTACTTTACCTTTTCCTACAGTCCCATCCTTCAGGACGATGGGACTATAGGCGGGGTCTTCTGCGCCTGTAGTGAGGAAACCCGTCGTGTCGTGGGCGATCGCAGGTTGCGGAGTTTGCGAGAATTAGCAGCGAATACCGCAGAGGCGAAAACAGTTGCAGATGCTTGTGAGATTTCCGCCCAAACGTTAGATAATAATCCTTATGATGTGCCTTTTGCCTTACTTTATCTACTGGATGAGAAAGCAACCCAGGCGCAACTAGTAGGTACAACCAGATTAGCCCCAGGAACTACCGCTAGTCCGCCATTAATAGACATCAATGCAGATAGTCAAATATGCGATCGCTGGTTACTTCCGGCTGTGCTGGCTGATGGGAAAAGTCAGGTAGTTGATTTGGAAAAATCGGGTTTTGCTGATTTACCCGGTGGTGCTTGGCCGGAATCACCCACAACAGCTATAGTCCTACCCCTCACCACCCCCACACAAGAACGGCTAAGCGGATTTTTGATTGCAGGTATCAGTCCCCGCCGTCAGTTTGATGATGATTATCAAGGCTTTTGGGATTTAGTAGCAGAGTATTTTGAAAACCAAGTTAATTTACTAGTTAAAGATACAGGCATAGGCATTCCCAACGAAGAACTTTCTAATTTATTTAAGCGATTTCATCGGATTAAAGGTTCCCAGGGGCGAAGTTTTGAAGGTTCAGGAATTGGATTATCGCTAGTGTGGGAAATCGTTGAACTTCATCATGGTAAAGTGAGCGTTACCAGTGTGTTGGGAGGGGGAAGCTGTTTTACAGTGACAATTCCTACAGGTTGCGATCATTTACCCACAGAATCCCTCCGCGCTAGTCGCCCATCACCTTCCACAGCTTTAGGCGCAACTCCTTATGTAGAAGAAGCGCGACGTTGGCTAATGCAAGAAGCAGGGGAGCAGGAGAGCAGGGGAGATAAGGGAGATGTAGACGCGAAGCGGCTTCCTGATAGCGTGGAAGATGTAATTACCTACTTATCTGTAGATAAAACTGCTCGCATTCTCTTGGCTGATGATAATGCGGATATGCGCGATTATCTCAAGCGATTTTTGAGCGATTACTATCAGGTAGAAACCGTAGGGGATGGGAATGCGGCGTTGAATGCTGTGCGGAAAAATCCACCAGATTTGGTGTTAACTGATGTGATGATGCCACAAATGGATGGCTTTGAATTATTGCGATCGCTGCGTAGTGATCCTCAAACTCAAGATATCCCCATTATTTTGTTGTCAGCTAGAGCTGGTGAAGAATCACGGATTGAAGGACTCGCAGCGGGAGCCGATGATTATATCGTCAAGCCATTTTCAGCCAGAGAATTACTGGCGCGTGTAGAAGCTAGCCTCAAATTATCGCAACTGCGGCAAGGGGCACAATTACGGGAACAGAGCTTACGGATGCAAGCTGAAGCCGCATTGAGCGATCGCCAAAAAATCGAAGCATCTCTGCGTGAAAGTGAAGAACGCTTTCGGCAAATGGCAGAAACAATTGAAAGCGTCTTTTGGCTATCCGATGTCACTGAAAAAAAATTACTTTATGTCAGCCCTGCTTATGAGCAAGTTTGGGGGCGTTCCTGCGAGAGTGTATATCAAGATTTGGGCAGTTGGATAGAGACGATTCACCCCGAAGATAGAGATTTAGTCCTAAAAGCTACAGAGAAATGCATAACTAACTATAATCACACAGAAGAATACCGCATTATACTCCCTGATGGGACGATTCGCTGGATACGCGATCGCGGTTTTTTGGTTCAGGATGGCGAGGGAAAACCATACCGCATCGCTGGCGTGGCTGATGATATTAGCGAGCGTAAACAAGTTGAGCAAGAGCGAGAACAATTACTGCTGCGCGAACGCGCCACCCGTGAAGAAGCCGAAAGAGCCAACCGCATTAAAGATGATTTTCTCGCCGTCCTCTCTCACGAATTACGCTCCCCCCTCAACCCCATTCTTGGTTGGTCGAAGTTGTTGCAAAATGGTAAACTCAGCCCCAGCGCAACCGCCGGAGCGCTGGCGACAATAGAGCGTAATGCTAAGTTACAAGTACAACTAATTGACGATTTGCTGGATATTTCGCGCATTCTCCGGGGTAAATTAGTCCTAAATGCCATCCCTGTGGATTTATGTAGCATTATTTCATCAGCCTTAGAAACGGTGCGATTAGCAGCTGAGGCTAAATCCTTAGAAATACACACCAATATTACCCCAAAGGTCAGCGTCATCGGGGATGCTACGAGATTACAGCAAGTGGTGTGGAATATGTTATCCAACGCCGTGAAATTTACACCCTCAGGTGGAAAAATAGAAGTTGGTTTAACCTGTGTGGGCACAAATGCCCAAATTCAGGTACGAGACACAGGCAAAGGTATTAGTGCTGAGTTTTTGCCCTATGTATTTGAACATTTCCAACAAGAAGATGGTTCCACCACTCGCCAATTTGGGGGCTTGGGATTGGGACTAGCGATTGTCCGCCAACTAGTGGAACTGCATGGTGGTACTGTAGCGGTGGATAGTCCTGGTGAAGGACAAGGCGCAACGTTTACAGTGTATATCCCCCTGGCAACAAATGTGTTACCGACACCTGCATTACCAGCCTTAGAGCAACAAACTGTAAATCTCGAGGGCATCAATATTTTAGTAGTGGATGACGAGCCAGACTCCCGTGAATTTCTCTCCTTTGTGCTGACACAACAACAAGCAACAGTGACAACCGTAGCCTCCGGAGCAGAAGCGCTCAAAGTTTTAGCTGCAGCAGCCCCGGATTTATTAATTAGCGATATTGGTATGCCAGAGATGGATGGTTATATGCTCATGCAAACTATTCGCACCTCACAGCCAGATAAATTTCTACCCGCGATCGCCTTAACTGCTTATGCGGGAGAATTAAACCAGCAAAAAGCGATCGCCGCAGGTTTCCACAGGCATATCGTGAAGCCAATTGATCCCAACACAGTAGTTGCGATCGCTATCGAGTTAGTACAACAAAAAATCATTACCCGCCGATAGATTCTGAACACAAGGGGCATGAGGCAAGGGGGCAGGGAGCAGGGGAGAAAAGCAATTACACATTACCAAATGACAAATGACAACTAACCAATGACAAATGACCAATGACAAATAAAAAATGGTTCCGAATTGGTTTATTTAGTATATTTCTCTCCTCACTCGCTTTGCGTTTTTGGGGATTGGGTAGATTCAATACTCTTGTATTTGATGAAGTTTATTTCGCCACATTTGGTAATAACTATCTCATCAATAAGCCGTTTTTCAATGCTCATCCGCCATTAAGTCAATATATTATTGGTATCGCCATTTGGCTTGGTAGTCATTTTCATTTTGGGCAAGAACCAGTGAATGGGCTAGCAGGTTCTTTATTATCGCCTTGGAATTATCGTTGGCTAAATGCTCTCACTGGTTCATTTATTCCTGTAGTTGTCGCTGCTATTGCTTATCAAATTAGTCATCGTCGCAGCTTTGCTTTGCTAGCAGGTTTCTTTACTGCTTGTGATGGTTTATTTTTGGTTGAATCTCGCTATGCACTCAATAATATTTATATTGTTATCTTTGGTCTTTTAGGGCAATGGTTTTTATTATTAGCCTTAGAAAATCACAAACAACGTCGTGCTTTATGGTTAATTGCATCTGGTATTGCCTTTGGTGCTTCTACTGGTACTAAATGGAATGGTTTATGGTTTTTGTTAGGTGCCTATTTAATTTGGATAACGGCTTGGGTAATTCGGTTTGTACATTCTTGGGGTAGCCAAAAAAGCCTTTTTGATAGCGTAGATAAAACAACCGCGGAACCACTATTAGCGAAAGTTCAGACACCACTACAAAATCTGACTCAGCTAAACATTTTTCAGATGATATTTTATTTAGGAATCATCCCGGCTATAGTCTATAGTTTAATTTGGATTCCTCACCTGCGTTTAGATACAAGATACGATTTTATCGAAGTACATCGGCAAATTTTACAGTTCCACTTGCACATGGGTGGAAATAGTCCAGCAGTCCATCCTTATTGTGCAGCTTGGTATAAATGGCCCTTCATGACTCGGCCGATGGCTTATTTTTATCAAACTGCGCGTAATTTCAGCGATCCGTTACCTGTGATGGGGCCGAATTTACCCGCTGCTGATGGAAAGGTAATATATGATGTCCATGCAATGGGTAATCCCTTGTTATGGTGGTTGGGGATGGCTGCCATATTATTTGTAGCCGCAATGCTGTTGTTAAAATTAGCAATTCCTTTGTTTAAAAACCAGCGTTTAGCTATACCTGGCAATCTTGCGGTAGATACTTGGATTGCTTTGTACATAGTAATAAATTATGCAGCTAATTTATTACCTTGGGTAAAAGTCACGAGATGCGTGTTTATTTACCATTATATCTGTGCAGTAGTCTTTGTATTTTTAGCGATCGCCTGGTTTGTCGATCAATGTCTTCGCAGCTATCACCGCGAACTCCGAGCATTAGGGGTCACAATTAGTTTTATGATTTTGGCTGCTTTTATCTTCTGGATGCCAATTTATTTAGGCTTACCTCTTACTTCTGAGGGGTATAAACTCCGGATGTTGTTTGATTCTTGGATTTAATCATACATCTTGGGTTATGGCGCTAGAAATTCATAATTTTGCCAAAAATACACAATAAACCATAAGAGATGATTTATAAAGTAAACCTTAAATTGTAGGTTGCGCTAGCGAGTCATCTCCCAAGGGGAGACGCTACGCGAACGAGCGTCATTTTGAATTTTGAATTGGTATGACGGCTAATTCTAATTCTCTTACGTTTCAAAATCCTCTCACAGCCGTAACACACCCTACCGCAAACGTTGCTGCTCAGATCCCCGACTTTTTGAAAAAGTCGGGGATCTAAATCTCGCTAAGTAACCACAATCAAAAATTGCTGAGCTTGCTTGCTATTTACTACTTATTTTCTCAATTAATCTGTATCAACAATTAATCAGCCATTATCCGCTTTTATCGACTGTTATCACTTACTTTTTGCGTGATCATGGTAATATTTAATAATGATTTAATAATATAAATTACGTAACACAACTACATATAAACGAATCAATTAATCACCTGTTTTTCATATAACTTATCTCTATAAAATTTGACTGCCTGTTAAACTGTGAATTGCAAGAACAGGGAGATTACTGCGTGGTGCCACGTAAAAGTGAAAAATTAACAACACAAGAATGATTCAGCTAGTGCAGGTTCAGAGAATTAGCTATATAGTCAATAAATGACCAAGAAATATTAATTTGTGAATTTTTAAATTTTTTATAATTTGTATTTTTTATTCTCTGCTCGTGGCAACTGGTGTATTGCGAGCATTCATTCCCAACATCTGCAATTAAATTGCCCACATCTAAGTAGGGTGAAAACTTCAGTAAATGGTTCACATTTATTGATACTCTGCTTTTGATGCTCCCGCACAATAGAGGAGAATCTTCATGGTATCCGATTTCCAAGCGCAAAGTATTAATGTTAGTAGCTTAAAAGAAGCAGCTATTCACGTTTCTAGCCAAATTCAGCCTCACGGTGTCCTCATGGTATTGGGGGAACCAGATCTGCAAATATTACAAGTTAGTAATAATACTTGGAGTGTTTTCGGGATATTGCCCGAAGATGTATTGCAAAAAAAATTAGAAGACTTACTCGACCCCTTCCAAATCCAAAGAATTAAAGCTGGAATCTTAGATGGCAATCTTGATTATATTAATCCGACGAAAATTTGGATCAGAAAAAAAGGTGATGAATACGTAGTATTTGATGCCGTATTTCATCGCAATCCCGAAGGAATTTTGATTTTAGAATTAGAACCAGCAATTTCTCAAGAAAATATTCCATTTTTAAGTTTTTACCATCTAGCGAGAGCTTCCATTAACCAGCTAGAAAAAACTACAAACCTGCGCGATTTCTGTCAAATTATTGTCCAAGAAGTCCGCAATGTAACTGGGTTTGATAGGGTAATGCTCTATAAATTTGATGATGATGGGCATGGCTCGGTAATAGCTGAAGAGAAGTTAGATAGCATGGAACCTTATTTAGGTTTACATTATCCAGAGTCAGACATTCCCAAACCAGCGAGAAAGCTATTTGCTTCTAATTTCATCAGATTAATCCCTGATGCTCATGCAGAAGCCGTACAAATTCTGCCGATAAATCATCCCCAAAACCAACAAGCAATTGATTTAACGAACTCAATTCTCAGAAATGCTGCGGCTTGTCATTTAGAGTACTTACACAATATGGGTGTCGGTGCTTCTTTAACCATCTCTTTGATTAAAGATGGTCAACTTTGGGGATTAATTGCTTGTCATCACCAAACACCTAAATATGTTTCTTATGAATTGCGGAAAGCCTGCGAATTTTTAGGTAGAGTGATATTTACAGAAATCTCCACCAGAGAAGAAACAGAAGATTACGGCTATCAGATGAATTTGACATATATTCAATCAGTTTTGATGGAATATATGTCGCAAGAGGAAAACTTTATTGATGGGTTGGTTAAACATAAACCAAATTTATTGAATTTAACCAGCGCTCAAGGTGCGGCTGTTTGTTTTGGCGATCGCTGTACGGTAATTGGCGAAACTCCCAAAGAAGAAGACCTCAGCTTTTTACTGCAATGGCTGAAGAATAATGTCCACGAGGAAGTATTCTACACAGATTCCTTACCTCGGATTTATCCAGATGCGGAAAAGTTTAAAAACGTTGCTAGTGGTTTATTAGCGATTCCTATTTCCAAGCGCAACTATGTTTTATGGTTTCGCCCAGAAGTCATTCAAACAGTAAATTGGGGTGGTAATCCCAATGAAGCATTTGAAGTCAGCCAAACAGAAGGAAATATGCGCTTAGTGCCGCGTAAATCCTTTGAATTGTGGAAAGAAACCGTTCAGTTAACATCTCTACGCTGGAAATCTGTAGAAATCCAGGCCGCACTGGAATTACGCAAAGCCATCATTAATATTGTGCTGCGTCAGGCCGATGAACTGGCTCAGTTAGCGCACGACTTAGAACGCTCAAATGCGGAATTGAAAAAGTTTGCTTATGTCGCCTCCCATGATTTACAAGAACCGTTAAATCAAGTAGCAAACTATGTGCAACTGTTAGAGATGCGCTACGAAGACGAACTTGACGAAGACGCAAAAGAATTTATCAACTTCGCCGTTGAGGGAGTCAGTCTCATGCAAACCCTGATAGATGACGTACTAGCATACTCCAAAGTAGATATGCAGGCGATCGCCTTTGGGTTAACTGAGGTAACAACGCCGTTAAATCGCAGCCTCAGCAATTTGCGCGGGCGCATTCATGAAACTGGGGCTATGATTACCCATGACCCCTTACCAACTGTGATGGCTGATAGTACACAATTGATGCAGCTATTTCAAAACCTCATCGCCAACGCCATCAAATTCCGCAGCGATCAACCACCACAAATTCACATCGGAGCCGAAAGGTTAGAAGATGAGTGGCTATTCTCAGTC
This sequence comes from Nostoc linckia FACHB-104, assembly GCF_014696615.1. Classification (GTDB taxonomy): domain Bacteria; phylum Cyanobacteriota; class Cyanobacteriia; order Cyanobacteriales; family Nostocaceae; genus Aulosira; species Aulosira linckia_A. Next base: position 227,392 of record NZ_JACJQJ010000003.1, on the reverse strand, counting down.
CGGGATAATGGTATTGGCTTAGAACCAAGATTTAGCGATCGCATTTTCGTCATCTTTCAGCGCCTACACACCAGAGAAGAGTATCCCGGTACAGGCATGGGCCTAGCAATCTGTAAGAAAATTATCGAATGCCATCGGGGACGAATCTGGGTAGAGTCACAACTCGGCGAAGGTGCTACCTTCTACTTTACGATTCCAGTTGGAGGCCGCGAGCGTGAGCGTAGAAACGGAAGAAAAACACAAACAGATCTTTTTGGTCGAGGATAACAAAGCTGATATCCGCTTAATCCAAGAAGCGCTAAAAAACAGCACTGTACCACACCAAGTAGTGACGGTCAGAGATGGTATGGAAGCGATGGCCTATTTACGTCAAGAAGGCGAATATGCCAATGCACCGCGTCCTGACCTCATCCTCTTGGATTTGAACCTGCCTAAAAAAGATGGTCGTGAAGTATTAGCTGAAATCAAAAGCGACCCCACACTCAAACGCATTCCTGTAGTCGTGCTAACCACCTCCAGAAACGAGGACGATATTTTTCATAGTTACGACTTGCACGTCAATTGCTACATCACCAAATCTCGCAACCTGAGCCAGCTTTTTCAAATCGTCAAAGGTATTGAAGAATTTTGGCTCTCTACTGCAACATTGCCGTCGGAGTAGGGAATGGGGAACTCGGGGCCCCCTCTGGGGATTAGGGGTAATGGGGACTGGGGACTGGGAAGTGGGTATTTGGGATTAGGGAATGGGAATTGGGAATAATGAGGAAGATGAGAGAAACTAGCTAATAAACTTTGACATTTGACCCTTGACCCTTGACCCTTGACCCTTGACCTTTGACCCTTGACCCTTGACAAATCAGGAGGTGACACCAGAAAATGACGGCGACAGGCTCCGTAAAAATCTTGTTGATTGAGGACAACTTGGCAGAAGCGAGATTGTTACAAGAGTTTCTCAAGCAAGTCCAATCTAAAGAGTTTAGTGTTGTTCATGTTCAGCGCTTGCAAGATGGAGTTAAGGAATTAAGCAGAAACGAGTTATTTGGCGCTTACGATGTCATTTTGTTGGATCTCACGCTACCTGATAGTGAGGGATTATCATCCTTGCCAAAATTAATTAACTGTTTGCCTAGTATTCCAATTGTTGTATTAACAAATACCAATGACGATGCACTAGCAATTGAAGCCGTGCGACAAGGCGCACAAGATTATTTAGTCAAGCGCCAAGTGAATGTAGATTTGTTAGTGCGCTCCATACATTATGCAATCGAGCGTAAGCAGGTTTTAGAATCATTACGTACAACTAATCAAACATTAGAACATCGGGTTGAAGAACGTACAGCTGAACTGGTCAGAGCTAAAGAAATTAACCAGTTCAAATCAGAATTTGTTTCCATGCTTTCTCATGACATTCGCAATCCCCTCAACACTATTCTGCTGGCCGCTGGATTGCTACAGGACAACGAAAATCAATTAACCAAAGAAAAAAAACGCTCTCACTTCCAAATGATTCGCTCTGCAATCAAAAACATGGCGCAGCTTTTGGATGAAGTTTCGTTAATTGGTCAAGCTGATTCTGGTAGACTGCAATGCGATTTGATATGTCTGAATTTAGAAGCTTTTTGTCTGCAAATAGTTGATGAAATTCAACTGGCTAGTGGAGCCAAACAGATCGCTGTGGCTTTTGACAGTCGTGGAACCATAGAAGATGCACTGTGGGATGAGAGCCTACTACGCCACATTTTAGGCAATTTACTCACCAATGCAATTAAATATTCACCACCAGGGAGTACAGTCAATTTTGAACTCATTGGTCAACAAAATGCGATCGCCTTTCGGATTCAAGATCAGGGTATTGGCATTCCTGAACTAGACCAAAAACGCTTGTTTCAGCCTTTTCAGCGTGCCGGAAACGTGGGTTCGATTCCGGGTACAGGCTTAGGTTTAGCGATTGTGAAAAAATGTGTTGATGCACATGGAGGCGAGATTTTTGTCGATAGCACAGTTGGCATAGGTACGACTTTTACTGTCATACTGCCGTTGTTGGAATTGTAACTCTAGGAATCAAATTTGATTGCTGAACTTACTTGCCTACACAGGGGACAGAGCAGAAGGAATCAATGGATACCTAGCTACGCAGTAATAAAGTGTGTTTTCTATAAGAATTCTTATGACTTAAGCTTTCATATCTAGTGCCGCTTAACTGGATATATTACGATCAACATCAAAATATATTTCTTTTTGAAGGTATTGGAAGCTGACGTTCATGAGTCGAGAGCAGTTAATGCGACGAATTCTGCTAATCGATGCTAACCCAGTAGATCGCGCTCTCATTGTCCTAGCACTAACTCAAGACTTCCCAGAACTTCACATTGAAGAAATTGTGAATGCTGATGAGTTAACACAGGCGATGTCTAACGACAAGCTGCAAAGCGGCTACGCAGAGCGTAACTTTGATTTGGTAATCACTGAATATCAGTTACCCTGGACAAACGGACTGGAAATTTTGCAGGCTATCAAAGCGCATGATAGCAATTGTCCTGTCATCATGTTGACAAATTGTGGTAGTGAGGAAGTTGCTGTTACAGGTATGAAAGCAGGACTGGATGATTATGTCATCAAGTCACCTGCAAATATAACTAAATTGCTAAAAGCAGTTCGTAGTGTCTGGCAGAACACTCAAACTCAGTTGCTGAGAGATCAAGCTTTACAAACTACTGAACGTCGCTTAACTACTTTGATTAGTAACCTACCTGGTTATGTGTACCGAGTGGCGAACGATCGCAATTACACTCCTGAATTTATCAGCGATAGCGTATTTAATATTACTGGCTATTCTGCGGAAGAGTACTTAATAGAACGCACAATTTCTTGTGGGCAGGAAATTCATCCCGATGACCGCGATCGCATTTGGGAACTGGTTCAGCAAGCAGTTAAACTTCAGCAACCCTATGAATTTGAGTTTCGGATTATTACGAAATCGGGAGCTGAGAAATGGGTTTGGGAACGGGGACGGGGTATATTTTCGGACAGTGGTGAACTCCTCTGTTTAGAGGGCTTTGTCACAGATATTACTGCTCGTAAAGTAGCCAAAACGGCGTTGCAAGAGTCGCGACAGCTATACCAAACTTTGGTAGAACATTCTCCTGATATTATTGAACGCTTCGATACCCAGTTACGACATCTTTACACTAGTCCAGTCCTCACCGAACTCACAGGTATTCCAAAAGAAGTATTTTTAGGTAAAACCTGCCGGGAATTAGGAATGCCAGAGGCAATGATTAACTCTTGGGAAACTGCTGCCCAAGCGCTACTAGAAACAGGGCAAAAGCAGATTATTGAATTTGAAACCCCAACACTTAAAGGAGTGCGTTCCTTTGAAATGGTAATTGCGCCTGAGTTGACTCGTGAAAATGTGATTGAGTCAATACTATGTATTTCACGAGATGTTACCGAGCGCAAAGCCGCTCAAATTACTTTACAGCTTCAGGCACAGCAAGAGCAAACTTTAAATCGTGTAGTCCAGAGAATTCGTAGTTCCCTAGATTTATCGACGATTTTCTCTACCACAATCGCTGAAGTTACTCAATTATTGGGGCTTCAGAGAACTACTATTGTGCAGTATTTACCAGAACGCCAATGTTGGCAAGTGCTGGCAGCTCATCGCCAAGATGCATCACTAACAGATACAACAGGGTTAGAAATTCCCGATCAAGACAACCCCTATGCTGCACAACTCAAGCAACTCCAGGTAGTGCAGGTAGATACATTAGATAGCATTCAAGATCCCATTAACCTCAAGATTTCACAGCTTGCTCCTCCTGCATGGTTGTTAACACCCATTGTTGTTAACGGTAAAATTTGGGGCAGCTTATCGATATCTAAGCCTGCTACAGAAGCGGCTTGGAGTCAAAAGGAGAGAGACATCGCTGGAAAAATAGCAGATCAGTTAGCGATCGCAATTCAGCAAGCACAACTCTATCAACAAGTGCAGCAAGAACTGCGCGATCGCCAACGCGCAGAAGCTGCATTACAACTACTCAACCAAGAGCTAGAACAGCGAGTTCAAGAACGGACTGACAAACTGCAAATGGCGCTTTCTGCTGCCAAAATGGGAACTTGGGACTGGGATCTAGAGACGAACCTTGTTCACTGGTCACCTGAAGAATATAAGCTATTTGGCTTTCAAACCGATGCTGCGGGGCGTGTCCTCGATCAAAACGGAGCAGAAATTAGTCCTCATCCCACCTTTGAGTTGTTTTTGAGTTGTGTTCATCCCGACGATCGCGACTATGTGGTGCAAGAAGTCCGACAAGCTTTAAAACAAGGTTCTTCTTATGACATAGAGTATCGGCTGATCTGGCGAAATGGCAGCATTCATTGGTTGTATGCCAGAGGCGCTTGCGTGCTGAACAAACAGGGGAAACCTGTGCAGCTGATGGGAATTGCTATGGATATTACCAATCGCAAACAAGCAGAAGCCGCTTTGCGACGCAGTGAAAGGTGGTTGCAGAACTTTAGTCAAAAAATTTCTGTAGTGGTTTACACAATGGTTCAAGAAGCCAATGGGCAGATTTGGTTTGAATACATCAGCCCAGCCTGTAAATCCATCCTTGAGGTGACAGCAGAGCAAGCAATGCAAGATGCCTCCTTTTTAATCAAGCGGATTCATCCAGATGATCTACCGCCTCGTGCTGCCTTAATGGCCCGTTGCACCCAGAACTTAGAACCTTTTTTCATGGAATATCGCATCATTACATCCTCTGGCAAACTCAAATGGGTGCAAGTCAATTCACAAGTTGAACCACGGGAAAACGGCGCTTTTGCTTGGCATGGAGTTTTGCTAGATGTGAGCGATCGCAAAGAGGCAGAAGCCGCTATCAGGCAGCAAGCCAAGCAGGAAAAAGCACTCCGACTGGTTACCCATGAAATTCGCCAGTCTCTTGATTTGGATGCCATTCTCACAACTGCAGTTAATGAAGTACGACATACATTGCAAGCAGATCGGGTGGCGGTTTATCGTTTTAATGCCGATTGGAGTGGCAACTTTATTGTCGAATCAGTTGCCCCCGGTTGGGTGAAGTTGGTGAAACCCAACTTCAAAAAACTTTGGGAAGATACTTATTTACAAGAAACTCAAGGAGGACGCTACAAAAATTACGAAACCTTTGCCGTTACAGATATTTACACCGTTGGACATCAAGAATGTCATATTGCGCTGCTAGAACAATTTCAAGCCAGAGCCTATGCGATCGCTCCTATTTTCTTTGGAGAAAATCTTTGGGGCTTGTTGGCAGTTTACCAAAATTCGGCTCCTCGCGCTTGGCAAGCTTGGGAGATAGATCTGTTGCAACAAATAGCCAACCAATTGGCGATCGCTATTCAGCAGTCTGAACTTTACAAGCAACTACAAACCGAACTGCAAGAACGCCGACAAATTGAACAACAGATCCGAGCATCTCTCAAGGAAAAAGAAGTTTTATTGCGGGAGGTGTATCATCGGGTGAAGAATAATATGCAAATGGTTTCTAGTCTGTTAAGTCTGCAGGCCAGTAGCATTGATGACCCTGCAGTGCTTAAATTACTCACCGAAAGCCAGCGTCGAGTCAAAACAATGGCACTAGTCCACGAGCGTCTCTATCGTTCAGAAAACCTGGCTCGGATTAACTTCGCAACTTACGTAGAACACCTGGTCAGCGATTTAGTACGCTCTTATACCTCGAACAAATCAAATATCCGTTTTGTTATTGAGGTGAGCGAGTTAGAGCTAGATCTAGATGCTGCTGTTCCTTGCGGCTTAATCATTAATGAGCTAATTTCTAATGCCTTAAAATATGCTTTCCCCAATCAAAAAGGCGAGATTACGCTGCAATTTTGGCTGTACAATCCTGAATATTATTGCCTAGTTGTCAAAGATAATGGAATTGGGATACCTGCCGATATTGATCCTCAGTGTACTAATTCATTAGGAATGCAACTTATACAAGGTTTAGTAGAACAACTTGGAGGTACACTGCAACTATCTAGACAAGGAGGCAGCCAATTTAATATTCTCTTGAAAAAAAGGTTGTAATATGATATGTCGCAACAATCTTCTAAACCCAATATCCTGATTGTTGAAGATGAATGGGTGATTGCTTTAGATATCAAACAGCATCTGAAAAAGTTAGGATACAACGTCTCTGGTACTGCTAATTCTGCCGAAAAAGCTTTGGAACTAGTTGCTGCAAACAAACCAGATTTGGTGTTGATGGATATTTATCTACAAGGCGACAAAAGTGGAATTGAAGCAGCAGATCAAATTCGCCAACAATTTGAGATACCTGTAGTGTTTCTCACTGCCCATGCTGATGAGTCAACTTTAACAGAAGCGATCGCTACCCATCCATACGGCTATATCGTTAAACCTTTTGAAGAACAAGATCTGATTATTGCTATTCAAGTAGCTTTAGCTAACCATGTTGCCGAACAAGCAATTCGCCAAGCGCTACAGAAAGAAAAACGGCTAAATGAACTTAAATCTCAATTCGTTTCCATTGTTTCCCACGAATTTCGTAATCCTTTAAGTTCCATACTGTTGACACTAGAACTCTTAGAACAACCAGATGTATTTAATTCCCAAAAACGACAAGCTCATATTGAACGGGGTAAAGCAGCTATCCAGCACATGGCGCAATTAATTACAGATGTGTTGGTTCTTGGTCAAGTAGAACAAGAGCAGTTTCATTGTCAACCAACACCAATAAATATTTCCCAGTTTTGCTCTTTCTTGGTAGAGGATTTACAATTCCGCGCTCAAAATACAGATAGATTGGTTTTAAACGTTGCGGGATGTGATGAAACAGCAAATCTTTTTTATGAACTCGATCCTAACTTATTACAACATATCCTGAACAACTTACTAGAAAATGCCTTGAAATATTCCCCAAACGATAGCCAAGTCATATTTAACCTACGCTGTGAGCCAGATTACGTGGAATTTCAAATTCAAGACCAAGGTATTGGACTCACAGAAAAGGATTTAGCAAAGCTATTTACACCTTTTCATCGAGGAATTAACGTCAACAAAATTCCCGGCACAGGATTGGGGTTATCAATTACCAAAAAGTGTGTTGATGCACATGGAGGAAAAATCTTTGTTGATAGCCATCTTGGAGCAGGTACAACTTTCACTGTTATTCTACCCGTTTTAAAAATTGAAAATAATAACATCTACCAACCATACCAATGATGAACTTTCATAAATCTCTGCCAAAAAGTGAGTTTTATGTCAGCATTTGTGAATAGAAATTGAGCATAAATTAGATAAACTTTTGCGTGAATTGTAAAAAATTCTCTACAAGAGGTGTGAGGGTACTTTGCTGCCAGATGACAGCAGTTTCGATTACAGGTGCTTGTTCCCGTAGAGGATGATAACTGACACCAGAACGTTGAAGATTTTGGAGAGAAGATGGTGTAATCGCCACACCCATTCCCGCAGATACTAAGCCAATAATAGTTTGCATTTGAACTGCCTCCTGAGTAATTTGAGGTTTGATATTTCTCTGCCGAAAAAGACTCATGATCAAATCGTAAAGTCCGGGTGCTAGATAACGAGGAAACATAATCAAAGGTTCATTCTCTAGTTCCTGCACCTGAATATTTTCTGTTTGAGCTAAGGAATGATTTGACGGTAAAGCGACAACTAAAGTTTGCTGGTGAATAGATTGATAAGATAGGGTGTCATCTTCTAAAGGTGGATGGGCAAAACCTACATGAATTACAGAATCTCTGATTGCTTGTTCCTGTTGACTTGTAGTTAACTCTCGTAAAACTAGTTCTACGTCGGGAAATTGCTCGCGAAATTGGCGCAAAATTAAGGGTAATAATTCGTAGATTACCAAACTCGTAAATCCTATTCGTAGTTGACCAGTTTGACCTCTACCAATCCTTTGAGTGAGTGCGATCGCAGTTTCTAGTTGTAGTAATAATCCATAAGTTTCTTGTAAAAAAACCTTACCCGCTTCTGTTAGCTGTACCTGTCGCTTGGTTTTGCGATGGAAAAGTTCTACTCCTATTTCTGCTTCTAGCTGCTGAATTTGTTGGCTGAGAGGCGGTTGCGCTATATGCAGCCTTTCTGCAGCTTTACTGAAATGGAGTTCCTCGGCTACAGCAATAAAGTAACGCAGGTGTCGTAGTTCCATTTTTTAATATTTAAAAGATATCAATTTCAAATAAATATATATTGGACATCTCAAAAAAGTCTACGTATCATACTCGTACAACCATGTTGAACGAGGCTAGAGCAATGTCTGAAAACACAATCTCGGAAAATTTTCGCAGTAAAGCAGTTACGCAAGGGGTACAACGAGCGCCAAATCGAGCGATGCTGCGTGCAGTCGGTTTCCAAGATGGGGACTTTAACAAAGCAATTGTGGGTGTGGCGAATTCCTACAGCACCATCACTCCCTGCAACATGGGAATTAATCGGCTCGCACAAAGAGCTGAAGAGGGAATTAAACTAGCTGGGGCAATGCCGCAAATGTTCGGCACAATTACCATTAGTGATGGCATATCTATGGGAACAGAAGGGATGAAATATTCCCTAGTGTCACGAGAAGTCATTGCTGATTCCATTGAAACCGCCTGTAATGGTCAAAGTATGGATGGTGTAATTGCCATTGGTGGTTGTGATAAGAATATGCCAGGGGCAATGATTGCGATCGCCCGGATGAATATCCCTGCTATTTTTGTTTATGGTGGCACCATCAAACCCGGACAGCACAACGGTAAAGACTTGACTATCGTGAGTTCTTTTGAGGCTGTCGGTGAATACAGCGCCAATAAAATTGACGAAGATGAACTATTAGCCATTGAACGCCAAGCTTGTCCGGGTTCTGGTTCCTGTGGCGGGATGTATACAGCTAACACCATGTCTTCTGCTTTTGAAGCGATGGGAATGAGTTTGCCTTATTCTTCTACAATGTCAGCCGAAGACGATGAAATAGCCGATAGTACGGAAAAATCAGCCAAAGTATTAGTAGAAGCGATTCGCCAGCAAATTTTACCCAGACAAATTATTACCCGTAAATCCATAGAAAATGCCATTTCTGTAATTATGGCTGTGGGTGGTTCCACAAATTCTGTATTACATTTTCTGGCGATCGCTCACGCAGCTGGTATAGAACTAAGTCTAGATGACTTTGAAACTATCCGTGGTCGTGTACCTGTGTTGTGCGATTTAAAACCCAGCGGTAGATATGTGGCTACAGATTTGCACAAAGTCGGCGGTATCCCCCAAGTCATGAAGATGTTACTTGTGCATGGTTTACTCCACGGGGAATGTATCACTATCACAGGTAAAACTATTGCTGAAGTTTTAGCAGATGTCCCCGATGAACCACCCAGCAACCAAGATGTAATTCGTCCGTGGAATAACCCGATGTATGCTCAAGGTCACTTAGCCATCTTAAAAGGGAATCTCGCTACCGAGGGAGCAGTAGCCAAAATTACGGGAGTGAAAAATCCCTGTATTACCGGGCCAGCGCGGGTATTTGACTCCGAGGAAGAATGCTTAGATGCTATCTTGGCAAATAAAATCCAAGCTGGTGATGTGATTATTGTTCGCTATGAAGGCCCCAAAGGCGGCCCTGGAATGCGGGAAATGCTAGCACCCACCTCCGCAATTATTGGTGCAGGTTTAGGCGATGCAGTTGGGTTAATTACCGATGGACGCTTTTCCGGCGGTACTTACGGGATGGTAGTTGGTCATGTTGCTCCCGAAGCCGCCGTTGGTGGTGCGATCGCGCTAGTTGAAGAAGGTGATCGCATCACTATCGATGCTCATTCTCGCTTACTGCAAATCAATATTTCCGATGCAGAATTAGCCAATCGCCGTGCTAAATGGCAACCTCGTCCACCTCGTTATACAAAAGGCACCTTAGCTAAATATGCTAAGTTAGTTTCCTCCAGCAGCGTTGGTGCTGTGACAGACTTAGATTTATTTAAGTAGGGCGTTGCGATTAAAAATAACTGGCAAGGGCTGTCATTTGTCCTTAGTCATTAGTCATTAGTAATACCAATTTAAAAAAAGAATGCGACAGATTGCAATACTGCTCGGTTAAGGATTTTAAACTGGGAATTTGGTTTGGGGAAAAGGTGAAAGGGTAAGGGTTAAAGGTTTTTTCTTACCCCTTTTCCCCTTCCCCTTTTACCCTTAACCGACAAGTATTGCGACAGATTGTAGTGTGTACGGTGCATTGCACTTCGTGATAACGCACCGTATTCTCAGCCTTGATGCGTTACGCTATCGCTAACGCATCCTACGTGAACTTAATTCATAGATATTCTTTTCAATAGTATTCGCGTTCACTTTTCATTCACATTTATCTGTAATCCTAAAAAAAGGATGTGAGCAAAAATAATCGAACTGAAGGTTAAAACTCATGCTTAACTCTACAGTTCTTTCTGCAATTAGAAAATTATAGTATTCTGATTCGATTCCTTAAAATCATCACTGATGAAGAGAATCAGGAAGAAAAGAGAGAATTTAAAAAAAAATCAATATTATTTCGCTATTATCTTACCTCTTTATATTTAAATAACGCTAATTTTTTAAATTAATTATTTTCAGAGGAGAAGTTGTGATGAATTCCAATTCAGTTAAAAAGGCTACAGGCATTATTCCTAACCGTCAGGCGGCAACACAAGTACTTGATGAACTGAGAGCGATTGACTTTCCTATGGCAAAAATTTCTGTGTTTGCTACGGAATCTAAACAACAAAAGTTGCACAATGCTCGTGCAGGTAATCAAATTGTGAATCCTATTGAAGGTGCTAAAGCAGGTGCAATTACAGGAGGGACAGCAGGAGGAGTGTTAGCAGTTACCACTGGACTTGGTGTGTTAATGATTCCCGGTTTTGGCCCCGCATTAGCAGTTGAATCTGTTTTAACTACACTGCTGGCAGGTGGAGCAAGCGCAATATTTGGTAGTTTATGTGGTGCATTTCAAGGTTGGTTCGCTCCTGAAAAGCAAGTTAAACTTTGGCAGCCTAGTGAAGATTTTTTGGTGAAGGTAGAGGGAACAGCAGACGAAATTCAGCAAGCAGAATATATTCTTCGCTACTGGGGTGTGCGAGAGTGGCATATTTATGAACCGAGAAATAAATTACACTAGCTGAACCAATTTACACCAGAAAAATACAGATTCATAGAAAAATTAAAGCTGAGGATTTTGCACAAAATCTTACTTTAATAGATAGTTATTTTTGGAGGTAGAAATGCCAGCAAATACCATCGCTACAAATACTTTTGATCAGCCAACAAAAGATTTACTTAATTATGAATGGCATACTCTACCGGAACCAGAGGTTGTACAAACCTTAGCTAGCCATTCAGAAGCAGGATTAAGCCATCAAGAAGCAACTAAGCGGCATCAACAGATGGGTGCCAATCAACTGAATAGTAAACCAAGAAAAAGCCCTTGGCTAAAATTTATCGAGCAATTTCATCAACCACTGCTCTATATATTAATAGCGGCGGGAGTGGTGACGTTACTATTACGAGATTGGATAGATGCAGGAGTAATTTTTAGCGTCACCCTGATTAATGTCATCATTAGCTACATTCAAGAATCAAAAGCAGAAGATGCGATCGCAGCTCTATCCCAAGCTGTGATTACAGAAGCAACTGTGATTCGCGATGGTCAAAAAACTCGTCTGGCTTCCACTGAACTTGTTGTAGGGGATTTAGTACTGTTAGCCTCTGGGGATAAAGTACCAGCAGATTTGCGGCTATTAACTGTACGCGAGTTACAAGTTGATGAGTCGGCTTTAACTGGAGAATCGGTTCCAGTAGAAAAAACAACTGCATTGCTGGCTGTAGACACACCCTTAGCCGAACGCAGCAATATGGCTTATGCCGGCAGTTTTGTCAGCTTTGGTCAAGCAGAAGGGATGGTAGTGGCGATCGCAGATGCTACTGAAACAGGCCGCATCTCGCAGTTAATTGAAAGTAGCACGGGGTTGAAAACACCACTCACCAGGAATATTGACAAGTTAAGCAAAACTTTACTGTATGCCATTTTAGGTTTAGCTGCCCTCACCTTTGCAGTTGGATTAGGACAAGGCGAATCTTGGATTGATGTTTTCAAAGCTGCTGTAGCTCTTGTTGTGAGTGCAATTCCCGAGGGTTTACCTGCAATTGTCACAGTGATTTTGGCGATTGGTGTTTCCCGCATGGCGCGAAGTAACGCGATTATTCGCAAGTTACCTGCTGTGGAAACATTGGGAAGTACAACCGTTATCTGCTCTGACAAAACTGGCACGTTAACCGAAAATCAGATGACGGTGCAGCAGATTTACGCAGGCGAACAACACTACACCGTCAGCGGTATTGGTTATGCTCCCGATGGTGAAATTTTGCTGAATCGGCAGCCTGTTGATTTAGAAGCAGAGGGACAGATTGCTCTTTGGGAAACTCTAGCAGCTGGATTACTGTGCAATGATTCTCACATCGAATGGAAAGACGAACAGTGGAGTTTAGTAGGCGCTCCCACCGAGGGAGCATTGATTACTGCGGCTAATAAAGCGGGATTAACCCCAGAAGAATTACCGAGAATTGATACTATCCCCTTTGAGTCTCAATTCCAATACATGGCAACTTTGCATAAATTGGATACTCAGCAAAGACAGAATTTGATTTATGTCAAAGGTTCTGTAGAGGCTATTCTCCAACGTTGCGATCGCCTGCTGGATGCTCAAGGACAACAAACTGCCCTCAATCCTGCGGTTATAGAACAGGAAGTGGCGCAGATGGCAAAGCAAGGTTTACGAGTGCTAGCCTTTGCCAGTAAAAAAATTGCTGGTAAGCGTTCCTTGGATCGTCATGATATCGATACAGGACTAGTATTTTTAGGACTTCAAGGCATCATTGATCCACCTCGTGAAGAAGCGATCGCGGCTGTTGATGCTTGTCAATCTGCTGGCATTCAAGTGAAAATGATCACCGGCGATCATGCACTCACCGCAGCAGCGATCGCTCGCCAAATGGGAATTTGCTCGGCTGAAGCACAGGTTTTTACAGGAAAGCAATTAGCTCAGATGGATGAAGCCGAATTCAGCCAAGCCGCTGAGCAAGGTAGAGTATTTGCGCGAGTTGCGCCAGAGCAAAAATTGCATTTAGTCAAAGCCTTGCAGCTCAAAGGTGAAATTGTGGCTATGACTGGAGATGGTGTTAATGATGCGCCAGCACTCAAGCAAGCAGATATTGGTGTAGCGATGGGCTTAGCTGGGGCAGAGGTTGCCAAAGAATCTGCAGATATGCTGTTAACTGACGATAACTTCGCTGCCATTGAAGCCGCTGTAGAGGAAGGGCGGGGAGTGTATCGCAACTTACGCAAAGCGATCGCCTTCTTGCTACCAATCAACATTGGAGAATCTATGACAATTTTGATTGCCATTCTCCTAGCGATCGTCCTTCCTATCTTACCAATCCAGATTCTCTGGCTGAATATGGTGAGTTCAGTTGGTTTGATTGTTCCCCTCGCCTTTGAGCCAAAATCTCGACGAGTAATGCAACAACCACCACGCAACCCCAGAGAAAAGCTGTTATCGGGTAGCTTACTCCAGCGCATCTTGGCAATTTCTCTCTTCAACTGGTTGGTAATTTTTGGCGTTTTTCAATGGATACTGCAAACTACAGGTAATGAAGCCTTAGCCCGCACAATGGCGATTAATGGGTTAGTAGCAGCAGAAGTATTTTATCTACTCAGCATTAGCCAGTTTGTACCATCTGTAGTTGCCAAAATTCAAGGTCAACGCAAACCCATAGCCTATGCGCCTGTAATTGGAATTGTGGTTGTAGTGACTTTACAATGTCTGTTCAGTCAGTGGAGCATTATGAATCAAGTTTTCGACACCACACCTTTAACATTGGCTCAAGCTCTCATTTGTGTAGCCGTAGGTTTGCCAGTTATATTGATAGCACTCATCTTGCAGCGTTTCGATCCGCTTGACTAAGGGACTTCTGGGGGAAGCAGGGGGACAAGGGGACAAAGAGATAATTCCAATTACCAATCACCAATTACCAATTACGCCTGATGTGAATTAGAAAAGCCTCTTATCCCATAAGGGTTTCAAGATTCATTCAAAATGATTGTTTCGGAACTACCTACGAAATCTCTAGGGTTTCAAGGCTTAATTCACATTAAACGTCACTCTATATCAAATATGACTGCAATAAACTAAGGTTGTAAAAATTTGATTTTACGACAGGCTTAGAGAAGCAGTATTTACATCAGTATCTAACAATAGTTTTGCGATTGATTTAAGTATCATTAGTTATTGAAAATTTTTACTCTTTATAATCGATACAAGTGAGTAAAATTTTCATATTTAAACATTTAAGTTTTTGTAAATTTCGCTACAGAATATTGCCGTTGATACTTCCGCATCATTAAAATGAATTTTCTGCATAAAAAAGTTTAATTTTGTGTATAAAATTACTAAGTTTTATGCATAATAGATACAAATATCATGGTTAAAAAATCTGGTTTTTACATTAGATAGCAAGAGTAAATCGCTCTTTATTGCTCATCTAAATGCAAATAGCTATTAATAACCCTTGATAAATGTTGCATTTGGTCAAAGTTGTGGAAATTACAGATAAATAGCCGTTGACTAAAGGCTATGAAAGTGCAGTCATTTATCTAGATTTCATAAGCTAGGACTTGACTTTATACAGCGAATCAATGTAACGTATCTTACTTTATAGGTGTGCAGAAAGAACTTAATTAATTGCTGAAAACAGCAATTAGTTAGGCGCATTTCGTGGAGAGGAAAACGGAAATATGTCTAATAGATTGTGGAAAAAGCTGGTATTACTTCCAGTATTTTTGGGTGCCAATGCATTGGCTTCATCCAGCGTAATGGCAGCGGAAATATTAAACGCTTCTGAGTCAAAAGCAGCAGGAATTGCCACAGAGCAAGCAAACATTAATCAGCAGTTACTTGCTCAAGCTAAAACTGATGAAAATAGAGTTTTAGTAAGTGAAGTCAGTAGCCAGGATTCAATGTCTCAAGTTACGTCAGTTTCTCAATTTTCTGACGTACAGCCAACTGATTGGGCATTCCAAGCTTTGCAGTCTTTAGTTGAACGCTACGGTTGTATCGCCGGTTATCCTAATGGAACTTACCGCGGAAATCGAGCTTTAACTCGTTATGAATTTGCCGCAGGTTTGAATGCTTGTTTAGATAGAGTTAATGAACTGATTGCAACAGCAACAGCTGACTTGGTGACAAAACAAGATTTAGCCACCCTCCAGCGTTTGCAAGAAGAATTCTCCGCAGAATTAGCAACTTTACGCGGTCGAGTAGATTCTTTAGAAGCACGTACTGCGGAATTAGAAGCCAATCAATTTTCTACTACAACCAAGCTAGTCGGTGAAGCAATTTTTGCAGTCACTGATAGCTTTGGCGATAATGACAACAACAACACTGTATTTCAAAACAGAGTACGTTTAGATTTACAAAGTAGCTTCACTGGTAGAGATACCTTACATACCCGGATTGCAGCTGGTAACGCTAATGCGTTAAGTTTGCCCGGTAACAGCTTTGAGAGTACTCAAACCTTTAACCTAGGCAATACTGGCAACAACAGTGCCATTATAGACTGGTTATCCTATTACTTCCCCCTGGGTAACTCCCAAGTATATATAGCAGCCAGTGGCGGTATTCATAGCGATTACGCGCCTACTCTTAACCCTTACTTTGAAGGTTTTGATGGTGGTAACGGTGCTTTATCTACCTTTGCATCTGAAAGCCCAATCTACCGGATTGGCGGTGGTGCAGGTGGTGGCGTTAATTTTGTGTTTGGTAAGAGTAACGCTGCTTTCCAACCTTCAATCACCGTAGGCTATTTGGCCTCCCAACCAAATAACCCAGGAGTACGTACTGGTTTATTTGAAGGTAACTATGCAGCCCTGGCTCAATTAAACTTAAACGTAGGCGATCGCCTGTCTTTTGCTGCTACCTACGTCCACGGATATCATGATGCTGGAACTGCTTTATTCGACCTAGGCGGAGCTGGAAGTACTGGTGTAGTAGGTACTGCACAGGCCAACTTGGTTGGTGGTGGTAACCCATATAACAGTAATTCCTATGGCTTTGAAGCTGCTTTCAAACCTAGCGACAAACTCTCGATTAGTGGCTTTGTGCTTTACAGCGATATTACCAGCGTCGTAGGTAATAATAATGATGAAGTTTGGAGCTATGGTATTGGCGTAGCTTTACCAGATTTCGGTAGACAAGGTAACGTTTTAGGAATTTTCGCGGGTGCTCAACCCTACTTAGGTAGTATTGGAGGCGATCGCCCCTACCATATTGAAGGCTTCTATAAATATCGCGTCAGCGATAATATCTCCATTACCCCTGGGTTAATTTGGTTAACCAATCCTGGTCAAGTTGCTAACAGCGATAATGCCATCATTGGTACTCTAAGAACCACTTTCACCTTCTAAAACACCAATTCCTTCATTATCAGGAATTTTTGTAGGGTGGACACTTGCGATCGTTAGGTTTTGAACCCAAGATCCAATAGTGTCCACCCTATAGTTATTTATTCGGAAATTTTGACTATAAAAAATTCTTGCTAAAAGCAAATACAGTTCAGTTAAGAAAATTAATTGATAACAAAACCAAAAAACTAGTTACTCAACAAAAAACAGAACAATAATTTTGGAGGGGGTTTGGGGGACGCAACCGTCACCCAATCGGGGGTTTGGGGGAGAATCCCCCAATTCTGCTGGCTTTTTTAATAAGTGAAAAATCATTAAAAAAGAAAAGTACTTCTAAGTATACCAATAGTCACAGGGTCATTATTAGGTGTATGTCCGGGTTCTAATATATGAATGATTCCTGGTGTAATACTAATATTATCTGTGACTTGAAAGCGATAAAAACCTTCAATTTGCAATGTCGTTCCGGGTTGTCCACCTGCACGTCCTAAACCTGTATTAACTGTGTCAGGAACATTGCTACCTGTTGGTAAGTTACTGTTAGTAATTTTTGGCGGTTGTCCAAAGTAAATTCCACCCAAATTTCCTTTAGCAAATAAATCTGGGAAATTAACAAACGCCATGTAATTTGTTGTTTCTACACTTCCTGTTTGTCCAGGAATGTAAGAACTGGTATAACCACCCCATGCACCGAGAGTAATGCGGGGCGAAATTTGCCAAGTGACTGTTGCACCCACAGCATTAGTTTGTAGAGGTTCGGAATTTGCACTTAAGCACTCATCACCTACAAAACTGAGTAAGCAACCATCTGAAGAGTAATTATTCACATAATAAAGACTTAAATCAACAGCATCCGTTGGCGTTACAAGTAACTGTATACCAGTCGTAGTATTACTATCAAATAAGCCAGTACCTTGACCTGGGTTACCAGGAGTATAACTAGAATAAAGTGCCTGTAAACTGAGGCGTTTAGCAATCTGCCAATCCACAGCTATACCACCATGACCAAACCCTATATTTAAAATGGGGTTGCGTTGAGCGAACAGAGATAGTGGGCCTGTAGCACCGCTTTCTGCTCGGTTTGGGCCGCGGAAAGCAGTTGTCATATTGACGTTTTCTGTACCGATCATCAGCGCTAAGTTGTCAGCAGCTAACCAGTGATAATGCAGATCACTAATGATGAAGCCATCTGTAGGAAATTCGTAGCCCAGCAAAACATCATTCCGAGAAACGCTATTGTTAAATCTTGGCTCACTGGCACCGATTCCATGTAAAAGGCCTGTAAATAAGTAACTGCGCGGCGTAAATTGGGTAGTTAAATATAGCTGACTCATTAAGATGACATTGGCATTTGTACCTAAGTCATTTGTATCTTTGATACCGTCTCTAGGGCTAACGTCACCACGATTGCTATTTCTTCCTTGCACGCCAATGATCGCTAAGCCACTGAGTTTAGTTGTTGTAGAAAATTGATTGGCTTCAAGTTCAGCAGTGCGGGCTTCTAATTTATCAACTCTACCCCGTAAAGCTGCTAATTCTGGGGCAAATTCTGATTGTAATTTTTGGATCTGGGCTAAATCTTCGCGGCTAACTAAGTCACTGGTAGCTGTGGCGATTAACTCGTTAACTCTATCTAAGCAAGCATTGACACCTGCGGCAAATTCATAGCGTGTCAAAGCGCGCTCGCCACGATAAGTACTATTGGGATAACCTGCGATACAGCCGTAGCGTTCTACTAAAGATTGTAATGCTTGGAATGCCCAGTCTGTCGGTTGTACGTCTTTTAGTTGTGATACCGATGTTACTTGCGCCATCGGTTCTGGATTTTCTAGAGAAGATTCTTCGCTAGAAGATGGCAAACTATAATCTTGGGCGATCGCTTTTTGGCAAAATCCATTTACGCCCGCAATTATTAACCATACCAGCATCCAGGTCTTTCTTTTAGTGGGGCGTATCATTGGCTTCTACTCTGCTTCCATACTTAGGCCATGAGTGTATTCACGTTTATGTATAAATGGCTTGAGTAATTTTACTGTTTTTGTGTCAAATTTGACTTGAAAATTTTTGGGCAATATTTAAAAACCGCGAGTATAAAAGATAAATTATGCAGCCTCAAACTACTCTCTAGATAGAGTGCAAACCAACATGGTCAATCGATTGCGAAAGCTAAGTTTAAAACCCTCATGGCAAAATCAGCCTCATGTTGGGAGAAATCAAGATGCCTCCACAACAAACCAAAAAAATTCTCAATGGGGAAATAAGCTGACATCAACCCTAGCGATCGCCATATTATTGAGTAGTGTTGGCGTATTAATTTCTTTTGCTTGGCTCAGTATTCTTTATATTTTCAATCCAGAACAAATTATCTGGATGAATAAATTTTTACCGGAATGGGCACAAATATCTCGGGGGAATTACAAGGATAAACCCCTGACTCTCAGACAAATTAAACTTAGCCTGAGTCAAAAAAAACTCATAGCTGGGGAAACTATAGCTGTGGCGAAGGATAAACAACAGTCTTTTTTGCTGCCAGTTTTTCAACAGCGTCCAGATTGCTTGAATGATTGTCAAGCATTGGTAGAGTTGAGGGTTTATCAAGAATCTCAAGATTTGGAACTACCATCTCCAACGGAAAAACACTACCGTCTAGCCAGTCAACTAGCCATAACTGGGCCAGAAGAATCTTTTGTGGCTTCTACTGCTGATGAAGTGGAATTAGATAACGCAGAAGACAGCCAACCCCTACCATTAAATGAAGTAAATCGCTTTCCAGGTGGCACATCATCAGGGTTATGGCTAAATTTACAAGGTAAACTACCCCAAGGAACTAGTGCGATCGCCTACGGTAACATTGTCTACTACAATCCAGAACGTAGTACTCTGCAACAGATGTTGACTTGGAAAAGCCCTAATGGACAACTACCAAAATGGCAGCAGGTAACTGGAGATAGTGTTAAAGAGTTAGTTGTCGATCAAACTATAGGTTTAGAACCACGGTTACGCATTTACCAAATCAAACCTTTAAAATTATTTCTCCATCCCATTGCATTAGAAGAAATTTCCTTAAAAATACCAGCCCTAAAAAATAATGCTTACCAAAATGCTTTATTACTAGCCCGTAGTGGACTGTGGACTCCCTCCTTTGAGTGGTTGCAATCATTACAAAAAAAGCAAAAAGCCACGCTTCCTATAGCAGCACAAGCGCAAATTGATGTGATTCACCTACACTCCCAACTTACTAAAACCGAAGCCGATAAGACTTGGGCAATTCCCTCTCAAGAAGTGCTAGCAGATTTAATTGATGGTCGCTGGCAAAAAGCTTTACAAGTATTTGAAGCTTCACCGCAAAATATCCCGGAAATTGCAACTCTGCTGCAAATGGATGGAGGTAGGTTATGGAACCGCATCACCACAGCATTACGAGTCAACCCCAATCGGCCAGAGGTTATCGCTTGGGGTGCATTAGTATTGGCTGTTCAACGGGGAGAAGAACACGCTATTTCTTGGTTGAAAGCACAACCCAAAATTAACCCAGAGACGATCACCTATATTGAAGGTTTGTTAAGTAGCTTAAGTAACGAGGGTATCAGACCAAAAATCCTTTCTACTCAGCCCAGTCGGATTATTGGTTCCGTGCAACTCATCACCCAAGTGAATAAAACTGAATGGCTAAGACCAAACCTCACAACAGACCTACAACTGACAGATAACGAAGTTTGGTATCAAGTAGAGGTGAGTGCATTTAACGACGGTAAACGCTGGCTAAATTTCCCCTTTGGAAATTTTCAATTACCTAAGATTTCTCCTGCCAAATTTATGTGGGATACCTTGGGTATTAGCAGTGACCCAACAATTTTGATAGTGGTTTGGTTACCCAACGGAGAACAACAAATGACCACCGCCACAATCAAAGGAGTGCAATTGCAAGCAGGGGTTTTACGCCTCCTTGTATCCGGACAACCAATAGCTGAAAATCAAAATCGTCTCCAACCCCGACCTTTAGCTTTAACAGATGCAGCATTGGAATGGGTACAGCCATCCCCTGTGACTTTGGAAGAATTGTCGCAACAAGATCCAGCTAGAGTGTCAGCAATGCTACCAAAAGTGTGGAAGTCTTTACAACAATCAGGTCAAATTCCCAATGGTGCCATGCCCACTCTGCCACAAATGTTGCAACAAATAGGCTACTGGCCCGTGCAAGTCTTAAATTTAACCAATGGCCCTCATCCTGAAAGTGTGTTAACTATCTCAGATGAAGCGATCGCATCATTAAATCATCTAGGGGTTGATGCAGAAGCAGCAAAAAATTTTTCTCGTCCCCGCACTTTAATATTGTCTGATAGCGGTAAGATAATTTATACTGAGTTTCAGCAAAATTACCACCAGACACTAACAGGGATAGCCCAACTTGCAGATGGACAATCTCTAGCGCTATTAGTTGAAAATGGTGATAAATACAGCCTCAAGCGCTGGTCAAAGAAAAATCAACGTTTTGAATAACAGTCATAGGAAGGTTGAAGGCTGAAGTATAAAGGATGAATTTAGTCTTCTTAGGCGGAACCCTATGACAAAATTCAGGGAATTTAATGTAGGTGTGCAAAAAATTGGCTAATTTTGTTTTAGCCTTGAGCCTCCAGAATTCAACCTTCAGCTTGCGTTGAGCTTATTGCTCTTGGCTATCAGCAGACAGACGTTGTTCCTTCAGGCTTTGCAACTGTAACAGCAAAGATTCTACCTCTGCTCGCAGGTGCATTAATTTAGCTTGTTGGTCGTCTTGGTAATAAGCCTTATTCAACTGGCTGGCCCAAAGTTCTTGGGAAGAGCGATCGGAAACACTAGTAGAAGAACTGGTAGACATAGTTATTTAAATCCACAACTCAACTCACACCATTAGAGATAATATAATAATGTAGTTTTAAGCTTTGTTAAATGATTGTATACTTTCAATCATTTACTCTAATGGGTTTATAGTTTTGTGATAAGAGACTCAAATTGTGATGGCTGTGTTCCAGAAAAAACATCACAGATAAGATTCGCTTTTGGCAAAACTTCTGACAAAGCTGACTAGAAAATGGTAAATAAAAATCTAGGTAAAACGCCCGCACTATAAAAATTACTTTGTTCTTGTGATGAGAGCGTCTCTTGGTGCAAGATGTTTACCATTGAAATTTTTCTGTTTGCACGAAAAAACTGATATAAATTACCGTGACTGTAAGCCTATCTGCTGCTAAATCTCATCGCCAACCTTGGCCCGGACTGATCGAAGCCTATCGGGAATACTTGCCTGTAAGCGAAACAACGCCAGTTGTCACTCTATTAGAGGGGAATACACCGCTAATTCCAGTGCCAGCGATCGCAGAACGCATTGGTAGACAAGTCCGCGTTTTTGTCAAATACGACGGTCTTAACCCCACTGGTAGCTTCAAAGACCGGGGAATGACAATGGCAATTTCCAAGGCGAAGGAAGCAGGGGCAAAGGCGGTAATTTGTGCCAGTACAGGTAACACCTCAGCAGCAGCCGCAGCTTATGCTAGGCGTGGGGGTATGAAAGCTTTTGTGTTGATTCCCGATGGTTATGTAGCGCTGGGTAAGTTGGCACAGGCTTTACTATATGGGGCAGAAGTGCTGGCGGTAAAAGGAAATTTTGACCGCGCCTTAGAAATTGTCCGTGAGATGGCAGAAAGCTACCCCATTACTTTGGTGAATTCTGTCAATCCCTACCGTTTAGAAGGGCAGAAAACAGCCGCATTTGAAATTGTTGATGTCTTAGGTAACGCCCCAGACTGGCTATGTATCCCAGTGGGGAATGCGGGAAATATTTCTGCATATTGGATGGGATTTTGTCAATATCACCAAGTAGGGAAATGCGATCGCCTACCCAAGGTGATGGGCTTCCAAGCAGCAGGTGCCGCACCTTTAGTTAACGGTCAGCCAGTACAGCATCCAGAAACAGTAGCAACAGCGATTCGCATTGGCAATCCGGCGAGTTGGGAAAAAGCTGTAGCAGTTAAATCAGCTAGCCAAGGAAACTTCCATGCTGTTACTGATGAAGAAATTCTTGATGCTTACAGATTGCTAGCATCAACAGAAGGCGTTTTCTGCGAACCAGCCAGTGCAGCTTCCGTAGCCGGGATGTTGCAGGTGAAAGACCAAATTCCTTCAGGGGCGACAGTTGTCTGTGTTCTCACAGGTAATGGATTAAAAGACCCAGATACAGCCATTAAGCACAGCCACAGCCAATTTAAACAGGGAATTGAGGCTGAATTAGGCGCAGTTGCTGAAGCAATGGGATTTTAGAATTTGGATTGATCAGTAGATCCCCGACTTTTTGAAAAATTTGGGGATCTTAATCTATCTAAGTTGATTGTGAATGCTGCCATATAGCGCAGATTCTAGAACACCAATAATGAATATCACAATACGAAAAGAAGTGCCTGGTGATGTTGCTGACATTGAAGCTTTGACAACAGCGGCGTTTCTGAATATGCCGTATAGTAGCCACACTGAACAGTTGATTGTGAATGCTTTGCGTGACTCAGGGAACTTGACAATTTCCCTTGTTGCTGATGCTGATAGCAAAATCGTTGGGCATGTTGCTGTATCCCCAGTTTCAATTTCTGATGCTAGTCAGGGTTGGTATGGACTGGGGCCAATCTCTGTAGCACCGGAACATCAAGGGGTTGGTGTTGGTTCACAACTCATGAAACAAGCATTGGCTACTCTCCGTGAACTTGGTGCATCTGGATGTGTATTGCTGGGTAACCCTAAATACTATAGCCGTTTTGGTTTCAAGGCAGAACCTAGTCTTGTTTTAGCTGATGTTCCACCTGAATACTTCCAAGCTATTTCCTTTACTGGGCATATACCAACTGGACTCGTCTCATATCACGAGTCATTTAATATGAAAGAGTGATTGGTCATTGGTCATTGGTCATTTGTGATTTCTCCCTCATCCCCCTCATCCTTTTTTCATGTATGGCGATGAAAAAATTTTCATTGGGACTGCCTACATAACGATAGGATATTTTTTGAATTGAAAGTCTCTAATTTCTCACCTGTAGAGAATGGGTGAATTCCAACGCTTCAGTTAAACTGGAAGAGAGTTAAAGAATGCAAACAAAACAATGGATATACAGACTATAAAAGAGCGAATCGCCATCGTTCAAAGCAAACGCGAATATTTACTCAGTCTCTTAGAACAACCCAATATTGGTACTTTGAGAATTGATGTAAATCAAGCATTGGAAGAATTAGATGATTTAGTTGATGAATTTAGACGCACTGTTCCTGAGACAGAAAATAACTAAGCGTATCTAGATTTAAATAAAAATACAAAACTGCGTTGGTAAAGTTATTGAGCAACTTTACCAACGCTTTTAATAGCTATCATGTCCCTAAGTCCCTAGAATTCTCTTGCGCTTGGGTTAATCAAGCACTTTCACTATATTGCATTATTTATCTTGGAACTTAGTGATTTATTGCACGGTTTCCTAACTCTCTTACCATAGCGATGAGTTCGGTTGTTGGTACATCTTTTTTACAAAACTCATCGAAGCTAGACATACCATTGGGATGGAAATTTGCATCTTCTACTGAAGAGTAAGCCAGGATTTGTATTGTGGGAGAGATAGCTTTAATGTGCGCTGAAGCACTCCAGCCATCCATAACAGGCATTTGCAAATCTAGAACAATTACATCAGGTTGGTAGCGTTTAACCATTTCTATAGCTTCTTGACCATTGCTGGCTAAACCTACTACTTGGATATTTTGTTGACAAGAAAAAGCTAATTGTAGGGTTAGGCGGGTTAGTTCGTGATCATCAACCACTAAAACACGCAAGGTAGAAGACTCGCAGGACAACATTAACATTTAAAAGTTTAAGTACAATAACTTTTATAGTTTATGGTAATTAGTCCTGGGAGTTACTCTATCCTATGGTTGAATAATTGGGCTTTTAGCTCACTAAATAATTTAGATTTTGTGAGGAAAAATTAAAGTTTTCTAAAAGTAGTAGATTTAGCTAATTGTCAAGATAGAAGGAATTCTTTTTTGTATCAATCAGGTTTGAGCTAATGCTAGTTGAGCGTAATGCCATATTGATGAGGCTTTGTTGTGAGTGCGCTTCTGGCGCGCGATCGCAGGGTTGCCTTTGGATATAGCTGCCATTGCTTTGTAATTCCCAAGCTTGGCGATTGTCTGCCAGCATAATTCCTAAGATTTCTTGCAAATCTTTAGCAATATCTGGGTCTTTAATTGGGGTAATTACTTCCACACGGCGGTCTAGGTTACGACGCATCCAATCGGCGCTACCAATATAGATTTCTTCCTGGGCATTGTTGTAAAAATAAAAAATCCGGGAGTGTTCTAAAAAGCGACCGACTATGCTAATAATCCGAATATTTTCACTAATATCTTTTAGTCCTGGGCGCAAGCAGCAAACACCACGGATAATCAAATCGATTTGGACTCCAGCGCGGGAAGCTTCATATAAAGTTGCAATAATCTGGGGATCTACTAAAGAATTCATTTTGGCAACAATTCTGCCAGTAATCCCATTTTTGGCATTTTCGATTTCCCGATGAATTAGTGCTAAAAAGCGATCGCGCATATTCACAGGTGCAACTAATAATTCGCGATAGGACTTTTGCCGGGAGTAGCCTGTTAAAAAATTGAATAAGTCGGTAATATCAGCACCAATTTCTTCGTTACAGGTGAATAATCCTAAATCTGTATATAGTCGTGCAGTTTTTTGATTATAGTTGCCAGTACCAATATGGACATAGCGTCGCATCCGGTCTTTTTCTCGACGCACGACCATAATGGTTTTACAGTGAGTTTTCAGCCCAACTAGACCATAAACAACGTGAACCCCAACTCTTTCTAAACGTCTCGCCCAGTAAATATTATTCTCTTCATCAAACCGCGCTTTTAATTCCACCAATACAGATACTTGCTTGCCATTTTCTGCCGCTGCAATTAAAGCATTGACAATAGGCGAGTCACCCGAAGTCCGGTAAAGGGTCATTTTAATGGCTAGGACATTTGGGTCATGGGCAGCATGGGTAATAAAGCGCACTACGGTTGTAGAAAAAGATTGATAGGGATGGTGTACTAACAAATCCTTTTCACTGATGACTGCGAAAAAGTCTTTTCCTTCCTCTACCTCTGGGATTTCCGAACTGACGCTAGGTTCTCGCAACCATTGCAAGCGGGAAGGAACTACAGATTGTCGTGGTGGATCTTTAAATTCCGATAGCGGTAATGACAGAAAGTACATCAAATCCCGGAGTCCCAAAAGTCCATTGACTTCGTAAACATCGCTTTCGCTTAATTCCAAATCTTCCAATAAACGCGATCGCACTCCTTCGGGAGTTTGGGATTGGATTTCTAAGCGGACTGGGGTTCCCCCAATGCGGCGTTTCCGCAATTCTTGTTCAATCGCCAAAAGTAGATCATCGGCTTCATCTTCTTCCAAAGCCAAATCAGCATCACGAGTAATGCGGAAAGGGTGATATTCCTGAATATTCATTCCCGGAAATAGGGAATCTAAATTATGTGCGATCGCCTGTTCTAAAGGTATACCAGTCCAGTGAGCAGGTTGACCGTTGTGATAAATTCCTAACTCTGGAGGTAAGGGTATAAATCGCGGTAAAACTTTTGGGACTTTGACTCTGGCAAAAAATTCTTCTTCTGTTTCAGGATTTTTCACCACTACAGCCAAATTGAGGCTGAGATTAGAAATATAAGGGAAAGGATGGCTGGGATCTACAGCTAAGGGAGTTAAAACGGGAAAAATTTGTTCTTCAAAATAGTTATCTAAATAATTACGTTGTTTATCAGTTAGCTCTATATAATCCAGAATATGTATTTTATTTTGCGCCAATAATGGTCTGAGTACTTGCTCAAAATGCTGATGCTGTTTAGTTACCTGGGGACTGAGGGTAAACCTAATATCATCTAGCTGTTGTTGTGGCGTACGACCATCAGGACTTAACTGAGTGACTTTTGCCTCTACTTGTTGCTTTAAACCAGCAACCCTGACCATAAAAAACTCATCCAAGTTAGAGGTAAATATCGCCAAAAACTTGAGTCTTTCTAAAAGAGGCGTTCGCTGGTCGAAAGCTTCATGTAAAACTCGGTTATTAAACTCTAACCAGCTTAATTCTCGATTGATATAGTATTGGGGATCGCTCAGATTGATGGGATTAGTAGCGCTCTTTTTGGATTTTGCCATGATCACCTTAGGGCGGATAGTTGCAGCCCATGCAACTGAATAATAAACATAGTAAATGAAATAGTGTAAGCAAGCGAGCGACTTTTTGCGGTTGTTTGTTGACGGTTGACTGTTGACGGTTGACTGCTGAATAATTTCGCAGTTCCCATTACCCATTCCCCATTCCCCGTTCCCCGTTCCCCATTCCCCATTACCCATTCCCCATTACCCATTACCCATTCCCCATTACCCATTCCCCATTACCCATTCCCCATTACCCATTCCCCATTACCCATTCCCCATTACCCATTACCCATTCCCCATTACCCATTCCCCATTACCCATTCCCCATGTTCCAAGCTACTCGCCGCCGTCTGGCTCTTTGGTACACTGCTGTAACGGCTGTATTACTCTTATTATTTGCCAGTGGAGTATATTTCTATGTCCGCAATACATTGATTGAACGGATTGATGATACTCTCAATCATGTTGTGGAAGTAGTAGAGCGATCGCTCATCATTGAGCCAGTCAATAGTGGTAATGAGACATTACGCATTAATGTAGAAGCAAGTTTTCGTGACAATACTGACACAGTAGAAGACGATCACATTGATTTGGAATGGTTTAGTGCGAATGGCGAATTACTTTGGTCAACTCTATCCACGCCTTTGAATGTCCCCATTCATGCAAATCGCACTGGTGAAACTGTGCGTGTGACGGATGAGGGATGGGAAAAATCGCCAGTTTTATTACGTCAAGTCACACATCGTGTAGAAGTTGGTCGCCAGGTGTTAGGTTATCTGCGTGTTAGCCATCCCTGGTTTGAAGTTACTAAACCCAGTCGTCAATTTATGTTGGATTTGGCCATTGGTACGTGGTTAATGGTGCTTTCTGTTGGTGCTAGTGGTTGGTTTCTGTCTGGTAAAGCAATGGAACCTGTAGGTGATTCCTATCAACGGCTGAAGCAATTTACCGCCGATGCTTCTCACGAATTGAGAAGTCCGATTACTTTAATTCAAACTAATGTACAAGTTGCTCTGGCTGATTTAGAGTCAGCAGAAGTAGAACCTACAGCATCTTTACATTATCGCCAACAATTAAAATTAGTAGAAAGACTCACCCAACGCTTGGGTAGGTTAGTTAATGATTTACTGTTTCTAGCACGTCAAGATAGTGGCATTAGCAAAGATAACTTTTCCTCTTGTCCCTTGGATGCTTTGCTGATGGAAGTGCTAGAAGAACAGCAATTATTAGCTAAAGAAAAGAAAATCAGCTTAGCTTTGGAGTTGGTAGATCCTGCACCTGGAGAAACTAACCCCGAACTGTCGGATGATTGGTTCACACTTGTAGGTAACTGGGATCAGCTGGTGCGACTGTTCACTAATTTGATTAGTAACGCTGTGCAATACACCCCATCTGGTGGACAGGTGAATGTAGAATTGGCGCGTTTAGAAGGTATCAATCGCGTTGCTGGCTTGCGCTACAGTAGCGCTCAATTACAAGTTAAAGTCAGTGATACGGGGGTTGGTATTCCTGGGGATGCACTACCAAGATTATTTGACCGCTTTTATCGAGTAGATCCAGCGCGTACCCATAGCAATGGCAATACAGCTACAGAAATTTCTACTGGGTCAGGATTAGGGTTAGCGATCGCCCAAGCTATTGTCGAACATCATCAAGGCCAAATTCAAGTAGACAGCCGTTTAGGTAAAGGTACTACTTTTACCGTTACTTTACCTATAACTCTCGAGTCTTAAAACTGGAATTGGCATTTGTTTCTTATGACAGATGAATTGGGATTACTTGCCTACTAAGTTAGATAGTAAAAATTGCTGTTATGAGTGACTTCTACTATCTATATTTTTATAAGAAGTTTAAATAAACTGCTAATTTCAACTGCTGAAAATTAGAAAAAATAATCTTTTCGCAGAGTTTAATTATTTTTCAATTAATTATTATACAAAGCAGATGATTTAATAAAATCAAAGCCAAGTAATATTAGCTTAATTTAATTATAAATACTAATTAATTGCCTCATTCTCAAGAAATAAAGAATAACTCTAATTTAATTAAATTTTCAAACCTTTAGTTAGATACATAAATTTCTGCTAATTGTTAAATTAAACTCATTGAAATCAAAATTATAACAAGCAAATAATTTCAATACTTTGAGGGTAGTAAGTGCAAATTTATTACCTCATGTAATTTGCTGATTTATCAAACTCAAAAATAATTTAATTTGAGAGTCTAGGAGTATACCATGAATAGCAATTCGCAAAAGTTTCGTAAGTCGGCTGAATTTTTGGCTGCTCTCTGCGGCGGTTTACTGATGAGTGTGCCAGCACTTGCCCAAACACCAATACCAGTAACACCACAGCCTAGTTCTCTAGGCAAAGTTAATCCTTGTCCCAGAATTTTTTATGAAGAACCACACAACAGTCGTGTTCTGGTTCCCCAAGGATGTCCTCCTAATGCATTGACTCAACAAGTTCAATCCCAAGGGACAGTTCCTAATAATTCTGCAACCTCATCACCATCAAATACAGGTGTAGGTGGAGAAGCACCAGGAAGCACTTCTAACTCACAACTTAATCCCAATCCCAGAATTTTAAACGAAGCGCCTTATAATCGCTCCCAGCAGAGTACACAAACTCAGACTTCAACAACAGAAAGTTCAACTACATATTCCAACCCACAGCAGGTTCCTTCTCAACAAAATTCTGTAACTGAACCTTCCCTCAGCCAGCAGGGACAACGTCCAATTGCGACAGTAGCGCTCAACAATGGTAATGTTAATGTCAAACTGGTGAATGACACTGGCGCTAATGTAACTTATCAAGTTATTGGCGATACTAATGAGCGATCGCTTAGTGGAAAATCTGATATAGTACTACAGAATTTACGTGCGCCAATCACCGTCACATTTCAACGCCAAGATGGTGGATTATTGTCAGTAAATGCACAACCTTCCGAAACTGGATTATTAGAAGTCAGATTGAATGAAACCACAGACGTAGCTCAAGATGCAAAAGCTATGCGAATCCAATCTAATGGCTCAGTATTTTTGAATTAGTCCTTCGTCATTTGTCATTTGTAAAAATAATAGTAGGGCTGGTGATGTCCAACCCTACTATTATTAACTAATTGCTTTCAAACACCAAAAGGTAATAGGCAATAGTTTCGTATTTGGAAATTAACGCCGATTCTGAAAATAATTAGGGTTTTCAAAGTAGACGTAGTTTAGTTCACAATCTACAATTCAAAATCCAAAATCCAAAATTGTCTTAGCGTTTGGGTAATTTAGTCAGCTTATCAACCAAAAATACCTCCTGCTTGCTGTCTTCCAAAATCCTCGCTAATACGAGGGATCTTTCATAAAAGTTACGAGCGGTGAGATAATTATTGAGTTTTTCGTATATCTTGGCATAGGTCATAAAAACTCCAAATTCTTCTCGGAGATTTTGCGAGTCTCTAGCCATTGCTAGACGTTGTTCTAATAAGTCAAAAGCACGCTCATTGCGTCCTACAGAAGTATGAGCTGTGACTAAACCGTCAAGTGCTCTCACATAATTAGTGCGATCGCGTGTAGTTTTCGCTATCCTCAAAGCAGCGCCATAAGTGCCAATGGTATCGTCATAATTACCCATTGCTAGGTAAGCATCACCCAAATTGTTGAGGGTATTTGTCTCACCAATCACATCACCACTTTGACGACGGAAAGACAAAGCAGTTTCATACAATTTTATTGCTTTGCTGTAATTGCCGACTCTGGCATTTACCAGCCCCCAATTACTCAAAGACAATCCTTGTCCGGCAATATTTTGGACATTTTGGGCGATTTCCAGGGCTTCTTGTACGGTTTTGCCCGCTGGAATGAATTCTCCTTTTTGTAGCAGCACTGTACTAATATTATTCAGTGCAAAAATCTGAGACTGAAAATCTTTAGTATCGCGAGCGATCGCTAACCTCCGCCGTAATGCATCTTCCCCTTCTTGCAAACGGTCTAGCTGAATGTACGCTTTCGCTAGCAAATCATAGGTCATACCTTGGGCTTTGTAGTCACCCAAGGAGTGATAAATTTCTAGTGCTTGCAAGCAAGAATCAAGGGTTTTATCGGCATAACCTAAGGTGTATTGTTGTTCGCCGATATTTAATAAGCTGTCTGCTTGGTCTCTTGAGTCTCGTAAAGTCGAACGATTTAACGGACGGTGTAGTTGTTGGGTAATGTCAACCGCACTGGCTACTAGGGGACTAAAAGCCACAGCCAAAATTAACAAGCAAGCAGTCAAAAATTGGGATTTACCACCCTGGCGCGAGGCGAGGATAGCACAATCCCAACTTAGTAATCCTGATTTCAGGCGGGGATTTAAATTGAGAATGCTAGCCTCTGGTAAGAAATACCGTTGTTTCATAAAACTTACCCGAGAAATGTCGCTTTTAAGTAGAAGGTTTTATAAGCAAGGTTAAAACTACCTCGGATAAATTTTAAAATTACGTGTATATACTTAAGCTAGATTAGGCTGCATCTTCGCCTAAATAAATCGCACGAATGTCTCCAGGTAATTTGTCCTCTAACATACGATATCCTTCCTGGAGAAAATTGGCTACTTCGTTCGGGGTAAAATTTTCGCCCTCCGCTTGAAGATAAGCAGCAATTCGCGTTTCACTCCAGCGGAAAGTCTGAGCCATTAAGACTACAAAGCGCAAAACTGGGGGTAGTTGATCTAAAGCTTGCTCCACATAGCACCAGAAAGCAGGCGAAGTGGCCTTGAGAGAATAATGAATTGCCTCTGTAGGTGGTAATTCAATCTCATTAATGCAGTAGGCGGTGATGTTGATCAGCCAATTTTGTAGAGTTAAGGGTTCTTGGTTGGGTTGTGGGCTATTTAAATTTAGCCCACCAAGTTCGTAGTAAATATGTCGCCAGGTGAGGGCGAATAAATAATCTGCTTGCACAGGCGATCGCGCTGAATGCCGAATCAAGGTGTAAACTATCGGGCTATAGCGGCAAAAAATCGCCGTAAAGTACTTTCCGCTATCGGGAGAGCGTTGAAACAGAATTACTAATTCTTGGTCACTTTGATGGAACAGCGACTTTACTAGGGGGTGATTAGCTTCGGGAAAGTGAGGGATTTGCACGAGCCGTGGGTTTGATAATTGTTAATATAAATTTGGGATTGTCAGTCTCCCATTTAGCGCACAATAACTTCATGTTTGTCTAATTTTGCTTCAGACTCACTCCACTGGAGTATTGATACACTATAAACAAGGACTTAATTTTAGTCTTTATCGACAATAATAAAAGCCATTCCCTTATACAATATTTGACTTGTTCATGGTTATAGCCTCTAGTGTGATATCGTTCCTACTTAGTCCTTTAACTTTAGGCTCGTTTCTGCCTTCCTTGCCCCTGGATAGCCTACTCTCCACCCAAGGCATTATGGTATTGCTACTGGCGGCTTACGCTGGAGCAATGTGGATGTTCCTTACCAGTGCGCCCAAAGTACACACCGTCATGGTGTCAGATTTGGAAATTGCGCGACAGTTGTATGAAGGGCTGCTAGATTTGCCAGCCGCTGAAGTGCCTTTGCACTATTACTACAACTACGAACAAACTATAGGAGCAACAGGCATAGACCCACTTTATATGTCTACAGGGCCCAGTTTCTCCAACAAAATGATGAATAATGCCAGCGAAGGCCTGTGGTATCAGTTAAAGAAAAATACCCAGTTGCACATTATTACTGGCGCTAGTTTAGGCACAAAAAATCAGCAACGCCATGTTTGCTTTGACCGCGACTGCCTAGAGATGATTTTAATGCGAGTAGAAACACGCGGTTTAAAGTTCAAGATTCGCAACCAAAAGCCCCTTAATTTTTTGGTTAAGGATTATGAAGAACGGATTATTGAAATGGCTGAGGTCGCGAATTAGTTATTAATTAAGGGTGTAGTCATAAAGTAACCATGAGGTAGGGGCGCAAAGCTTTGCGCCCCTACATAATTATTGGGTGCAAATTTTTTTAGAATTTGATTATTTCGCAACAACAAAATCATTAAATTCTTACTGCGTCGCCTGAAAAATTCTGCAAGCCCTATTTATAGGACAATACGCAATACTTGTCGATTAAGGGAAAAAGGGTAAGGGGAAAAGGGACAAGAAAAAACCTTTAACCCTTACCCCTTTACCTTTTCCCCAAACCAAATTCCTAGTTTAAAATCCTTAACCGAGAAGTATTGGGACAATACGGTTCGGATAAAATAATTCGATTGACGTTAAATTCTGTAGAGACGCGATTGATCGCGTCTTCACAACCCCGAAATCATGACGAAAAATTATTAACCGAACCGTATTGATTTATAGGATGAAATCTCACTAAATTTAGCGAGATTTAGATACCCAACTTTTTCAAAAAGTCGGGTATCTAGGTAGCAAGATTTGCGAATTTTTAATGTCTTCTTGGTGCGTTGCGCTGTGCGACAACACACCCTACTTTCATGAATACTCACAACTACCTAGAGATTTCTACCTCGAATTTCTTCCAACTTCTCTAAGAGTTCTGCTGCTAAATTAAAAAGTTCAATTTCATCGATTTCAATGGTGCTGTAGCGGTAACTGTCTCCCACAGCTACCTTACCTGCTAAAAAGTTTTTGATAGCAAAAATCTGGTCTTCTTGTGGGAAACTCAAATATTTGTCCAGCTTGCTAGCAATTTCCGAGATAGGTTTGTCATGCAGTTGCTTGCGTACCCTAACAGCAACCCAGTTATCACTTTCTAGGAACGCTATTACAGCCGCTTCAAAACTCTGCGGTTCCTCTTCTGTCCATTTTTCCCACCAATCTCCATCGATATCATCAAAATATAAATTTACGCAGTCAAGTCCATAAGTCATCCATTCTCTTTGTAATTGCCTAGCTGCTTCTAAATGTTCCAAAAAATTTTCTAATCTTGCTTGAGGTTCAACTGGAATTTTGTGCCCCATAATCATGTAGTTTGGTGAAGACAGTGACGGAAAATGGTCTACAACTATAAATTGAATTTTAAGTAAATACCTGTTTGCAAGCGATCGCTGTTATATAGTGATATATTCACTACCTGATTGACAAAATCCGTAATGTGGGGATTGTAACTTAAGAACAAACCTCTATCTATGCCCCAAAGTAGCAAGGTATTTTCCCAATTATCAGATTTTTCCTGAGAAAATTCATCCGAAAGACTAGTGATTTGAATACACAGTGGTTGCTTCTCTCGATTACTAACAATTATATCAGTTGCCATTGAGAAGTCGGCTATATAACACTGCCAAAAAGTGCCGTCCCGATGGATGATATCAGTAGCAATCAATCTCAGAACATTGATATCCGCTTGATGATACTCTCCCGCCATCAATTTTTGTTTCCAAATAGTGAATTTTGGATCTGCTTGATTCAACCATTTGGGGAATAAATAACTATACCAATAGTATTCCGTTGGTGTCATCTGTTCATAGTACTCTTGCTGCTCCTGTGGTGATGCTAGAGCTTGTATATCAAGCCAAATCAGCGCATCTTTAATTATCTGTTGCAGAAAAAAAAGTACAAATTTTTTAGATGTTAGGGAACCAGGCTTAACATCTTTCACCCAACGATTTATCTCTTCTAACCTTTTCGCTAAACCAGGATCTATTACAGATGCTTCCTCTATGAGTAATCTTAATTGTTTTTTAATATCTTTGGCTTGCAAATAATGATAAACCTCTAAACTGAAGTGGGCGGCAAGAATTATAAAATTATTTTATAGCATTCTCAATTAATAACCTGCAAAAACGCAAAATCTTACGTTTTGACAGGTGTTTTTAGCTATGTAATTGCTAGTTAGGATTAAGTTGTAGCTTCTGAGGATGAGTCAGATTTTTCTGGTTTAAGCAGGGGAAAGGCGATCGCTTATTATCGTAAACCCTGACAGATGAAAGCAGACCAGTAACGCGGATGTAAAAAGGGAAACTCTTCCGTAGAACTTTCGATAGCTTGAATTAATCGGTTAAATCTGGCGTACATCTTATATTCACGCTCCCATTCGCGATGTTCTACTGTCCCAGGGCTGTATTGTCTTCTACTTTTTATGAGTTCCCTTTCCCTGGCTTCTGCTTCTGGAGAAATTTCTTTAACATCCTCTTTCCTTAAACTCCGTAAGGAGATTTGGGCTTGTCGTAAAGCTTCCGGACGGCTTTTACCCTGTTGTCTGTGTTGGTAGTAAAATACTGAAAATAATGCTGTTGCTAAATCATCTACTTCCCACAGAGTACTGACAACGCTTCTTGCACCAGCACACAAAAAGCCTGTGGAGAGGGTGAGAATATCATCTGTTAGCCCAGGAATACCCAAATTCGTCTCGCAGCAGGAAAGAAAAACATCAGAGAGATTAGGTAAACGCCATCCTGGTGTCATTAACTGCCCTAATGTAATTGTGCCATCCGCCAATTTCAAATATGATGCGAGGGGATTATCAAGACATGATTCAGCATGATGACAGCAGTGAAGTACTTGGACTTGTTCAGCTAGCTGACGATAATTAGCTTTAGTTGCTTGAATGCTACCTCTCAGGCGTTGAGAGTGAGGAATATTGCACAGTTTGGCAAGTTGTTCACCTTCAAAACTGGCGCAGGGTAAATCATCTGTGGCATCTTCAACAGTGCCATACAATTCGCAGTTTTCTATCTTGTCGCGTTGTTGACAAAATTCTAAGATTTGGCAGCTAGGAGTATAGCGAATCAGAAATTGATCTCCTAGATATTGATTATCTCCTATTGGTAAAGCCGCGAAGGGAATTTGGTGCAGCAACAAGTGAGGTACTAGAATGAGTTCTTCAATACCTTTTAAATGTTGGGAAATTAATTCAGGCAGTTGCAAGCGTTGAGCTAGTTCGGTGAGAATATGATTAATTTGGCTATTCCATGTCTGGATATCACTTACATAAGGTGATATCCAATTCTGCTCAATCCAGTCTTGCAGCGTTTTTAGCCCTTGTCCGGCGCAAGTGTGGAGGGTAATTTGATTTTGTCGCAGGACAAAGATATGGGTGTCGTTATCGGTAGTATAGAAATTGAGAATAGCGGTAGTAGGCTGGTCAATCAGCTTTTGGATTGCTGAGAAATTAGGGGCGCTAACTTGAATTTCGCCAGCTAACACAGGATCTAAGCATCTGATTTGTTCCCAAATTTGCTGTTTTTCTGCTTCTAAGGATGCGATCGCTTCGTTGTAAGTTTGGAATACAGCGCGTGTTTGACTACCATTACCGTTAAATTTTGGGCGATGTCTGCCGACAAGAAGCGGAGCTTCTACGCGTTCTTGATCAATTTGCTGTTGCAGTTCTTCATACTGCTGCAATAATTCCTTGACTGCTGGGGGAATTTCGCCGCTTTGGTAGAGGTCGTTACTTGCCATTAAGTCTACCAGACGTTTAGAGCGCGATCGCTCGGCATATTCAAAAGCTTTCTCAATTTGTCCTGCTTTAATACAGATTTCTACCATCTCTTGGTAAATGTCAATAGCTTCTTCTAGAATTTTTTGGCGGCGAGTTTCAGAATTAGCCCAGGTACGATAGGTTTCGACCGCTTCTATAGCTGTGGCGTAGCCTTGAATAG
Organism: Nostoc linckia FACHB-104; assembly: GCF_014696615.1. GTDB lineage: Bacteria > Cyanobacteriota > Cyanobacteriia > Cyanobacteriales > Nostocaceae > Aulosira > Aulosira linckia_A. The sequence goes on along the minus strand of NZ_JACJQJ010000003.1, from coordinate 191,068 downwards.
CTGTTTCCCACTTATCTTCTATCAAACTTATGAAGGCAAGAGATCTTCCTGCTTCATAGGATAGCTGAGGAAACCTATTAGGTGTATATATTTCTAACTCTTGCTGCAAACAGTGGATAGCTAAAGCAATATTTTCTTGACGATTTCCTTGGATGCGATTTACATAAACACCACTGAGATTATGTTGAATATCAGCCCATCTTTCTGGAAAGCGATCGCGGGTACATACCTGTAATGCTTCTTGGAAGTGATATATAGCTTTTTCAATATTCTGGATTCCACCATAGGCAATCCCTAGTTCCATGTGAGTTAAACTACAAAACTCTGGGTTGCGCTCTGGAGTATATTCTTGCAGTGCTTGCTCAAAATAGAAAATAGCCTGTTTAATATTCTCAGTTGTAGAACCGAGCATTCTATCGACGTAAACTGTAGCGAGATGTAATTGAATTTCTGCCCATATTTTGGGATCGCGATCGCGGATATCTACTTGTAAAGCATCTTGACAATGCTGAAGAGACAGTTCTAAATTTTCCGATTTATCTCCATCAATACGTCTGCGAAAAGCAATACCTAAATAGCTTTTGGTTTTAGCCCATGCTTCAGGGAAATGTTGTTGCGTCCTTACTTGTAGAGCTTGCGTAAAACAATTGATAGCAGATTCAATATTTTCGCTTTCATCTCCTCGGATACGATGCAGATAGGAATTACCTAAATATTGTTGAATCTTTCCCCATTTTTCAGGATATTTTTCAGCAGTAAATACTTGTAATGCCTGTGTATAAAAATGGATAGATTTTTCTAAATTTTTACCTCTATCTCCTATATAACTAGCATGGTAATAATCACCCAAATCTAGTTGAATATTTGCCCATTCTGTTGGGTTTTTCTCTTGTGTAGATAATTTTTGTGTTAACTGACTGAGTCCCTGTTGAATATCTTCTATATCATCTTCCGTGTTTTCAAATGAGATTCTATCAAGATTATACTGGAGCTTTAACCATAGTTTAGTAAACCGTTCTGATGGAAACTTTTGGATTGCCTCTGTAAGATGCTGAATTGCTTGTTTAATATTCTCATAACGTTCACCTTGAATGCGATCGCTATAGGCAACTCCCAGGTCATTTTTGGCACTTAGCCATTCTTTAGGATAGCGCTTTGATGTGTATATTTCTAATTCTTGATAAAAACAGCGGATAGCTTTTTCAATATTCTCTGCTCGTTCTCCTCTCCAACATTCCAGGTATAATTCGCCGAGATTGTGTTGAATCATCGCCCATATTTCGGGAAAGTGAGAACGAGTAACAAACGTTAGTAAAACTTCATAACCAGCAATGCAAATCTCCTCACAAACAACTCTATTTCCCTGCTCAAACTCATTCAACAAAAGCATTAATTTTAAAGTAGCATCTGCTGTAGTGTACGCTTGTTGAGAATTTGTAGATAATTTAGTTGTTAACCAGCGCCTGAAAACTGGAGTAAATTCCTGATTCAACTTATCTTGGTTAGCTTCAAGCAACCGATAAACAACTTTAGGTTTATTTGGATTAGCTGAAATTACCTTTAATAATTTATGTAAAAAATCAATATAAAATTTATATTGATTTTGGTTCTTTTTTGGTTTTCTCACACCAAAACCTTTCACTAGATTATTAAAGCTCATTTTTAGTTATGTTTATCAATAAAATCTACTAACTTTTCTACTAGTTCTTCTGCTAAATCTAACAACTCAATTTCATCAATTTCATTATTGCTTCCGCGATTACTTTCTCCAACCGCCACACTACCCGCTAATACATTCTTAACAGCAAAAATTCGGTCTTCTTCAGATAGATTCAGACATTTTTCTAACTCTATAGCAATTTCCTGTGTTGTCTTTGTACTCAACCGCTCTCTTACTTTCACTGCTACTAAATCATCACTTTCCAGTAGTTTTACTAAAGCTGTTCTTAGCCTATTATCCTCAATAGAAAACTTCTCAATTGCTGCACAAACATATTCCCGCACACTCATGTTTGCTGCTAATGCTTTTTGTGCCACTATATCTGGTACATCTACTAGCAATACACCATCATTATCGCTGGCTTGATATAAGTCATCCCCTTGTTTAACGGCTACTAGCAACTCTGCACCCAAGGTATGTAAATAGTGCAACACAGATTCCAATTCATGGTCTTTTAGCGCCGATTCCAACTTTGACACCGCCGCTTGCTTTACTCCCAGTTGTTCGGCTAGCTGTGCCTGAGTTAATCCGGCTTTATTACGTATTTCCCGCATGGCATCGGTAAGATAGAGGCGTAAATACTCTAGCTTCCCCGCTAAAATCACCTCTGAGTCTTCGCTTATTGGCTGTTGTAACCAAGCTTGAAAATTAGGCTTTTTCATGATTCCTCTGCTGCAATTGCCGCAATCTCTCTCTTGCAGGCGCTTTGTCTCTTTCTTTAATAGCGTCGTTGTATTTTTTCATAAAGGCGTGTAGCACCACAAACCTCTGAGGAGTCACAGCCGTTAAGATAAACCTGGGATTATGTTCACTCTTGGTCATCCTTAACTCATACAGATCATCTTCCAGCTTTTCAAAAATGCCACTGGTGAGTGATGCTAGTCCTTTGTTACACAGGTAGCCCAGATTAACCTGCAAGCGTCTAGTTTCGGAAGCACTGAGTAATGGCTTGGGTGGATTTTCTGGTTCCTCCTCTGCTGGAATCATCCTGATGAAAAAAGCAAGTAAATCTTTAGGGATTTCTCCATTACCATCTTGATAAACTTCCCAAGTCCAGGTCACTTCCTACCTCACAATATATTATTCCCTATAAGGAATGTCAAGCTTATTATTCTTTATAAGGAATATCATAGAGAATTAGTAAGAGCAAGTAAGATAATAAAAGATTAAATGATAAAAAAAGGTGCATTAGGCAAAGCCATAACGCACCCTACTGTTTTTATGCAATTGCGAGTGTTGATTAAGTAGTTGCTTCTGGGGATGAGTCAGATTTTTCGGGTTTGAGTAGGGGGAAAGCGATCGCATCCCGAATACTGGCAGAATCAGTTAATAGCATTACCAACCTATCAATCCCAATCCCTAATCCCCCTGTAGGTGGCATTCCATATTCCAAAGCAGTCAAAAAATCTTCGTCAACGCCTTGGGCTTCTAAGTCGCCAGCAGCTTTGCGCGCAGCTTGTGCTTCGAGACGTTCTCTTTGGTCAATGGGATCGGTAAGTTCTGAGAAACTATTACCAGTCTCCCGCCCAACAATAAATAACTCAAACCTTTCTACCAAACCAGCCTTAGAACGGTGGGGTTTCGCTAAGGGCGAAATCTCTACGGGATAGTCAATGACAAAAGTCGGCTGAATTAAGTTGGCTTCTACTTTTTCTTCAAAGGCTAAATTCAGTAACTTGCCAATAGATTGAGCTTCATCTACACCAGGAATCCCAGCATTTTTACTGGCTGTTTTTGCCTCTTCTACTGTTTGGAAGGAATTAAAATCCAAGCCTGTGTATTCTTTGACTATGTCATGCATGGTTACCCGTCGCCAAGGTGGTGTCAAATCAACAGCTACCCCTTGGTAGGTAATCTGCAGTGTATTGAGTACCTCTTGAGCAACAGTGGTGATAATTCCCTCTGTTAGCTCCATCATGTCGTTGTAGTCGGCGTAGGCTTGGTAAATTTCAATTGTGGTAAATTCTGGGTTATGTCGAGTCGAAATTCCTTCGTTGCGGAAAATTCGCCCTAACTCAAATACCTTTTCAAAACCACCAACAATCAACCTTTTCAAATGCAGTTCTGTGGCAATCCGCAGATACAACTCCATATCTAAGGTGTTGTGGTAGGTGATAAACGGACGTGCATCCGCACCCCCAGCCTCACTTTGCAGCACTGGCGTTTCAATTTCGAGAAAATCGCGCTGTTCTAAATAGCGACGAATACCCGCAGTAATTTGGGCGCGGCGGCGGAAAGTTTGCCGCACATCAGGGTTGACAATCAAATCCACATAACGTTGACGGTAGCGTTTAGCTACATCCGTCAACCCGTGCCACTTGTCGGGCAGAGGTAATAAGGATTTGGTTAGAATACTGTATTGTTTGACGTAGACAGATAACTCGCCCTTTTCAGTCCGTTTTATAGTACCTTTGGCTCCCAGGATGTCGCCTGCGTCTGAGAGTTGCTTTAGGTGATTGAAAGCATCAGCATCAATATCTGCCATGCTTTCTTGAATACGATTTTTCTCTAAATAAAGCTGAATCGTGCCTGTTTCATCTTGCAAAGTGAAGAAAGCCAGTTTACCGAAGACACGACGCGCCAAGATGCGTCCAGCAATGGCAACTTCTAAATCAACTTCTTCACCGCTAGGTAAATCAGCGAATTTTTCTTGCAGTTGTGCTGCGTGGTGGGTAGACTCCCATCGGTATGCATAGGGATTCATGCCCAGCTGTTTGAGCTGGCCTACTTTTTCCAGCCTCGCGGCACGGATATCTTCTTCCGACATGGTAACGAACGCTCATAGGGCAAGATTAATTATAGATGCTGCAAAAGTAGTCGCGACTCTCAAGGACGAATATTTACTAATAAGAAATATTTTTAACAATATGAAATGAGGAAATTACAGACAATATTTAGTGGCACACTTGCCATTAACAGGCTAGAACAGAGTGAATTCAGGTGCCAAATCGAATCTACTTATTTATGACAAACTCTGCAAAGATCACATATCTACCAGATGTGATTAATAATATTGTCTCAAATTTGCTCACAAATACTGCTAATAGTATCACCACAGCACTAAATGAAATAGTTAGCGGTTATAGTACTTCAGCTTTCTTGCCATCTTTCGTGAAGAATGACACGCGCTACATAGAAGCAATCATAAAATCTCAAGCAATAAGTGAAAATAACCTTGATGAGTTGACAATACAGTTGCGTGCAGATTTTAGTAAACAACTTCTAGAACTATTAGGTGAATGGCAAGCTAATCAGGTTCAGCATCAATTAAAAGATATCCGCAATTTCTTTGAAACTAGAAACTTATCTACTATTTTTAGCCGAGAAGAAACTTATAAGATTTTGGGTGATAGGCAAACAAAGCATCGTTTAGTTGTCTTAGTAGCTCCACCAAATATTAGCCCTCATTGCCCATCTTCTTTTAAACACGATTTACTAATAGAACTTCCAGAAAAATTAAAATCATTTTTGCTTAAAGATTATCCTCTCAATAGCAACTTATACCCGGTCGAATTTTATGGCGACTTTTTTCTGCGTGCTATTAGTGATTCAGATGTTCTCCAACTACAGCAAATTTTGGCTCCTATCCCTACAGTGGTACTGCACAGCAAAATCACTGATTATGAAGTTTATTTTGATGTCAATTTTTGGTATCCCAGTAATAGTAAGATAGCCAAAATTCATCTACCAGCTTGGAACTGGGAAGAGTCTTATGAAGCTTTACAAGCGGCTGATTACAACGATACACGAGCTATTCGTACTATTCGGCAAATCATAGTAATGCTTCACCAACTGCTAGCAGCATTTATCACAGATTGGTATTACTTACATATCAGTCATATATACGAACCACAACTATTTTATATAGAACCAAAGTTAGCTTTAGCGCAATGCTCATCAGATGTACTCCAACCTTATATTAATGCACTCAGAGATATTTATCTACAGCACAAGCAAGCATCTCAGGAGACTATAAATGATTTAATGAATAAAAAAACTTTCAAAGATAATAATCTGATAATTGGAAGTCAGGAGCCTATGCCGAAGCCTGAATATATTATCCAAAATCAAAGAGAAGGTCAAATTTATAATAAAACATCGATTATGGATTACTCCAAATTACAGAATTATTTATCAGATAAAAACTGGCGAGAAGCTGACCGAGAAACTACAGAAATTATACTTAGTATAATATGCCAACAAACACCAGACTTGACTGTAGAAAAAGTAATGATGAATCAGATTTTCTTGTCTAAAGAATTGATTCATAATTTTCCTTGCCAAGATCTTCGCATCATTGATAAGCTCTGGTTAAATCATAGTAATTTACATTTTGGCTTTAGTATTCAAACTTGTATTTGGCAAAGAGTGAGTCCACAATACGAAAATTTTGATTTGAACTGCAAGAATTTTACTAAAGATGTCGCGTGGGTTATAAATGGTAGTTGGCTCACCGAAGAGCAAATAATTTATGGACTTCATGCTCCCTTAGGACATTTGCCCTTTGATTTCACAAAGTTATTTATCCCAAAAGATATGAAAAACCTCAACCATTGGGGCTGTTGGTATGAATTGTACTATCGTATCCAAAGTTGTGCTCTATAACCTAGCAAGCATTAAAATAATTTTCGTATTAGTATTGGCTGCAATTAATGTTGTAATTTTCTATTTATTTTATTCCTAATAATTATTTTTTAAAATTGAGAAAATTGTTAAAATGAGTAATATTTTAAAGTATTTAATCAATAAATTGTAAAAAAGTTATTCCTATTATTTAATAATGTATTTAATTCAAATAATTTTGACAATAAGAGACTTTCCATATACTGCTAGGTTAAGGATTTTAAACTTGGAATTTGGTTTGGGAAAAAGGCAAAAGGGGAAGGATAAAAGGTTTTTTATTACCCTTCCCCTTTTGCCCTTAACCGACAAGTATTGAGAGACTTTCTAAAATAAATTATCCTCTTTTTATCGTGACAGATTTTTCCTCCTCAGCTTCCTCAGCTTCCTCTGCATACACAGCGTTCGCGTAGCGTCCCGCAGGGATGGAATATTTTTTTAGTTGGAATTTACTAAAATTATTTATCAGGGCACAACAACAGTTATGCCCTGATAAGTTGCCACATTTTTTCTTAGGAACTTCCAGAAAATAAATTATCCAGGCTAAGATTCTGTAAACTCTGTGGATTTATTATTTCTAGGAATCACTAGTACTTTATCCACTCTGTTGCCATCCATATCCATGACTTCAAAACGCATACCCTGCCATTCAAAATGATCTGCGGCGGCTGGTATGCGGCCTAAATGAGTGATGACAAAACCACCCAAAGTTTGATAGCTACCTCGCTCATCTGGTTGCCATTCCTCCATATCGAATATTTCTAAAAATTCTTCTACAGGTAACATTCCATCTAAAAGCCAGGAACCATCTTCTCTTTGCACAGCTTGGGGTTGATCCTGTCCGGGGTCAGCTGGTACATCACCCACAATTTCGCTCATGATATCGTTGAGGGTTACTAGTCCTTGAATTACACCATATTCATCAACTACCAGCGCCATATGGGTAATAGTTTGTTTAAATAACTCCAAAACTTTTAAGCCCCGGGTACTTTCTGGCACAAATACAGGCTGTCGTAATCCCACAGTTAAATCGAGGGGTTCACCTTTAAAACTCCTAGCTAATAAGTCCGTCACTGGGATGACACCCAGCACGTTATCCAATCCTTCTTGACAAACTGGATACCGAGAATAGGCACTATCCACCATTTTCTCACGGTTTTCTTCTGGGCTGTCTTCCAAATCCAACCAGACAATATCAGGACGAGGTGTCATAAAAGAGCTGACAGGGCGATCGCCTAAGCGAAATACTCGCTCTACCATGTCCTGTTCAGCTTCTTCAAAGGTACCAGCCTCGGTGCCTTGCTCAATTAAAATTTTAATTTCTTCTTCCGTGACTTGTGGCTCAGTAGAAGGTGTAATTCCTAACACCCTTAAAACCATTTCAGTAGAAGCACTTAAAAGATAAACTGCTGGAGATGCGAGCGCAGCTAAAGCCCGCATCGGTATGGCTACAAATGCAGCAATGGCTTCTGGGTTATTCAATGCCAAGCGCTTCGGAACCAATTCGCCCACAATCAGCGACAAATAAGTGATAATTAAAACCACTAGTCCGAAAGAAACTGGCTGACTATAAGCAGCGAGGAAAGGTATTAACTTCACATATACCGCTAATTTCTCAGCAATAGTCGCGCCACCAAAAGCACCAGTCAGAATTCCAATCAGGGTAATCCCAATTTGAATGGTAGAAAAAAATTGATTGGGAGACTCAGCCAGTTTTAATGCTGCTTGTGCTTTTACGTCTCCTTGATTAGCCAACTGCTGTAACCTTACCTTACGCGCCGAGACGATCGCCATCTCGGACATAGAAAACACCCCATTGGCAATAATTAATACCAAAATGATTAAAATTTCAAAAGTCATGGAGGACATTCTTATAATTGCCGCTATCAAGAGCGAACTTAGCTTAACTCTTAGTATCTAGTATTAAAGGTGCATCGATAAACGCTTTAATTGTACATAAAGACGTAGTTATCGTTCGTCAATCTATGTAGGCATTGGGGGTTTGGCATTTGTTATTTGTCATTTGGCATTTGTCATTGGTAAGAGGGAACAGGGAACGGGGAACAGTGTATTCTTTTGAATTTACGCCTGATGTGAATTAGAAAAGCCTCTTATCCCATAAGGGTTTCAAGATTCATTCAAAATGATTGTTTCGGAACTACCTACGAAATCTCTAGGGTTTCAAGGCTTAATTCACATTAAACGTAATTTTGAATTTTGAATTGATTCGTCCCCAATCCCCTAGTCCCCTAGTCCCCTAGTCCCCAGTCCCCAATCCCCAATCCCCAGTCCCCAATCCCCAATCCCCAATCCCCAATCCCCAGACGGCTGTTAACAGTATTTAAAATGGTTGACATAAGCTGCTACTCGACGACTCCAAATTTATAGTAAAAGTTATGGCATTTTCTTCTATTGTGCGTGCTTTAGTGCGATCGCCACTAACCACCGAGCTAGTTTCTAAACTCAATCGTCAACAGGATTTGCGGTTAAATGGTATTCCCCGCCTTCCTAAGGGTTTAGTGGCTTCTGCCTTGGCGCAAAATTCTGAAAAGAATTTATTTGTGGTGTGTGCCACTTTGGAGGAAGCTGGACGCGCTTATGCACAATTAGAAGCTATGGGATGGAAAAACGTGTATTTTTATCCCACCTCCGAAGCATCACCCTATGAGCCTTTTGACCCCGAAACGGAAATGACTTGGGGACAAATGCAGGTGTTGGCTGATTTGGTGAAGAGTCAAGAAACAGTCAACAGTCAACAGTCAACCCTCAACAGTCAACAGTCAACCCTCAACGGTCAACAGTCAACAGTCAACAGTCAACAGTCAAAAATTGCCATTGTAGCTACAACTGGCGCATTACAACCCCATCTACCACCACCAGAGGCTTTCATTCCCTATTGCCTAACTTTAAAAAAAGGGATGGAATTTGGTTTAAATACCTTTAGTACCAAACTCGCTACTTTAGGCTATGAACGAGTACCCTTGGTAGAAACAGAAGGGCAATGGAGTCGGCGCGGTGATATTGTTGATATCTTTCCGGTAGCATCAGAGTTACCAGTGCGGTTGGAATGGTTTGGTGACGAAATCGAACAAATCCGGGAATTTGATCCCTCAACTCAACGATCTGCCCTTGACAAAATTGACCACATTGTCCTCACTCCTACCAGCTTTGCGCCCATTGTCACAGATAAACTCAAGAATCGTGCTGATTTTGCAGCAATAACTGCTGAATTAACTTCTGACTCAGGAATCAGTACTCAAGACTCAGGAATTCTCGAAGGAAGCCGTCGATTTTTGGGGTTAGCTTTTGACCAACCAGCATCTTTATTAGACTATTTAGGCGAAAATACCCTAGTTGCCATTGATGAGCCAGAACAATGTCATGCTCATAGCGATCGCTGGGTAGAAAATGCTGAGGAACAATGGTCGCTGGGAACTGGGGAAATTGGGCTAGGCTCTATACAATTGCCGAAAATCCATCGGTCTTTTGATGACTGTTTGGCAACAGCAGAGAAGTTTAAACGAGTATATTTATCGGAACTAGCAGAAGAAAATACTGGAATTAATCTCGCCAGTAGACCTGTTCCCGTTACACCACATCAATTTGCCAAACTTGCTGATACGTTACGTCAAGAACGCGATCGCAATTTTTCCACTTGGCTAATTTCGGCTCAACCTTCCCGTTCGGTTTCGCTGTTGCAAGAACATGATTGTCCGGCGCAGTTTATCCCGAATCCCCGCGATTACTTAGCAATTGACAAGCTGCAAATCAACCATATACCTGTAGCACTAAAGTATTCTGGGTTGGCAGAACTGGAAGGTTTTATTCTGCCGACCTTCCGCTTAGTTGTAGTTACAGATAGGGAATTTTACGGACAGCATTCCTTAGCTACACCTAGTTATATTCGCAAGCGCCGCCAAGCTGCGTCTAAGCAAGTTGACCCCAACAAACTGCGTCCGGGGGATTATGTAGTTCACCGTAGTCACGGGATTGGTAAATTTGTCAAACTCGAAAGTCTGACAATTAACGATGAAACCCGTGATTATATTGTGGTGCAGTATGCTGACGGTTTGCTGAGAGTTGCAGCCGATCAAGTTGGTTCTTTATCGCGGTTCCGTACTACCGCCGATAAAGCACCCGAACTGCACAAAATGACGGGTAAGGCTTGGGAAAATACCAAAAATAAAGTCCGCAAAGCCATCAAGAAATTGGCAGTGGACTTGTTGAAATTATATGCAGCGCGATCGCAACAACAAGGCTTTAGTTACCCACAAGATATGCCTTGGCAAGAGGAAATGGAAGATTCTTTCCCCTACCAACCGACTACAGACCAGCTAAAAGCAGTACAAGATGTTAAACGCGACATGGAAAGCGATCGCCCAATGGATCGCTTGGTTTGTGGTGATGTCGGTTTCGGGAAAACGGAAGTCGCAATTCGCGCTATTTTCAAAGCTGTCACTGCGGGTAAACAAGTGGCTTTACTTGCGCCGACAACCATCCTCACCCAGCAACATTACCACACCCTCAAAGAACGCTTTGCCCCTTACCCGGTGAATGTTGGCTTACTCAATCGCTTCCGCACTGCTGAGGAACGGCGAGAAATTCAAAAGCGCTTATCTACGGGAGAACTAGATATAGTGGTGGGAACACACCAACTTTTAGGCAAAGGTGTATCCTTCCGCGATTTAGGACTGTTGGTTGTGGATGAAGAACAACGCTTTGGCGTTAACCAAAAGGAGAAAATTAAAAGCCTCAAAACTCAGGTGGATGTGCTAACACTGTCAGCTACACCCATTCCCCGTACCTTGTATATGTCTTTATCGGGGATTCGGGAAATGAGCTTAATTACTACCCCACCACCATCCCGGCGACCAATTCAAACTCATCTGGCTCAGATGAATTATGAAACTATCCGTACAGCTATTCGTCAAGAACTAGACAGAGGTGGACAAGTATTTTACGTAGTTCCCCGAGTAGAAGGCATTGAAGAGACAACAACAAAATTGCGCGAAATCATTCCCTCAGCTAGGTTTGCCGTAGCTCACGGTCAAATGGATGAAGGACAGCTAGAATCAACAATGCTTACCTTTAACAATGGTGATGCAGAGATTTTGGTTTGTACGACAATTATTGAATCTGGTTTAGATATTCCCAGAGTCAACACCATCTTAATTGAAGATGCCCACCGTTTCGGGTTAGCGCAATTGTATCAACTACGCGGTCGTGTGGGACGTGCAGGGATTCAAGCTCACGCCTGGTTATTTTACCCCCAGCAACGGACATTATCGGAAGCTGCACGCCAGAGATTACGAGCTATTCAAGAATTTACCCAACTGGGATCTGGGTATCAACTAGCAATGCGCGACATGGAAATTCGCGGTGTTGGGAACTTGCTAGGTGCAGAACAATCTGGTCAAATGGATGCGATCGGCTTTGATTTGTATATGGAAATGTTGGAAGAATCCATTCGCGAAATCCGCGGACAGGAAATTCCCAAAGTTGAGGATACCCAAATTGACCTCAACCTTACAGCATTCATTCCTGCTGATTACATCCCCGACTTAGATCAGAAGATGAGTGCTTACCGTGCAGTAGCAGCAGCGAAATCCAGAGAAGAATTAAACCAGATTCAAGCTGAATGGAGCGATCGCTATGGTGCAATTCCGTCCCCAGCTAGTCAATTATTGCTGGTAATGGAACTGAAACAACTAGCGAAGAAATTAGGATTTAGCCGCATTAAACCCGAAAACAAACAGCACATCATTTTAGAAACCCCGATGGAAGAACCCGCTTGGAATTTACTCGCGGCGAATTTACCAGAGAGTTTGAAAACGCGCTTTGTCTATTCTCCAGGTAAAGTAACAGTCCGAGGTTTAGCAGTTCTCAAAGCAGATAAACAATTGCAGAGTTTACTTGATGCCATGAGTAAAATGCAGGGGGCGATTCCAGAAGCCGCCGTAGTTTGATTGGTAATTTAATACCAATTTAAAAAAAGAATGCGACAGATTGTAGGGGCACACACTGCTGCAAATCTGGGTTTCCTATTCTCGCTGGTCTTTTTCTACTTATGATGTATCTCTAAGAACATCAATTCTGATGTTCTTAGATTACATCTTATGCTTTCTTTAAGCTTAAGTTGACACCAATGGGCAGTGCCTTGCCCTCTAGAATATTATTGATGTGTCGCCAACATTATTTGATTTGGTATAAGCTGCATTCATAGTGCTTCACAATTCAAGAATCAAGTCCTGACTATTGGGTATTCATCACCACTATTTCACCCTTTTTATTAATCTTTACTTGATTATTGGGAAAATCTTTTTTGTTCAAATAGCGTAGCAATCCTACAGTCCTAAAACGCTGATCTATTCGAGGAATTCCCTGCTTATCTAGATGAATAGGGATAATTTTACTAAACAATAAATCTCCTTTAGAGTTGAGTTTAGCTTCTAAAATCATTGAGTAACCAGTCTCGGCTGCTGTTGATAAAGTCCGATAACCTAAAAAATTTCCCAAAGAATAAGCAATTAGTTTCCCTTTATAAATTTCCATAGCTCTAGGTACATGAGGCCCATGCCCGATAACTAAGTCTGCGCCCATATCAATCATTGTGCGCGCAAACTTTAAAGAATTGCCTCTATTTTCTCCATAGAAATATTCTGTCTCGTTTTTAACCCGTAGTGCACCTGTACCTTCGGCTCCTACTTGCATCGATACAACTACAATGTTGGCATTATTTTTAGCTGCTAAAACTAATGCTTTAGCAGCTTCTAAATCGTTAACAGAATTATACAAATCATAAGTAGTAAATCCAATCATTGCGACTGGAATATTATTGGCTTGTAAATAGAGAATTTGATTTTTATGTCCTAATGTTTCAATACCTACCGCAGCCAGATTTTTCACCGTATCACGAAATCCTACAGGGCCAAAATCCATTGCATGGTTGTTGGCTAGATTCATTACATCAAAACCAACATCAGCAAATAGTTGAGCATAATCAGGTGGAGAGCGAAAGGCAAAAGTTTGTCCTTGGCTGACATCTTTAGCACTGTAGGGATAGTTAGTTAAGCTACTTTCAAAATTACCAAATAAAATATCAGCCCCGTGGAGATAACCTCTAACCGACTTTGGCAAAAGTTCATCGCGAAAACGAGGTAGTCTGTAGTTAGGATAATTAGTCCCAGGAATTACATCACCAACAGCTTTAATAGTAATAGTGTCTGAAGGATTTTCCTGATTTTCAGGGACAACAAAGGGAAGTTGCAGGGGTTCTGTAGGTGTGGTAGCAGCATCTGAACGTTGCATCTGCCCAAAGCGAATGAAAATTCCTATACCAATACCCAGACAAAAACAACAACTGATAAAACCTACTGAGAATAAACGTCCCAGCTTCTGATTAACCATCATTCACTCCTCAAATGATGGCATCAGTTTATCCCACAAATTCTACTATCTGGTATAGTTTTTTCCCTGATTTTAGCAAATTTGAATACATAAACCCCATTCATTTTGAGAATGGGAGTTTTTCAACAGGAACAGAGACTAGTAACGCAAGGAGGAATTCAAAATTCGTCTTCTCCCAAAGGGAGAGGCTACGCCAAGAAAAGTTTGCTCAATTCGGTAAACCCGCCCACGCAACTTTTGTCTTCTCTACAAAAGGCTGCGCCCGACGCGTTCGCGAAGCGTCTCGTAGAGAAGCGATGCCGCAGGCTTTAAGACACGCTACGCGTAGCTTGCTTCTCCGCAGGAGTACGCAAAATTTAAAATGAATATAGGGTAAGGATTTCGTTGTTTAAGAATGGGTGGCGTTATTTACGCCGTGCTGTACTAGAGATTAGTATTTTTTACTTAGAACTCAGCACTCAAAACTTTTTTAAGCTAGCGGGCTTTTTGGCTTTAATCTAATGTTTCGGTTTTCGGGATCAAAATATTCAAAATCAAAATATTCAACAAGGGCTGAAAATACCGATGATGAATCCTGCAAAGGCTGATTATATCGGTTTGTTTTCTTCCATTTTTGAGTCTTAATAGCAAGCACCTTGTTGTACTAGTGGTAGAAATCTTTAATAAAGCACACCTTAATGGAATGCAAGCACCTGATAACTGTTGGTTAAATTTCAGAAAAAGCTAACTTATGCATTTAAGCCGGTTCAAACACTCCTGGTGGAATGGGCACAAGTTGAGGCGTTGACAAACAAGTTCCTTGTCTGTACCAAATGCCCTCCACCTCAAAAGCCTCGAACTGGGTAGTAAGAATTGCCCAAGCTTTTTCGTTTAACCCAGCAGAATATGTCCAGGTGAATCGGCGATCGTTATATAATCTCTGCTCTAGTTCTGCTAGATCCTCAGGTAGCCAAAATTGGGTCATTACCCTGTGGGTAGCAATTTCTGGTGGTGTTTTTAACATTTCAGCCATTGGCTGATTCACAATAATTTGCTTGCGAGTATCTTGTCTAACGATGCTCACTGGGCGTTCGTTTTCTGCCGCAGCAACCATGCGGTACAACAACTCAGATGGAACGTGTAACTGGCTGCAAAACACAGCACCCTGATATTGCAATATCCGTTCCGCAGTTTCTGGCAATGTTGGCGGTTCTTTAGTCGCCATCCATCCGAAAAATTCAATTGGTTGTTTACAGCCTCGCCAACGAATCCGCACTTTCCCATTTATTTTGTATGCAGTTTCGCTGAGAGCGTCTCCGTAGCTTTGCGCTAAATGCGTGGCATCGCGCTTGGTAGGGGCAAAAATTGAAACCCCTTCATGAGACATTTTATAATTCCACCCCGGTAAGTTGAGGATTCTAAGAATACTCACACTCATCTTTTTTGACACCTCCAGAATCTCTATATACTTTTACACCCTTAATGTCCTGATACACGGAAACTTTATCCTGATATACAGAAACTTTAAATGTTTCTTCCCAAATCTTTTTTCTTTCCTCCTCAGGGATAGCTAAAGCCGATGTGATAATTGCGAAGTCTCCTGGTGTTGGGAGTACTTCACCTTTTGCCAGCGCTTGCAGGTTTTTCACTCCACAGCGCTTGAGTTTTGTCATATTGGCTTGTACTACATCAGCAATTGTTTTGGGTCTTTGTGCCTCTTCGGAGCGAGAACCAAGTTTTTTGGCCATCCACTCCTGAGTCATCTCTTCTATTGCATCGCTTTGAGAAATGCCCAAGCGCGCACAGATGCTCTTGAATTCTAAGGCTAAATCCCGGGGAATATAGCCGCTTATTTGCTTGTAATCATCAGAACGCCTTCTGTCAGTCATATATCTCAAATGGTGAATTTAGTACTTGTTCCTATTTTCTCTCATGAAGTCGGAAATGCAAGACATTTTCTTATGTCACATTTAAATGACAACTTGACAAAAAAAAATGACAAGCCTAGTATGGTTTACATGGAGCAGTAAGCGGCTGAAGACTAAGAAACGGTAGACCACACCTGGGGCTAGCTGCGATTTTTTGTAGCTAGCTTCTCACCTTAATTTGCGAATTAAGGGTATTTTACAACCCTTTACTGTTAAGTATATATGCTTGTGCCCATTGTACAACAATAGAGCCTTGATTTGCCTACTTAATTTTAATGTTGTACTTGGCTAATCTGGATGGACATCTACACTCTGTTACGAAAAATAAAATTCACTGCACAAATGATTTTTTTCAGAGTAACAAAGGTCAATCTCATTTTTTGTCTTAACAGTAGCAAGTTGCTGTAATGCATGATTACCTGGGGTTTGAACTCATTCAAGGTATCGAATCAACAATAACTATGACCCAATTAACCTTTGAGCAATTCGTCCATCCTCTCTCTGAGTTTCCTAACATTGTCCAAATCGAAGGTAGTGATGAGCCAATGTTAGATTTGTATACTATGGCAGGACTAGTACTGTATACTGCATGTGCGAACAATAACCTTCACGCTAGAGAGAATATAGTTCAAACACTAGCGAACTACCCAGAATTAGATGGCGATGTTTTGTTTGATCGTTGTCAAATGGGCGATCGCGCTGCAATTTTACAGATGATCTCGCTGATAGTTTCTGGACTGGAAAGCAACTTAGAAGCGCTGACAGTCGTTTAGAGGCTAGAGTCTAGAGACTAGATTGAAAATTTCTGCAAGTCGGTATTCGGTCGTAATTTGTATCGTTGAATGCTTTACCGTTCGGTTAAGGATTATTACATCTGAAATTTGGTTTGAGGGAAAGGGTAAGGGTTAAAGGTTTTTTCTTTTCCCATTACCCTTTTCCCTTTCACCGACAAGTATTGCCATAGGATGATGTTTTTGATTGCCAGCCATTGAGAAAATATCCAAGAACATCACCTAGATTTTGATGACTAAGCTAGTTCTCCCTGGATCTGTACAAAATGTTTTAGACCAATACAGTGAGCCGGATGAGATTTTTACAGCAATACTGCCGATAGTTGGGGAAGTCTTGCAGTGCGATCGCTGTTTTCTCTATTTAAGAAATCCTCAAACTAAGTTTGTCAAAGTCGCCTATTGCTGGCGGCGTAATTCAGAAATACCTGATATTACTGACTCTGACTGGAGATTAGATCCAGAGTCTTTACCCCAAGAAGATCCTTTATTTGCAGCTGCATTACGGAATCAGCCTTCTGTTTATGTTGAAGATATAGAGACAGAAAGCCCAGAAGTAGTAAATAAAGAATTTGAGCGAGAAAATTTTGGACATAGGGCGCTAATTCATGCTCATTTGTGCCAAAATCACCAATTATGGGGAATTTTACAACCTTGTGTGTTTGGTAAAAAGCGGATTTGGTCAGAAAGCGATCGCGCTTTTGTCACTCAACTAGAAAGTATACTTACACCTTTGGTAGTTACCTATGTCAAAACGGCAACTAATTACCCAACTTAACAAAAGCTGGGAGACCATATCATCCGATAAGTAATTTAAATCTTAAACGCTACAAGAATAGCATTTCACAAAAATCCTCAGATCATCCACTTTCCTTAACTTCCCAAATCCCTTGAGATTCAAGTGATGGGAAGATTTTTTATTGAGAAGTTTTTAATTGCAAACTTCTTAGTTCAGGCTATGTTACCAATTTTCTATTCAGTAGCTATTTCCTAAAAAAGCTTGTACCCTAGCTATCACCGAATATCTTCATTTCTTGGAGAATCTCATGCAATTAGCTCAAAAGCTTGGCATTGCAGCTGTTAGTAATATTATGGTCTTTGCCAGTATAGTAGCTTCTTCTGTAACATCAGCTAGTGCTTTTACCATAACTACTGGAGGTACATCAGTACCAGGGGCTGGTCAAATCTCTAGTGTCAGCAACACAAAAACCATCACTTTTGACAATGGCATAGCACCAACGACTGGATATGCTAAATATTCTTCTAGTATTGAGACACCGACTATAGTTCAAGGTACTGTCAGTGGGCAATATGCTACACCATCAGGCGATCAAACTAAATATCTAACAATTGCTCCAGTGGGAGCTAATGTTTTAGGTAGTAATTCTCCGATCACAATAGCTTTGGCTAAAGCAGCTAATTATTTTGGTTTGTACTGGGGTTCGGTTGATGCGTACAATACTGTAGCCTTCTATAAAGGTCAGTCTTTGTTAGCAAGCTTTACGGGTAGTAATGTTCCTGGTACTACCGCTAGTGGCGATCAATCAAGTCCTGAAGATAACGTTTACGTTAATTTCTTCGCTGGCCAGGGCGAAGAATTTGACAAAATAATCTTAGCAAGCTCTCAAGTAGCTTTTGAAAGTGATAACCATGCGTTCAAAGAGGTTCCTGAACCATTGACTATTGGTGGCTCAATACTTGCTCTCGGTTTTGGGTGGTGGATGAAACGTCAACCCCTACGCCGGGGAATTCAAAATTAAAAATTCTCTCTGGGAAAGTTTTGATGTCGTTGGCAAGTCGCTGCGTCTCTACGGAGGAAACTTCCGCTTAGACTTTCCGCAAATTGACACTCCCCGCACTAAAGTGACGGGGATTCTACATTCACAGACTCATCACGACTCATAAGGGATGAATTAAAACTTGCATCCCTTTCCAATACTTGTCGCTTAAGGGCAAAAGGGAAAGGGGTAAAGGGGCAAGAAAAAACCTTTAACCCTTACCCTTTCACCTTTTCCCCAAACCAAATTAAGAGTTGAAAATCCTTAACCGAGCAGTATTGCATCCCTTTCTCACTTAACTAAACGCCTTGGCAAAACATTTGCCCAAAAACACAAAAACCCTGGTTGAGCAGGGTTTCATGCGACAAAACTATGAACAAGGCACTGTTGATTTAACGACAATATTTCATTTCGTCTTCTAATTGACGAACTAGTTTATCGTCGCCGTTGGCTCTCGCTACTTGCAGGCGACGTTCGATATTTCTTTGAATATTTACTCTGTGAGCTTCTTTGGCTTTGTTCGCAACTTGTAATCTATTTGTATTCATAGCAATTACCTGGTCATCTTTCAGCTTCTTTGTCTTGCCTTCTTAATATAGCACAAATTTCGTAGCGTTTGTTACAGAAATTTCTGCTTCATTCTATATTTATAGATAGATATCCTATCTACCAATGGATCAATCGCAAATCCCTGATGGAAAAGCCCGTGTCGTGACGTTGTTAAGTGATTTTGGCGATCGCGATGTTTATGTAGCTGTGATGAAGGGTGTAATTGCTCAAATCAATCCCCAGCTAACGGTTATCGACTTAAATCACCAAATTCAACCACAAAATCTAGCAGCAGCAAGATTTTGCTTAATGGATGCTTATCCTTACTTCCCACAGGGGACAGTACATATAGCTGTGGTAGATCCGGGAGTGGGTAGCAAACGCAGGGCGATCGCAGTAGAGTTTGCCCAAGGATTTTTAGTAGGGCCAGATAATGGCATTTTCAGTGGCATACTCAGTCAACAACAGGCGATCGCAGCAGTTGAATTAACAAATCGTAACTATTGGCGGGTCACCAAAATTAGCCGCACATTTCACGGTAGAGATATTTTTGCACCAGTCGGAGCTAATTTAGCAAGCGGTGTGCCAATCCAAGAACTGGGACGAGAAATTGATCCCGCTAGTTTGGTACAGCTAGAGATCACAGAATGCCAACAGACAGCAAATGGTGTCATCGGTTGTATTCAATATATTGACTATTTTGGTAACCTAGTGAGCAACATTCCGGGGAGTTATGTGCAGGGTAAAACCTGGCGTGTACAAGTGCGAAGCTTGACAATCCCAGGGTGTGAAACTTACAGCGATGTCAAAGCGGGAGAAGCCATTGCTTTGGTGGGTAGTCATGGCTGGGTAGAAATTGCCATCAATAGCGGTAACGCACAGTCACAATTACAGATAAACTGCCAAGATAGTTTAGAGATAATACTGCTCAGTTAGAGATTTTCACCTTTGAATTTGGTTAGTGTAAAAGGGGAAAGGGTAAGGGTGAAAGGTTTTTTCTTTATCCTTCCAGCTGAACTGACAAGTACTGAGGCTAGAAGTTCTACAATTTTGGATTTTGCGGAAAGTTGTAAGGAGGGTTTCCCTCCGTAGCAAACTTTCCAAGACAGATTGTGGATTGTGAAAGATTTATTGTAGAGATACCAAATCCAGACTCATAACTAATCTATGACTACACAAACATTATCAGCACCAGAAGTTTATCAAGGTCAATTTGGGGAATTTACAATTACTCAAAGCGATCGCACTGGGGTAATTATCTATCGCGCTGGATTGATGGTGGCTGCACTTAGCTTTGCGATCGCTAGCGCTTTAGTGGTGTTCAACAATCAACCAGCAACTTTAGCAGCTATAACTCCGCTATACGCCTGTTTTACTCTAGCTCTCGGTGTAAGTTTAATCACCATTCATATTTATATGCTGACACTGCACCGACTGTTACAGGCTTTTTGGGCAATTGGTAGCATTGCAGCAGTGGGATTGGCGTTTTATAGCAGTGAGCCTTTAGCTGTTACCGTTTACAATCATCCTCTTACCCTATTCGGTATTGGATTTACCTTTGTAGCACTGACAGGTATTTATTTCAAAGAAGCTTTTTGCTTCAATCGCTTAGAGACTAAGATATTAACTTTTACAGTACCACTGTTGTTGTTAGGGCATTTGGTAGGAATTTTGCCAATTCAAGCAGAACAGGTTTTACTGGGAATTTGGGCAATTTTATTTTTAGTATTTGCATTGCGGAAAACAGTGCAAGCAATTCCTGCGGATATTGGTGATAAATCTGTGTTTACTTATTTGAAACAGCAGCGTTCAAATAAGGCTTAATGCAGAAGAGAAAAAATCGTCAGAGATTAAAACTCCCCAAAATCCGATTAATTAAACGCCAAGAATTATGGGTTTTGACGGTTCAGGGATGGATAATTGCGATCGCGCTAGTTGCGGCTTTACTATTTTTCGCAATTACTCATATACATCCATTTCTAGCCGTCAATGCTCCTATCAAATCAGCAAAAATCTTGGTAGTGGAAGGATGGGTACCAGATTATGCACTCCAAGAGGCGATCGCTGAATTTAATCGGGGGAATTATCGCCAAATTATCACCACAGGCGGAACATTAGAGCAAGGAAGTTATTTAAGCGAATATAAAAGCTTTGCTGACTTAGCCGCAATCACATTAAAAAAATTAGGTGTAGCACCAGAGAAAGTGATAGCTGTTCCTGCGCCTTATGTAATTAAGGATCGTAGCTATGCATCTGCTAACGAATTTAGTCGCTGGTTAGCCAATTCAGAGTTTAAAGGAGAATCAATCAATCTATTCTCTTGGGATGCTCATACTCGTAGAAGCTGGTTACTATTTCAAAAAGTATTAACTCCTCATACTCAAGTAGGCGCGATCGCATCTACAAACAAAGACTACAATCCCCAGCAATGGTGGCGTTACAGCCAAGGCGTACGGACAGTCTTAGATGAAGCGATCGCATATATTTATGCACAATTTTTCAATTGGAAGGCTTAAATTGGGGTTTGTCATTTGTTATTTGTCATTGGTCATTGGTCAAGGGTCAAGAGTCAAGAGTCAAAATAGATATTTCCCCATTCCCCATTTCCCATTCCCCATTTCCCATTTCCCATTCCCCATTAACATCTCAGCCGAAATTGGGAATACTCTAACCAAGGCTGTGAGGATGAGAAAGTGGGAGAAGAACGTGCGTATTGGTTAGCTTGGTCGCAAATTTCTGGGATTGGCCCTGTATTTCTGCGGCGTTTGCAGCAGCATTTTGGTACGCTGGCTATAGCTTGGAAAGCGACGGCGGCGGAATTGTCGCAGGTAGAGGGTTTTGGTTTTCAGACTTTAGAAAAAGTAGTCAAACAGCGATCGCGTTTGCAGCCAGAACAATTATTGCTTAAGCACCAAGAAGAAAACCCCCATTTTTGGACACCAGCAGATACAGATTATCCCCGCTTGCTATTAGAAACACCCAGTCCACCCGCCTGTTTGTACTATCGCGGTGAAGTGGAATTGCAAGAAAATCAGGGAAATAAACCTTTAGTGGGGATTGTTGGGACTCGTCAACCTTCAGATTATGGCATCCGTTGGACTCGCCAAATTAGCACAGCCTTAGCCAAAAATGGTTTTACAGTAGTTTCGGGAATGGCTGAGGGCATTGATACTGAAAGCCATGCCGCTACAATTAAAGCTGGTGGGAGAACGATCGCAGTTTTAGGTACAGGTGTTGATATCATCTATCCACCCAAAAATCGGGAACTCTACAAGCAGATTTTGACTGCGGGATTAGTCGTCAGTGAATATCCCGCTAAAACTCCACCCGATCGCAGTCACTTCCCGAGGCGTAATCGGATTATTGCAGGTTTGAGTCGCGCCATTTTAGTTATCGAAGCACCAATCAAATCAGGTGCGTTAATTACAGCTACCTACGCTAATGATTTTGGTAGAGATGTTTACGCTTTACCTGGGAGAATTGACGATTACCCATCCCAAGGTTGCTTAAAATTAATTAGTCAAGGCGCTTCAATAATTCTCAAAGAATTAGACGAACTTTTAAAAACCCTGGGAGCAATACCACAAATCGATGTATTGCAAGAATCATCAGCACCCCAGCAATTGAGTTTGCCAGATTTAGCACCAGAACTGCAACAGGTAATCAATGCGATCGCTTCTGATGCTTTACCATTTGATTTTATTATTCAAAAAACTGGCATGGATGCTGGTTCAGTTTCCAGTGCCTTATTACAACTAGAATTGATGGGTTTAGTATCGCAACTCCCAGGAATGCGATATCAAAAAGTTTGATAGTTGCATCAAAGATTGAAAAGGTTATTTATAAAGAAATCACTGTAGCGACTGTCTTGAATGTCAAGCGAACGTTAACAAAAAAGCGCGACTATTAACATTGACGCAACTGGGGAACGCTACGCTAGATTCAGCGGTGGCTGGTACGGGCAAAAAGACTTGTGGCTCTTGGTCAAGATGGTTGCAGCCCGCACCAGCCACTCCGCTTCGCCGCTGAATCTTCCCCAGTTGCTGGATTTCTCGTGGTGGAAAAAGAGAGCATGAAAAATTTATCCCGCACAGAGCGATCGCATAAAATCGTCAGCGTTCGCCAATTCTCGTGAACTAGCATTGTATAAAAAGGATTGTAATCTCAAGTGTTGACAATCGGTTGTAAGTTGTCAGTTACACGCCAAGGTAAATTATCCCGAACCATTGCATTTAAAATGACTAACATTTTATGAACGCAAGCAGTCAGGGCCAGTTTTTTGGATTTACCACGTTCAACAAGACGCTCGTAAAAAGCTTTGATCACAGGATTGTAACGCATAGCAACAACAGCACCCATATAAAGAGTTGCACGAACATGGGCACGACCACCATGAATCATCCGCTTACCTTTGTGTTGACCACTATCATGATTAATCGGTGCAACACCAACTAAACGAGATATTTGTTTAGCAGTTAGCTTTCCTAGTTCTGGTAAGTCAGAAACTAAGGTTGTAGAAATAACTTGACCAATCCCAGGAGTAGTTTTGAGTAAATTAACTTTATCAATCCATTCAAGATTGCTTCGTGTCAAGTCTTCAATTTCTTGATTAAGTTGTTTGAGACGACCTTCAAGATATTCAATATGAGCGTCAATATCTGCCAAAGCTTTACCACGAGCACGCGCATGGCGATTTTTTTCAGCAGTCTGCATCTCAACTAGTTGTCGTCTGCGACTTATTAATTCAGTTAATTGACGTGCACTGTCACTCTCAATTGCTAAGATTTGGGGTTTCATTGCTTCCCCAAAATGTGCCAATATTTGTGCATCAATTGCATCTGTTTTTGCTAATCGACCTGTCGCTTTAGCAAAATCTCGCCCTTGGCGGGGATTGATTAATGCCACTGGTAAAAGTGCTGCCTGTAATTGAATTACCAGTTCTGTTTCTAATCCTCCTGTGGCTTCGAGTACGATAAGATTTAAATCGTATAATTTTAGTTGCTCGATGAGATTAGATATTTCTAAAACTGTGTTACCAACCTTCAATGCTTTACCCATTGGACGGATATAAACATCAAGAGTCGCTTTGCTCACATCAATACCTACCCACTGAGAGACAGAGATGTTTTCCATTTTTAACTCTCAAAAAATTTGTGTACCCTGTTTTATTTACATCTCCTTGATTTCACTCATCCTTGCCTGATGCGGACTGTATACTTTAATTATCAGTGTTTAAAGCTTTGACCCTGGCGACTGTTCGAGTTCTGTCTAGGAGATTGTTGTGGTGACCCATGCTACAAAGCGGTCTAATATGACCAAGGGTGTGACGGTCTACCACTTCTTTCAATATACAAGGGTGTGTTAGGCGCTTATTGCCAAGATGATTTGTCACTAAATAACTATCCTAGCGCCTAACGCACCGCCGCATGGATGGTGCGTTACGGCTAAATTTCATTGTCTCTGTGTCCCAAATCCTTTCATAGCCGTAACACACCCTACTTGGCTCATGTTAATTTAAGTTAACGTTCACCATATTCCATACCATTGGCTTCAGCATAGCGGTGCATAAAACGCATAAATCTTTCCCAATGTTCATCTTGCTCAATTTCAAATTTACATTCCACTCGCTGTAATTCATCGCCTTCATCACCACCAAAAATGAAGCGAGTAGAAGAAGGAGTCACATTAACTTCGCCTTCTTCATCCGTTAAACGTAATGAATTTAAAGATGGTTTAGTAAAGCTATTAAACCCTTCCAAAGCTTGTAGTTTTTCAAAAAACATTACTACTATGCGTTTACCTGTGCGAACTTCACGCCGCAAGCTAACATTACTCAGTTCTTCAAAAATTCCCGCAAAAAATTGGATAGAAGGTGTTGTTGATTCCATATTTAAATGAAGAATTAAAAAGTATGAAGGATAAAGGATGAAGATTAGAAATCATCAGTTTTCACACTTCATCCTTTTGATGAGTATTCTTCATTTATTTTCAGTCTTCAGCGGTGTTCAGTAATTCGTAATTCGTAATTCGTAATTAAGAACCTCAGGTTTTATCTGGTAGGACTTACGCAAGTGTCACATTTTTTTCGTTGAGGCTGTCAAAAGTCAAAAGTCAAAAGTCCAAAAAACCTGAATTTTTGACCCTTGACCCTTGACTGTTGACTGTTAAACCAAAAGATTGGTTTAATAGTTGCGTAAGTCCTGTCTGGGTTTGCAGGTTTAAATATATTGCCGAATTCACAATAATTAGTATAAAAACCTACAAACACCAAATGACAGACCACAACCTTTGTGGCTGCGGCCCAATCACATATTCGTCTAAAAATAACCGATAACTCCTGTATTCGCCCAAAAAACAGAAAAATTATTTTCCCCCTGCCCCCTGCCCCCTGCCCCCTGCCTTATCTCGGTGGGTAATATTGGGGATTCATCACTGGATATGGATAACCAGTATTCGGTGGCATAGGATTTACCATACCATTTGGGTAAGGAGCCATAACCGGAGCTGGATAACCATTCATTGGTAATACATTACCCCCATTATTGGGCATCATTGGTACATTGTTAACGCCGTTATTAGGCATTACGGGTACAGTGTTTCCACCACTATTGACTGCAGAGGGTGACATGACTGGAGTCTGATAACCAGTGGTTGGTGTAGGACTACTTGTCACATTGGGGATAGCACCATTTTGGCTAAATTGTTGGTAAGCTGCTCGAGAAATGGCGCTAATCAGTTTTTCCGCACGCCCATCGTTATTGGGACGCTGTACCATGACTGCGGCTATGTAGCGCTTACCAGTGGGAATATCAACTAAACCAGCATCTGCCAGCATGGTACCAATATCGCCTGTTTTATGGGCAATAGTAGCGCCTGTGCCTAAACCGGATGGGAGCAAATTGTCTCTTTCAGTTTGGCGCATGATATCGAGTAGGCGATCGCGCGATCGCATATTCACCAAGTTCCCTTGATTTACCATCGCCATCAATGTGGCTAATTCTTTGGGACTGGTGGTATTTGTTCCTTGTAAATCAGGGAGTTGATTACGAATGGCTGTGGTTGTTAAACCCCAACTGCGGAACCTTTGGTTAAGTGCTTCTATTCCTCCCAAGCGCGCAATCAGCATATTTGTTGCTGTGTTGTCGCTAATGGTAATCATTTTAGTCGCGACTTCTAAAGCCGTGTACTGCGTTCCCGCCGGCTTGTATTGCATATTTCCGGAGCCGCCTGCAATCATACTTTGCTGCATAGTCAGCATTTCATCTAGCCGGATTTTCCCTGCATCTAAATCTTGGAAAAAGGCTACCAAGATGGGGATTTTAATGGTACTAGCTGAGGGGAAACTGGCGGAACTATTAATATCTACATAGGAACCCGTATCTAAATCAACCAACAGCACCCCTGGCGTAAGATTGGGGTTTGCAGCCGCCAGGTTTTGCACAGCAGTTTTTAATGAGGGAATTTCTTGTGATAAAGATAAGCCGGAGGGTGTTCCAGCATTGGGGGTAGGTTGGGTTTGTCCCGCGTTGGTATTAGATGAGGATGAAGAAGTGGGAGTCATCCGCGAAGCTGGATCTAATATAGATAACACCGTACCCATAATGGCACCAATACCAACACCTACGATTAACAGTCGTAAGGTATATAGCAGGGTTCTGGCCATTGGCTTTAAACGCGTCTTGCGCGATCGCACCACAGTTTTTGCCACCCCATGCTGGTTTACCCGCACTGTCTTTAACTTCACAGTGTTGGGTTGTGTCTGAGGAGTGGCTACCTTGTTTCTAGGTATGGGTTTGACTGCTGCTGGCATCACTAATCCTGCCTTGGATCTAGAGCCGCTAGCCACCATTGGCGAATAACTGTTACTATTTGTTACACGCGTTATTGGAACTTCTTTTGCGCCAGCACGCTTTTGGCTAGGCACTTTTGCCTTCTTTTGTTCCACCTTTTGGACTTTGCGTGGACGTTGGCGGCGGTTTCTGGGTTCACGCCGCGAGAAAGGTATTTGTTTGTCAATCGATTCTGACACGGCTACTCCTTGCGACCCAATACACTTGTTTATGCCAACTCCCAAACCAAAAATTTCTTCTCAAGCACTGAAATACAGACATCACTTTTTGCCACTAAGTAGCATTTTTGTGTTTAGTTTAGGCCATATTATCTATTTTGGGGGGAGTAATGGGTATATGTTAATCTACGAATCGCAGTTTTTGCGATCGCTAGCATTTGTCAGTGCCCATTCTACCTGCCGCAAAATTCCCCGTAACATCGCTACTTCTGTAGTTTGCAGCTGTGTACGATTATATAATTGGCGAAATTTTTCCATCCGGCTGGCTGCGGTATGGGGGTAAAGATAACCAATTTTCAGCATTAAAGATTCTAATTGTTGGTAATATGCTTCCAGCATCTCCCAGGGTGCGAGTTCTGTGGCTAGGGGAGGCTGATTTTCTAATTGCTCTGTAGATTGCGCCAGTTCGTAACAACAAACAGCTACGGCCATAGCCAAGTTTAAAGATTGATAATTTTTATTGCTAGGAATAGTAACGAA
Source organism: Nostoc linckia FACHB-104 (assembly GCF_014696615.1). Classification (GTDB taxonomy): domain Bacteria; phylum Cyanobacteriota; class Cyanobacteriia; order Cyanobacteriales; family Nostocaceae; genus Aulosira; species Aulosira linckia_A. Next base: position 163,751 of record NZ_JACJQJ010000003.1, on the reverse strand, counting down.
CCTTTGAGCATAATTTAATTCTTCATTGCTTAATCCCCGATCTTCCCGTCCAAAAATCAGCGCCACTGGCTTTTCTGGTTCTTCGAGTAACCAAGGAAGTGCAGTGCGGGGATTTTCTAAAGGCGTTTCCCAACTGCTAACTCTTCCTGCGGTGGCTATTACCCGCACACATCCTTGTAAAGCTTCTGGCAATGTTGCCACCACCACGGCAGATTGTAAGATTTCTTTGGCATGAACCGCCATTTTCATTGCTTCTTTAGACAGGCGATCGCATTGGGGATTGACGATTAGTAGTTGATGCAAGCCAAAATTTTTCATTACCCTGGCGATTGAACCGACATTCATGGGCCCAGCTGGTTCTACCAACACAATTCTCACCCCAGCTAATCCCATTTATGACCTCCAGCGATCGCAGCTAATAAACTAATTCTCGCTATTTTACCTTTTGCGGAAGATTGTCATAGAAATTATTTTAGCGATTTTGGCGGATGCCGTAATTTTTGTAGTGAATATCTAATATCAGTCTAATATCATGTTCTATGGGTTACTGATCAAAAGTCAGGGACAGTGTCACGCAGTTATGCTGAGACCTAAAGGAGTGAGAAAGTTGCAGTATATTCTCGGAGGCGCGATATATAGCGAGTTTCCCTCTTTGGTATTAGTCACGTTAAGAAAGTTACATCGAAAATTGGAGGGATTTTATAGGATAGCGATCACATAATATTTGTCATTATTAGTATTTTTTTGACAAAAAATACTCTACGACTGATCAATACTTTTGCTAAGAAATTAGCACTGACACATAAAGGTGCAAATTTAGTATGAAATTTAACTATCTTCAAGTCGGAGTTGCAAAAATTATCTCAGTACACATCTAGTTAAGTTCTAAGAAATATTACAGCAACAATTAAGATGTTTATTATTTGCAACTGTATATAGCTATATGCCTATAGAATAAATTAAATAGCTCACTGTCACCCAATGTTATAAGCTTCAGGGTGGTTATGCTCATGATTCATCCTTTACTGACAATCAACTTGTATTGATCTAGACATAATATAAATTTTTGTTGGAGGTTTTTTCGTTTTTATACAGTTAGAAAAGTTACATAAAATATTCTGTTTTTAGAGTAAAAAAATTGTGAAATCTAGGTAGCAATATCAACCAACGTTTAAGAACATAGACTAGCTCCTACAATTTTTTTGCCCAATAATTTAATAGATAAATTTTCAGTATTTTCACTGAAAAGCAATCTTGAATATATATTGTTGGTTTCTCTTTGTCACGCTAGCATGATTATTTATAGTCACAGCCAAAATCAATAGTTAAGTACTATGAGGGCAAATAAAATGTATCTTGCTAGCATAAAAGTTTTTATGAACCCAGACATCAGGAGTTGCTAGAGATGAAACGAAATATACCATCTCAGTTGATGAAAAATAGTGCTAAGCAATGTGCGCGCGCTCATAGAGAGGCGGAAATAGCAAAAAAACGCGCCGCCCAAAAATCCCACAAATTGTTACAGCCAAGAAAAAAACAAAGTGGGCTAAATTATTTAGAACAGCGATTAAATGATGTTGATGAAATTAATGCAGAAATCGCAGATTGGATCGGTGAGTTGCAAACTATCCTAGAGCATACTCTGACAGTAGAAGATACAATTTCATTTGACAACTTACGAATTCGAGATACATTTCCCGCAATGGAAACACCACAGCAATTATCCATTGCATCCCCACAACCACAATTTCACAAACCACATTCTTTACCTCATTGGTTGACACAACGGTTACCTTTTTTAGAGCGAAGATATCAGAAGGCACTGCAAAAGGCTGAATCAAACTATCAAATTGCTAAACAAGAATACGAAGAAAGAGAAACCAGTCGTCAATTATCACTAGAGCGCTTAAAAGCTAATTACGAATGGCATAAACATACTGCCATTTTAGAAACTAAAAAGCGCAATGCAGAGGTAGATGAATTAGAGGAAGCTTACCAGGCTAGAGCCGAAGCTGCTGTAGTTCTTTACAATGAAATGGTATTAGAAAGGTCAGAATATCCATCCTTAGAGGATTTGCAATACATATCCTATACAGACGAAGACAAGGTGGCATTTCCTCAGCAATTTCAAGTGGCTTATTTCTCGGCAGCAAAACAACTAGTAATTGATTATGAACTCCCGACTTGGAAAATTATTCCTACAATTGCAGAAGTCAGGTACGATGGTGGGAAAGATGAGATTTATGGTATTCCGAGAACGTTAAGAGAAATTGAGGAATTATATCAAAATATAATAGCTGCCATTACTTTACGAACAATTAGCGAAGTTTTTGCAGCAGATCTAGGTCAACACCTAGATTTTGTTGTATTTAATGGCTTTGTGCAAAAATTGGACTTCAACACAAAAAAGCATATTTCAACTAACTTAATCTCAGTCAAAGCCTCTAAAGATAGTTTCAGCAATCTCAATTTCAGCACAATTGATACACTCACCTGTTTACGGAAATTAGGGGCACAAGTGTCATTACATCTAACTGCTATACAACCAGTACAATCAATTAATGAACTCAGTATAGTCAATGAGAAGGTGATACTAAAAGAAGATATTGGTTAAAGATAGAAATTATGCTATTCCAGCCATAGAATTAAGGCTATGTGAATCTCAAAATAGTCTGCTTTGGCAAATGCCATCAGAAATTTTAGCCGAGGTGAGCAATAAAGGATTAAGTTTTGTAGTTGCGTTTTCAGGGTGCTAGTAATCGGTAACAATCTCAGACCACCAAGGGGAAGAGATGAGATGTAAAAATCTTCTTGACAACACTAATCTTGGAACAATTAAATCTAAATCTTGTGTCTAGAGAATAAATAGCGCGCTCTAAGCAGTACAATGTCCGATGGTTTCATAAAATATGCTACGGCCCGCGCAATGAGAAGAGCCAAGAAGATTTGGTTGCAAAAGCTACTCAAAAAGACAATTATCTTACTATTATTATTTGGCTTATTAATAGTAGGATTTGCCACCTATACTGTAAAGCAATCCTTTCCCAAAGAAAATGGAGCGATCGCACTTGCGGGGCTGAAGGCTGAGGTAACAGTCCAACGAGATCAATGGGGAATACCACACATTTATGCTACTAATTCCCACGATCTATTTATGGCACAAGGATATATCCACGCCCAAGACCGCTTTTGGCAAATGGACTTTTGGCGACACATTGGTTCTGGGCGACTAGCAGAAATGTTTGGATCTTCTCAGGTAACTACTGACAAATATCTGCGGACAATGGGTTGGGCTAGGGTAGCGCAGCAAGAAATCCAACAAGCCAATGCAGAGATGAAAGGATATTTGGCAGCTTATGCCCAAGGAGTAAATGCTTATTTAGCAGAGCATCAAGGTAGTGCTATCAGTTTAGAATATGCTGTGCTGAAATTACTTAATCCAGGATACAAGCCAGAACCTTGGCAAATGCTCCACTCTCTCACCTGGGGTAAAGTCATGGCTTACGACTTGGGGCGGAACTTTGAGCGCGAAATTGAACGTACCATTTTACTGAAAACCTTAAATTTGGCTCAGGTAGAAGAACTATTTCCCCCATACCCTCAAGATTTACCAGTCATCTTACCTGATTCGCAAAAACGCAAAACAGGCGAACAGGATGATTTTGACGAAACACAATTAATTGCTGCTCATATTACAGACTCTCAATTACCCATTACCCAAGCCTTAGCCACAATTACCCAACCTATGAAGGCTTTAGAAGAGTTGATTGGCTCAAGAGCAATAGGTATAGGCTCTAATAATTGGGTAATATCTGGTTCTCGCACCACTACAGGCAAGCCCATATTAGCAAATGACCCCCATCTAGCAGTACAAATGCCTTCGATTTGGTATGAAGTCGGTTTGCACTGTACGCCTAAAAATAGTGAATGTCCTTACAACGTCACGGGTTTTTCCTTTGCGGGGATGCTAGGAGTAATTATCGGTCATAGCGATCGCATTGCTTGGGGTGTCACCAATGTTGAACCGGATGTGATGGATTTGTATATTGAGAAAATCAACCCTGCAAACCCTAACCAATATGAGGTAAATGGGAAATGGGTAGATATGCAACTCGTACAGGAGACAATTCAAGTTGCGGGAAGTAAGCCAATTGTCCAAACAGTACGCTACACCAGACATGGGCCAATTCTTTCAGATGTTTCCGCTAAACTTCAAAAGTTTCCGGCAAAAGGTGGCGTAGAAGTTCCGCCAAAATATGCTGTAGCCCTACGCTGGACAGCTTTAGAACCTTCCACCCTGGGATACGCCATTCCCCTAATTAATCGCGCTCAAAATTGGCAAGAGTTTCGCCAAGCCGTAGAGAACTTTGATGTCCCAGCCCAGAACTTTGTTTATGCTGATGTTGATGGCAACATTGGCTACCAGATGCCTGGTAAATTCCCTATCAGGGCTAAAGGTAAGGGACGCTATCCTGTTCCTGGCTGGACAGATGCATACGAATGGCAAGGCTATATTGACTTTGAGCAACTACCCACAAGTTTTAACCCACCCCAAGGTTATATTGCTACCGCAAACAACTTAGTACAAAATAATTATCCTTATTTAATTACTACAGATTGGGTTTATGGCTACCGCGCCCAGCGCATTGTGGAGATGATTGCCAAATCACAGCAAATTCTCTCCTTACTGGATGTAGAGTTGATTCAGGGTGACAACCAGAATTTAAATGCCCAAACCCTAGTACCTTTCTTCAATAATCTTTCCCTAAATAATCCACGATACGAAGCCGCCAAACAGCTGCTACTAGATTGGAACTTACAGCTAGAAATGCGATCGCCCGCAGCAGCTTTATTTGAAGTCTTCTGGAAACACTTACTAGCCGAAACCTTCCACGATCAATTACCCCCAGAATATTTTCCCGATGGCGGCGATCGCTGGTATGCTGTGGTGAAAAATCTTGTCAAAAAGCCCAATAGTAGCTGGTGGGACAACCGCAACACTCCCAAAGTAGAAAACCGCGACGAAATTCTCCGCCAGTCCTTCACCAAAGCTGTAGATGAACTCGAACGCCTTCAAGGTAAAGACCCTAAATCCTGGAACTGGGGTGATTTACATACGGTGACTTTTCGGAATGCTACCTTGGGTAAATCTGGCTTAGCACCCATTGAGGCTTTATTTAATCGTGGCGCATTTCCCACTGCTGGAAACGGGGAAACAGTGAACGCTAACCGCTGGAAAGCAAATAAATCTTTTGAGGTGACAGATATTCCCTCCCTCCGCATGGTCGTAGATTTAAAAAATCTCGATAACTCCGTAGCCATTCATACCCCTGGTCAATCAGGTCACGCCTTCCACACCCACTACACAGACATGATTGACCCCTGGCGCAAAATTGAATACCACCCCATGCTTTGGGAAAAGCAAAAAGTAGATGCGAATACAACTGCAACATTGAAATTGCGGGTGAAGTAGGGACTAGGGACTGGGGAAAAGGGGAAAAGGGGAAAGGGGAAAGGAAACCGGAAGCAGGGGGGAAATTGTTGATTCCAATTACCAATGAAAAATGACAAATGACAAATGACAAATGACAAATGACAAATGACAAATGACAAATGACAAATGACAAAATCAATTCGCCTTCGGTAGCTTTTCAATTTGCTGAGTAAAGTATGTTTCATCATACTTAAGTTGTTGGGCTAATTCTAAGCCTTTTTGAAAAGCGCCTAGTGCTTGAGGGTACTGTTTGCTCTCAACATACATTTGCCCTATTTGGTCGTATGCTTGCATCATGCCGTAAAAATTACTAGCTTTTGTTTGTGCTTCAATTAAAATTTGGCTAGTTTGCAAGGCATCGTTAATTTGACCTTGAGAACGGTACAGCGCAATTAACTGCTGCAAAGCTTCACCAGCATCGACATATTGCTCTAATTCCCAAGCTGTAGTATATGCTTGTTGATAGTTTTTAAATGCTTCTGGTAGTAAAGCGGGATTTTCCTTGGCTAATGCTTGGTAATTAGAAGCGATCGCCAATTTTAATTTGGGTAATGGACTAGTATTATTCTCAGTAGTGTAAACTTGTTCTAGCCTGTTAAGTATATTTATGGATTGTTGGAAGTCTTTACCCTGTTCGTATATATAAGCTAGCTCTTGCAAATATGCGACTTCGTTTAATTTATCACCTTGAGCAGTCGCTAAACTTAACAGTTGTTGGTAAGTAGTTGCGGCTTGAGGATAATCGAACCAAGCCAGATGTACTTCGCCAATGCTTTTGAGCGCATCAATGATAGCAGTAGTATTTTTTTGTTCTAGAACTACTGCCAAAAGCCGATTATAAACCTCTAGAGCTTGTTTAGGCGATCGCACTTGTTCATAAGCGCCACCAAGCGATCGCAATAATTGTAAATCAAGTAGTGGCTGAGACAGGGCTTGCTGTTGGATAGCTTGCAAGCGTTGGGTAATAAATTGCACCTCTTCGCGATTATTTTGATTAAACGCTATTCCTCCTACCCGTGACAATGCTTGCACCTCTGTTAATGAACCATACAAGCGGCGTAAACGTAATTCTCGATTCCAAAGTTCAAATGCTGCTACCGAATCTCCAGCTTGTAACTTAGCCGCAGCTTCCTGATTTAACTGATCGATTTGCGGTTCTAGCTGTTGTAGTTGTGCAGGAGTCAACTTCGTCGGATCACCCAAAGGTGATAGTAAGGGATCGGGGACAATATTTTCTAACGGACTAGGCGGAAATTTATCTGGCTGTTTCGGCTTTTGGTTCTGCGCCAAAGTCAACGAGCCGCTAAACTGCCAAAGTATAGCCGTAGTTACAATTACACTTAAGAGACGTAGCATAGATACTTGACTTGGCTGGGAGTAATTTACATGGTGAGTCATTAAGCTTTTACTCCAGTCACAATGCTTGCTGTAGCGACATTCTTTCATTTTCAACTGCTAATCTCCTAACCCCTAACCTAAACTACCAGTTTGATGGACGCATAAAGCAATCGCAATTCTCCCAGATAATTGGGGATGAAGACGCAGGGGTGCAGAGGAAGCAGAGGAAGCAGAGGAAGCAGGGGAGAAATTCCCATTACCCATTCCCCAACACCAAACCCCAAATAACAAGCATGAAGCCTTAAAATACTTCAAGAGGATTTTATAGCAATTATTTGATTATCTGTAATGACTCACTCTACGGACATTGCTACCTTAGCTCGCTGGATGGCAGCTGACTTTAGCAATCAAGAACAAGCTTTTGACAACCCACCTCTTTATGCCCATATTCGTGTGTGTATGCGTCCCCTACCTGTCGAATTTTTATCAGGGGCGAGTTTGTTTTTGGAACAAGCTTATGATTATGCGCTCTATGACCCATATCGCTTGCGGGTATTGAAGTTAGTTACTGTAGGCGATCGCATTCACATCGAAAATTACACTGTTAAAGAAGAAAAAAACTTTTACGGTGCTTCCCGCGATCTCGAAAAACTTGCCACCTTAAAGATTGATGACATAGAAAAGTTACCAGGCTGTGACATGATTGTCGAATGGACTGGCAATAGCTTCAAAGGTAAAGTTGAACCAGGGAAAGGTTGTATTGTCTTTCGCAAGGGGCAAAAAACCTATCTCGATAATGAATTTGAAATCAACGAAGAAACATTTATGAGCCTTGATCGGGGACGAGATCCAGAAACCGACGAACATCTTTGGGGATCTGTTGCAGGGCCATTTCACTTTGTCCGTTGGAAAAGTTTTGCTGATGAAGTGAAATTATAACAGTAAGACGCGATCGCTCCTCGCAGGGTTTCTCTGAAGTCATGCGATCGCTCTAAGTACAAAAACTTAATTTCTGCTTGATTGTCTTCAAACCCAGAAATTTCTCCAAACAGAGGATGCCTTTTAGCTAGAATCTTGTTAATATAGATAAGGTCAAACGCGGCGGCATAGCCAAGTGGTAAGGCAGAGGTCTGCAAAACCTCCATCCCCCGGTTCAAATCCGGGTGCCGCCTTAAGGCTTTCAGCCTTCTAAGGTAATCTCAAATAACTAAACTAGGGTAACTTGATAGTCAAACTGATAGTCAAGGGGTATCTTTAGGGTCAAGTTGACTTAATAAGGTAGTAAGCCTTGATTGCCTCCTATGTCTATCAAATCCTTAAAGGTTACCCTGAATGATGAACTCTATACCCAGTTACAAGACTTGGCTGCCCGCAATAATATCTCTATGGCAGCCCAAATCAGGTACCTTGTCTCTCAAGCAGTCCCAGCCAGTAGACCTAAGCTTGACCCTTGAGAAGCTTAATAAGGCTGTTGATGAGAACACCAGGGCTATCGATAAGTTAACTAAGTATTTAGAGGCTAAGGGGTTATGAATAAGAATAATATCTGGCATCTGTTGACTCCTGAACAGCAAGCCAGGCTCCTAGAAGTCCTAAAGAGAAGACAGGAACAGAAACCAGCAGAATACAAGCCTACCTATGGCGAGTTAAGGGCAGCCTGGAAAGCTAAGAACAATATTAAATAATCCTTAAGACCCTCTGGTTAACCCCTAGAGGGTTTTTAGTTTATCTGGTGTCACTCTACTACCTTACAAATAGCCCTTAAGAGATTAATGGAAGCCTCAGAATCAGCAGTAACTATAGGGGTCTCCCCTGCATCTTCTAAGCTATCCACTAACCAACCAATGGGTACCTTATTAAACCCCTCAACCTGAAACTTAGGATTCCTTCTTAAAAGCCCCTTATAGCACCACCATGTACTAGCATTGTTTGTTCTGTACCCTTGGCTATCCTGAATACCATAAGTGAAATGAGTTAACCCAGTAGTTGAGTTATAAGTAGGCTGAGGGGTAGTTTCTATGGATAACCTAGCACCTTCATTAGTAGCCCCAGGTAGCCAAATAGTTCTAGCATTAACAGGGTCACTGGCTAGGCTTAGGGAGACTCCTAATAAACCCCATAGTATTTTGGTTAGCATAAAAGTTTAAGTAGTTGCAGTCATTATTCTAACCCTATAACTAAGTAGGTCATATTAAAAACCAAATAGGTTAACCCAGTAATAAAAGTTACCTGAAATCTCTTGCCACTAGTAGTAATACTGTGATATTATGGTGGTATCACATAGGAAAGAAGTATTACTAAATGGCTACTACTAAGCAAGCTTTCCTGTTAAGACTTCCTGAAGAACTAGACAGCCAGATAAAAGCCCAGTCGCTTCACTTGGGTATCAGTAAACACCAGTTCATCATAGATGCCATCAGTAACTATCTAGGGAACCAACCAGAAACCCCGGTAACCCTGGAAGACATAAAGGCACAACTAGAGGCACTACAGGGGCAGATAAAAGCCCTGCGGTAACCCTTAGAGACTACTTAAGGTGGCATAGAGTTTAGTCTATGGTAACCATAACAAAATCCAATGGTTAGTATTTTAATATTCCATTGAATATCTTCTATGGCTCTCTGATACTCATCAGTGGTTACTCTATGCCAATGGCTGAAACCCTGATTATTTGGTTAGGGTTTAGCTTGACTCTAGAAAATGACAGTTTATAAGAGTAGGGACTAGGAGGTTTACCCCATGATTACTAAACCACACAAACTAAACATCAAAATATCAGCTAGTGAACTAGCACTCATTAAGGCTAATGCAGCTAAGGCTGGTTTCAGTGTCTCTGAGTATGTGAGACTGACCGCGATGGGGTTACCTTTACAGCCCAAATAAACCAAATAGGGTCAACCAGTTAGCAGCTAGTAGACCCTTAAGACCAAGTATTCAAGTTAAACACATTAGGGCAGATGCCCAAAGGAAATATATGTCAGATTATAGCACATCTAATGGTATTCAGTCAAGCTTTGATGGTTTTGGTGATGAAGATGATAGCGCCAAAGGTAAGCAGTTACTAGCTTGGTTAGGTACTGTAGACTTCTTTGGTGCTGATGTACCATTAGGCGCGGATAAGGCTAGGTTCTCTGATCCTAAAGCAGGGAATAACTCTAGTAGAGCTAGGAAGTTAGCCAAGGGTTACATTGAAGGCGCTAAAGATAAAGCCTTTGCTTTCTGGCAAGTGTTTGAGGCTGTATATTCATCAAATATAGAACAGGATGCCTGGGCTGGTACTGCTTACTATGAGGGTAAGTCTACTACTGTGGGTAGGTTAGTAGCTAGGTTAGAGAAGGTATTAGAAATGGCTAGACCTAGAACCTCTGAGGGCTTCTATGATAGACAGCTAGAGATGCTACTAGAAGATAAAAAGTTCCAGCCAGTAAAGAGATATTTAGATAACTGTAAAAAGCAGTTTACTGTTAGAGTACCTGATGATGATGGAGAAATGAGGTATCAGGAAGGGGCTTTTGGTACTCCTTTACTTACCCCTCTACCCGAATGGGATAGTCTAGGTCAGGTCTTATTTGGTACTGATGACTCCTTAACCCAAGAGATGATTACAACTTGGTTATGTGGGGCAGTTAAGAGAGCCTTAGACCCTGGTTGCTACATGAAGCGCGCCTTGATTCTAAAAGGTGACCAGGATGCTGGTAAGTCTGCCTTTGTTAATAAGTTGGCTAAGTTCTGGGGAACTGAGTTACCCTCAGGTACTTCTGATATGGACTTTATCAGGCTATGTACTAGGACTTGGATTATGGAGTTAGCTGAATGCGATCGCCTGTTTAAGGGTAAGGAAGCCAGCATTCTTAAGCAGCAGCTATCGACTACTGTAGACAAGTACACACCTAAATATAAAGAAGCTGATGAAATGTCAGTTACCCCAAGGGTTACAGTATTTATAGGAACAACCAATAAGGCGCAGTTTCTAGTAGATGACACAGGTAACAAAAGATTCTGGGTTATTGATATGGCTGATGGTTGGAAGTTACCCCTGGCTTGGTTAGATGAAAACATAGATCAGTTATGGGCGACTGCTTACCATAAGTTAATGGCTGGTCATCCTACAGACCTTAGCCCAGCTAGTCAAGTGGCATCTGAGGTTAGAAACAATGATTACATGGTAGAAGGTAGCTGGAATGAGCAAATAGAATCTACTCTAGATAAGGCTACTTTTAATGGGAAACACTCTATTGCTTTCCAGTTAGTTGACCTTATGACTGCTATGGGTATTAGATATGAGAACCAAGGTAAAAACAAAGCCGCTATTCTAACCAGCCTTAAGCAGTTAGGGTATGAACAGAAGGCTTTCTTTCCATTAGGTAAGACCACAAAACTCTACCATAAGCCATCAGGGGATAAGCCAACACCAGCTAAGTTTGACCCTGAAAGATTTACTTGGGTTTACTTAGACACAGAAAAGAAAGCTTATATCTAACCCACTAGTATCAATAGGTTAACCTAGCCCCTACCAAGGGGCTTTTTAGTTATCCATTACCTTTTATTACCTCATATTACCTCATTATTACCTTTGAGGTAATGCCTATAAACCTTATAGGGTATAGGTTACAGCCTTTCCATTACCTTATTACCTCTATTTTCTCTAAAAAGTAGTCTACAGTTATCCATAGGGGTTTTTCTAGCCATAATACAGGTAATAAGGTAATGAACAGGGTAAAACCTAAGCAGTACAAGGGTTACAGCCATTACCCCCCTAGGTAATGTAGGTAATGTTAGAGGTAATGCCCAAGGGTTAACCCTATATGATGTAATCTATGCAATCTAGGCTATCTAAGGGTACCCAATAACTCTAAATCCTTATCAGATAACCCTTTAAGGCTCGACACTACCCCTAGGAAGTACTAAAATAGTAGATGAAACCACATATAAGCTAAAGCTTCAAAGTATCTATATTAACCAAATATGCCAACATTAACCTTAGATGAATATGAAGTATATGGGGGTGAGATAGACTTTATCACCTGCTATGATGCCGATGGTAATGAGACAGATGACTTTCTCAATGCTGTTGAGTTCTCTGTTAACCTGACTGATGAGGGCTGGGACAGAATAGGGGTACCTGAAATAACAGTAACCAAAGATGAGCTAGATGGTACCACCTATGAGTTGATTTTAGAGTGTATTCAGCCTACCTAATATAAACACATTAATAAACCCCTAGGGAAACCTAGGGGGTCTTAGTTATATTTAAGGGCTTACTATATACCCCTATTCAGTCAATAGGTTAACCTTATCTGCCTCTGAGACCTTATAGGCTAACCCATAGCTACTTTGGGCAGAAATAAGTCTTCTAAGCTCAGGAATAATCTTCCATAAACTAACCTCAACAACAGTATCTAGGGATGTACTAGACTCCTCAGATAACTCCTGAATCTTCTGGAGTAACTCAGGGTCAATATTAACTTCCAAGGCTGCGCCTTCTGTACTATTGATAATCATTTGTTTGTCCTTTAGTAATGTTTAAAAGGTTCCATAGGGAACCCTAAGACCTAGTTAAGTAAACTCTGGATATACAAAGCATCATCAGTAGTTAAATCTGATAACTCTGGTAACTCCTGAGAGGTTTTCTCTAGGTCAACAATGCGCTTCAGTAGGGGTAATATTCTGGTTTTGACTTCCCCCATTTGTGCATAAGCTGGAAAGGCTGTAGGGTCTTCAAAATGCAGTTGTAATAACTCATAGAACCAGACATCAGTACCAAAAGGGTCATTGGTTAGTTCCCCTAGAATGGTACCAAAGACAATCTCTAGATATAACTTCTGAGGGTCTTCATAGGTCTGACCTTTGTACAATAAACCCCCATTACCAATGAAGGCTGTCTTGCATTCAACCCCATGCCAAGGATGACTGATAAGCTTGATAACTGTAGATACAAATAGACTCAGTTGGTCATCAGAATCCTGGTAGATTTCTCGATACTTTCTGTAGACATTAAAGAAGATATCAGGAGTCAGTTTACCTAGTCTAATATGGTCATCTAAATACTGTTCTAGGAATCTAACCAACTTGACCTTTGAGTTCCATTCAAAGGCTTTCTTGGCTGCCTTCTGGGCTTCCTCTTTATCCTTCTGGGCTTGTAAAGCCATCTGTTGTTTGGCTAGGTCTGCAATCTGTTGTTCTAGGTTGGTCATACTGGTAAGTTTTATCAGTTTCTAAGAATATTTAGTCAACTACTTTGGCTGACAAAATACCTATAGAAACTACTAAGGAGATTACTAAGATGGCTAAGGATAACAGGGTTACTATTCGGCTAACAGATAGCGATCGCAGATGGCTTGAGGGTTTATCAGCTACATCTGGGTTAACCCTAACTGATGTCATTAGGGAAATATTAAAGCTGGCTAGGATGTCCAAGGCAGAGGCTAGGGCTTATCATGATTGCCTAGAATACCTGCAAGGGTTAGAGCCTGATAACTTCCTAGATGGTCTAGATGAGTTAATCAGCCAGTTACAGGAGGTTAAGGCTAATGGCAACTAGGAAATGTTTAATATGCCGATTAGACCATGATAGGTTGGCTGAGTTTAACCAAAGGGTAGCTATGGGGTTACCTGCCTCAGCCCTTGCGGATTACTTAGGGACTCAAGGGGTATCTGTAACCCCTCAGAATGTTTATAACCATTTCAAGCATTCAAAGGTACCCAAGGCGGTTAATGCTGAGGTATTGATACCTACTAAGGTTGATAGGTTAGTCTCTGAGTCTGGGCTGAGTTCTGACCAGAGACAAGAAAGATTACTTCAGATTGCCTGTGACACAGTAGACAGCCTGTATCAGCAGTATCAACAGGGGAACTCTCTGAGGGTATCCAGGGAGCTTAGGGAATGGGCAGATGTAGCCAATAGGATTATCAGGGACAGACAGGACAGAGAAGGATTGCCTGAGCCTAATGTTTCGGTACAGATAGTTCTAGGCAGCCTAGAGGAGCAACTAGGGTTACCTGAGGCGGACTAAGCATTGGCTAACTATTTCGATGGTTGTCGAAACCTTTCAAATATGAGTAATGCTCATATTGACTAAATAAGGGTATCAACCCTACCCCAGAATGACCCCATGATGGAAGTATCTTTCCAGCACTTAGGACAAGAGGAGACCCTAGAGGTCTCAGCCGAGCTAAGGTTTAACCCTAAGTCTGGGGTACTCAAAGTTTACCTGAAGACCCCGGTAGAGTTCCTAGATGAAGAGACAGTAGCCCTAAAGGAGCAATGGGAGGAACTAATAGCCATATTTCCCCAGATAACCGAGTATGGATTCTCTAAGGTCAGACTAAGCCGCATAGATGGCGAGATGTTCAGGAAGCCTTATTTTGACTGGAACATCCGATGGGTTAATGGGTTAAACAGTCCAACTAGAAGGACTGATGGTTATTGGGAGTTTGGTTATGCGCCTAGTTTCAATACTGACCCCTTTGGGTACCAGTTAGCCCAGAATGTTCAAATACATCAGAAGACCTGGACAGCCCCTTATGACAGACCAAGAGGGTTTATGCCTACCCGAGAGAATAGGGGGCAATGGACAGCCGCACAGGTCAGAAATATTCAGTTCTATGGCGCATTAACAGAGGCTCAGTTCTGGGCTGATAGGGGCTAACCCCAGATACCTAATGCAAAACCTCTTAAGTAGTTACAGCTACTCAAGAGGTACCACTAAACACACATAGGGTTACAGCCCTAAAGGATTAAAATATGTTTGGCAAGAATGCTCAATATACCTATTATAGCACAGTTGGCTTAGTTTGTGTAGTTCCTAGACCTACTTTAGTATCTCTTAACACTCAGGATGGTCAGCCTGTTTCTGTTAACTATCCTACTAATAGTCACTTTGGGGCAGCAGTTAAGTATTTCTATGACCTTAAAGGTATCCAAATAGAGGACTATAAGCGCATTAACCCAGCCTTGCTGGTCTATGAGTTGGCTGATGGTACTTTATTGGCTGCCAGTAGGGAAGTAATAGAGGCTTCCCAGGTTAACCACACATCTGGATACCATACCCAATGCTACATACATAATATTAAGGACTTACAAATGCTAGATAAGTTACCACATGAGGAAGTCTACACCTTTGAGTAGACCTGACCTATAAGCCCCTAGAGGTTCCCTAGGGGCTTCCTAGTTAGATACTGGGTAACTCTAGGGGTACTGTGTTACCCGCATAGTGTTTAAGGATAATCTCTGGGCTGTTACCAACTAACTTGGCTACTGTAGGGACTGTTAGACCCTCAGCCAGCATTAGTGTTATGAAGGTGTGCCTAGTGTTATATAGGCATCTGTAGCGGTCTATTTTACCTTCATTCATTAGCTGTTGAATAACCCCTTTATATTGCTTCTTACCTACCTTGCCGCCTTTCCAGACCTGATTAGAGAACCTAGTGTTATTAATGATTCCCCCAGTAGGGCTAGTAAATACTGATTGCTCTAGGTCTGGGCTAGAAGGTCTGATAGATAGTAATAACTGCCTAACCTGGGTATTACATGGGAACTTCCTAGACTTACCAGTTTTAGTCCCCTTGCGGATATTCAAGGCACTGTCATAAGACTCACTAAAGGTTATTTGGGTACACTCAGAGTTTATATGCTTCCACTGTAGCGCTATGGCTTCCCCAGTCCGGCACCCAGTCCAGAATAGGAACTTAACAAAGGGGGCATAGTGGGGTCTGGTCTCCTCAAATGCTTGGATGATGATATTCATCTCTTCCTTGGTAAAGGGGTCTATGGCATCTGAGTCATGCTTAGGTAGCTTAATATCCTCAGACATACCTGCAAAGGGATTATCCTTGATTAACCCTGAGCCTACAGCCCACTTACAGCAGGCGGCTATGTATGTAATAACCCTCTTGGCAGCATTAGGGGATAACTCGGTGAGTAAGTAGTCCCTAATGGCGATCGCCTGAGTTAAGTCCTTAGTTGGTAGGGACTTAATATGGTTCTTATATTTCCTGGCATAGTCCTTTATATAGGTAGTAGATGCTAGCTGAGGTTTCATAAACTCACAGTACCTATCCCAGAGTTCTACTAGGTCAGTCTGAGGGGTCTTAGGCTTCACTATGGTTAACTGGGGCTGCCTGTAAGCCTCTAGTTTCTCTCTATAGCGGTCTAGGGTAGGGTCTAGCTGACCTGTTAGGATATCCTCTTCCATCCAGTTAGCGACTGAGGAGACTCTGCGGCGATTAACCTCATTAGCATCTAACCCAGTGCTTAGGTATACCTGTTTACCACCTTCAGTTACAGTTCTAGGGAGCCTAAGCCTAAGCTTACCCCTGTATTCCTCAATGCCCACATTACCCTTAATCTTCTTAGCAGTATTCATTTGACTATCATAAACCTTTATCTCCCATCATGATAGTCGGGCTGATAGTCAAAGTCAAGATAGTCAAGGCTATATTTCTTACTATTTAAGCACTTGAGGCACATAAGGGCAGACAGTGCCAGTCTGCAAAACCTCCATCCCCCGGTTCAAATCCGGGTGCCGCCTTTAACAAAATCAAGTATTTCAGGGCTTTCAAGCCTTTTTTTGTTGGACGTTCAAGTGCTTATAAAACCAGCCTTTAGAGATTTTTGCGGTTATTTTGGGTAGTTTGGATAAAGAACTGGGGTAAAACTGGAGTAAAAATGTAAGGTAGAGGTTTTTACCCTAATAGGCGTTTCTGGGGTAAAACTGGGGTAAAGCTTTTCAACCCAAGCGATTTATTCAGTTCCCACAGCAATTTTAAGAAAGAGCAATCGCGCCGAAGAATTGCTGACTCAGTATCAAAATCGCATCCAAAAATTACGACAGCAATTAGGTAAAAATTAGTAACAAAAACAGTATCTGTAATTTATCTTGCGGGTGCGGCGGATATTTTCTCTAGCTATAGACCAGATTTTCTTATCTTATCGACAAATTCTTAGTGACGTTAGATTAAAACTAATTCAGCAAAGTCAAAAACAACTAGAGTTGACTTTAAGTATTGAAGTCCTACACAAACACGATGCGGATATTTTATTTATTATGACAGAACAATTGAATCAAGATTTTAAAGCAGCAAATCCTGAATCTTTATCTTTTTTGCAAAAGCCTATTTGGTCAAAACTTAAAGCTGTTCAGCATCAACAGGTATACAAAGTCAACTGGACTGTTGGGGGGTGATGGGAGCTAATAGAATAATTGATGTCCTCTACAAATATCTAGTACAAGCAGGCTATTGAAACGGAAGCAGCTATTCAACCAACGTTCTTTAGAGAAGATTACAGTCAATCAGACAACGATCGCAATCGCTCGACTCAACAAATCACGAATCTTCGATAAGCAGATTGTGACTCAATTAGCTGGCTGTGGCGTACCATAAGAATTACATAGCACGTAATCCAGGCAATCTCTATGTAATTGAATAACGCTAATTCCAATGAAAAATTGCCTGTGTACCTTGCCTAAATTTTTCAGTAATAAAACTTACGGTAAATCCTACAAAATCGGAAACAGCTCTACCAATATTTTTACCGATTTCTTTGATAGCTTCCAAAAACACAAGGCTGGCAATAGCATTAGCTGCTAGTGAAAAAGTATCCATGACTAAATTGATAAATTCAAAAATATTACATATACTAACGCGCTTTCCGGTTGTTTGGATACAAAAAATACTAAAGTTCAAATTCAACTCAACTTATTTATCCTTTGAGCAATGAACAAACTAAGTTTCGTTCAACATGGTCAACATTTCACTTTTGGTTAAGTGTTTACCTGTACCGCGTGCATTACGCCATTTAATACCTTTTTCTACACATAGCTTACGTAAGTCTTCAATCTTGAGTGATGTCAAGTCTAACTTTTGCATCTGTGGTTTTTCTGGTAAAATTTCCAGTACATTTGTAGCTTCAGTCTCTGGTAGCTTCATAAACTCCCGGTTAATGCTGTATTCTGTCATCGGGACAAGCCGCCAACTTGATTCATCCGAGAGTTCCAAAACTAACTGATGATAACTAAATAAACTCTCTCGATGTCCCACACTAATAAAAGTTGTGCCACTTTGTTGCAACTGTTGATACATCTGTTCTTCATTCTTTAAGTCTAAGGCGCTAGTAGCTTCATCTAAAATCACATAACGAGGACGAATTACTAATAATCTGGCAAAAGCGAGACGTTGTTGTTCACCTAAAGAGAGAATGTTTTCCCAATAAACCTCTGCATCAAAACCACCCACTCTTGATGTCAAATCTGCAAGGTTCACTTGTTGTAAGATTTGTTCTAATTCTTGATCTGGAAGTTGACGATTTTGGTTAGGATATAAAAGCTGTTCCCGCAGGGTTCCTAAAATCAAATAGGGACGCTGGGGTAAAAACAAAATTTCTTCTAGCTTCGGTCTGATAATTTTACCAGCACCAGCTTCCCATAAACCTGCGATCGCTCGCAATAAAGAACTCTTACCACGACCACTAGGCCCTACTATTAATAGACCCTGACCAGATTCTACAAGAAGTGATAAATTTTTAACAATTACTCTCTCATAGTTAGGAGTTTGTAAAGTCAAATTTTCCAACGCTAACCGATTTGCTTCTACTGTCTCAATTTTCTTGCCAATTTTCTTCGCTTTGGCAAATTCTAATATTTCTGAGAAATTAGATAAGCGTTCCACCAAATTCACAAACTTACCAGAAGTACCAAACTCTGTCACTAATACAGATAATGCGCCAGCAAACACATTACAGGCCGTACTTGCTTGGTTCACTTCTCCTAATTCAATTTGATTGAAAAAATATAAAGGTGCTATACCTAAAAAAGGCAATATACTCAAAAAAGATTGATAGCTAGTCACAAACACCTGTTGGTCTCGCAACCATCCAATCATTTGTTTTTTAGCTTCCATCAATTTATCAAATCGGCGTTTTACTATATCTGATTCTTTATTTTCTCCTTGGAAGAAAGCCACCGATTCGGCATTGTTGCGAACATGGGTTAAGCTGTAACTGTAATCAGCCACACTTTCTAATTGAGCGGTATTAATCTTAATTAATCTTTGACTAAGATAACCAGCAATAATATTACCTAAAATTCCGTAAATAACTACTATCACTGCTACAGGCTTATAAATTGACCAAATCACTCCTAAAAATGTGACAATCTCCAACCCTCTCTCCAACACTACAAAGAAAATTTGTGTAGCTATTTGAGGGATTTGTTCAACTTCTTGAGCAATTCTTTGGTCTGGATTTTCAATTTCTGAGCGAAAGTTTATTTGGTAATAAGCGCGATTTTGAAAATATTTATCTAAAATAGTATTATTTAAAAAATTATACCAATCTAGGGCAATCTTTTTTCTTAAATATTGTGAAATTCCTACCAAAGGAATCAAAATTATCAGCAGATTCCCATAAACAAATAATAGCCGAAAAAATGCAGGTATTTCTCTTTGTTCAAGTAAGTCGATTAAATCTCTGGTGACAAAACTATTATAAACGTTGATAGCATTAATTGATATAACTAAACCAATTGCCAAAGCCAATACAGACCAGGATAATAAAACATTGATAAATTTTCTACCTTCACTAGCATTAGGATACCAATAAGGTTTGGCGATCGCTAAAAATTGTTTCCAAAATTCTCTACTAAATAAATTCATGTTAAAACCTAATTTTGCAAAACCCTTTTTAAGCTAGTGACCATAGAAACCAAGGGGTTTACCAACTGGGATTTTGGCTCAGAACAAGGCATAAATAGAAGTAGGCTATCTAAACACAAAGTTTAAATCAGCCACAGAAAGAATTTGTATGCTGATATTTTTCAGCACATTTTAGGGATAACGAAATTTACAATACTATTGTCTGGGAATTTATGCAATAAGGAACTAGGTTTTTATGGATTATGGTAAATTATGGCTGTGAACATTGTTTTATCGGGACTGCCCGGTAACCTTGCTTCTGATAAATTTCAATTGATATAGGAATCATATTCAATTTTGGTAAAAGTTAAGTACACCTCATAGTTGCTTTTGGGACTTTCTGAAATTAAATTATTCAATGAGTGATATCATGTCCGGCTAATCATTAGACTTCTTGCAGAGGAAGGGAAAAGGAGGGAAGGTTTTGTATTTTCCCTTTCCCCTTTAACTTTATTCCCTTTGCCCATCTCTTGCAAAAAGCACTTTTACCATAGGTTTATTGATGATGATGATTTGGTGTATCTGTGCAGAAAGCTGAAAATCCTCTTTGCTGAGTCCTCTGCTGCCTTTGACTTTATGTATGATAAAAGTCTTTAACTGAACAAGATATGAGATGCTCACCACAGCAATGGCATATTTTTGTTGGGAGTCCCTTTCCTTGATTTCCTATTCCCTATTTAATTGCAGCTTAACCTCTTGGGATGATAGCTGATTGACCTCAGCTAAAATCTGTGCTAACGCATCATCATCAGCTTGTTCTAATTGTTTAACATTGACTATTTCTGCTAATCCGGCGATGGTAGGACTCTGGAAAATAGTTTGGACTGGTAACTCAATTGTGAAAGTTTGGCGCAAGCGCGAAATTACTTGCGTTGCTAACAGAGAATGTCCACCTAGTTCAAAGAAGTTATCGTGAATGCCGATTTTTGCTATCTCTAATACAGCGGAGATGATATTGGCGACCGCCTGTTCTGTTTCTGTTTGTGGGGGGACAAAACTAGCGCGCCGATTTTGACCTAAATCTGGCGATGGTAGGGCACGACGATCAAGTTTACCATTGGTAGTTAGAGGCAAACTATCCAGTAAAACAAAAGCTGAGGGAATCATATAATCAGGCAATTGTTCCTCTAGATACTGACGCACTTCATTAGTGAGAAGATGAGAACTTGTCCAAGTTTTTTCTTTGGTAGTCCTGGAGTTGTGTTGAGACTTAGACCTCACACCATAAATATTATAAAGACCTGTATTTTGTAAGAGCGTATCTTGTTCAATCTCCAACTCAAATCCATGTTGTGTTAATAAGTTGGTAACAATCGCTAATTGGCCATCAATATTATGTACCTCAACCACAATTTGCTTAATTTTCGACCAGTCTT
Organism: Nostoc linckia FACHB-104; assembly: GCF_014696615.1. Taxonomy (GTDB): domain Bacteria; phylum Cyanobacteriota; class Cyanobacteriia; order Cyanobacteriales; family Nostocaceae; genus Aulosira; species Aulosira linckia_A. The sequence goes on along the minus strand of NZ_JACJQJ010000003.1, from coordinate 142,853 downwards.
CGTCTGTGATTCCGGCTAATACTTCCATTTCGCTTTTTTCAGCATCGATTTTGAGTAAATCAATCTGAGGAATGTTGTGTTGTTGAATGATATTGGAAATGGTGTTTAACTGACAGGTGAAACGCTGATTAGTTAAACGTTCTGTTAATAACTCGTCAATATCTTGATTAGATAAAGCTACAGTTTGGTTGAGCAAGAAAGATTTAATAGTTTCCCTTTCCTCAGCTTCATTAGCAAAGCGTCCAGAAACTACAGACACATTGGGATAATAAGTAAACTCATCTGTCCTGGCTTCACTAGATAAACCACACTCAAATAAATGCACATTCAACCCATACAGTTCACAATTGAGGCGCAACACTTCAAAGACAGGGGGAATGGGTTCAAAAGCGTAGATTTCAGGATTTTGACAGTGCTGGGCAACAAACAGCGAAAATAAACCGATGTTAGCTCCGACATCAAAAATGCAATCATCGTCCTCAATTGTGATACCGTGCCGTAAATAGGACTCCTCAACGAAAATTTCCTGATATACGAACTCAGTCTCATTTTGATTCAAATGTGCGATCGTCATCCCATTAGGTAACTCATAGCGCAGCTGATTAGTCAATCTTCCCTGCTGTTCGAGTTTTAAAAGTTGTCGCACAGTAAAAGCTTGTACTGCATCAGGTACAATATAAGCTACTAAACGCTGATTTCCAGAATTATCTTCGCGGGCTATTACCACACTTTCCTGAACCACAGGATGTTGATTTAACGCGGCTTCAATCTCTCCCAACTCAATCCTAAAACCGCGAATTTTCACCTGGTCATCTATCCGACCAAGGTATTCAATATTACCATCTAGTAAATAACGAGCCAAATCGCCAGTTTTGTAGAGAGTGTTGACTGTTGAGTGTTGAGTGTTGACTTGATGAATAAATCTTTCTTTGGTCAACTCTGGGCGATTTAAATAACCCCTTGTCACCCCAGCACCACCAACATACATCTCACCCCTTACACCCACAGGGACAGGCTGCAAATGCTCATCCAAAATATAAACTTGCAAATCAGGAATTGGTACACCAATTACACTACTGCGACTCTGAGCATCCGCTATAGTCAAAGGACGGAAAGTCACATGAACTGTGGTTTCTGTAATCCCGTACATATTCACTAATTGCGGAGTAGCATCACCATGTCTTTCAAACCACGGTAATAAACTGGTGGGGTCGAGAGTTTCACCGCCAAAAATCACCCACCGCAAACATAATTGACTGTCTTTGTGTTGCTCTTGCTCCTCAGCCCAAATTAGTTGTCGAAACGCTGAGGGGGTTTGATTGAGTACTGTCACCTGTTCTTGACACAGCAACTGATAGAAAACCTGCGGGTCACGACTCACCCAAAAAGGCACAACTACTAAACGACCACCATACAACAACGCCCCCCACATTTCCCACACTGAGAAATCAAAAGCGTAGGAGTGGAACAGAGTCCAAACATCGCTACCATCAAATTTATACCACCCCTGACTCGCCGCAAACAGACGAGTCACATTCCCATGATTCACCATCACACCCTTCGGTTTACCCGTAGAGCCAGAAGTATAAATCACATAGGCTAAACTCTCTGGTGTCGCCTGACTCACAGTATTTTTCTGGCTGAGAGTGCTAATAAATTGCCCGTCTGTATCCAAGCAAACCTTGTCAGCAGATAATTCTGGCAAAATATCCAACCATTGCGACTGCGTTACCAAAATTGAGACTTGAGCATCCGCCAACATGAACTGCAAACGGTCAGCTGGATAATCTGGGTCAAGGGGAAGGTATGCACCACCAGCTTTGAGAATCGCCAGTAAAGTCACTAGCATCTCTAAGGAACGTTCGACGCAAACAGCAACGAGTGTTTCAGGTTTTACACCCAAAGATTGTAAATGGTGCGCCAATTGATTCGCACGTGCATTTAACTGAGCATAGGTAAGAGTTTGTTCACCAAACACTAGAGCCACTGCATCGGGTGTTTTTTCTACCTGTTGCTCAAATAATTGATGTAAACAGTAATTGTTTGAGTATTCTTTTGTATTGGCATTCCAAGCTGAGATTAACTGTTGTTTTTCTGAGTCACTAATTAAAGGTAATTTTGTAATTGGTAATTCTGGCTGTGTAATGATTGCATTGAACAAATTCTGAAAATGCCCGATCATGCGGGCAACAGTGTCAGCATCGAAGTGATCGCTATCATAGATAATTCTGCCAGATAATGTTGACCGTGCTGCGGCCACCAAGGTTAATGGATAATTAGTGATTTCAAAAGTTCTAATATTATCTATTTCTAAACTTTCTAAAGGTTCTTGTAGTGCTGCATCTACAGGATAATTTTCAAATACTAGCAAACTGTCAAATAAAGACATTCCCCGTGGAACTTCACTCCAGCCTTGAATATCTACCAAAGGGCTGTAAGCATATTGCTCTCGTTCTACTTGTTGGGTTTGTAAATATTGCAACCAAGGTACAGTATCTGTATCTTCCGGAATTTGGACTCGCACAGGTAGGGTATTAATAAACAAACCCACCATCGACTCAACCCCTACCAAAGCAGGAGGACGACCTGACACCGTAGCTCCAAAAACTACATCCGATTCCCCACTGTAGCGACTCAATAAAATTGCCCAAGCAGCCTGTACTAAAGTAGAAATAGTAACGCGGTGTTGTTGAGCAAAACTTTGGATAGCGGCTGTAGTGTCAGACGGAAACTCAAAAGTAATGTCTAAAAAATTACCTTGTTGATGTCTACCCCTGTCTTCCCCTAAAGGTGTCGGTGCGGTAAAGCCTTGTAGATTCTGCCGCCAAAAGTTCTCCGCCGCAGTAATATCTTGGTGTTGTAACCAATTAATATAATCTTGATAGGGACGAGGAGTAGTTAAAGATATACGCTCACCGCGATTTCCAGTTTCATAGAAGGCAAACACCTCTTGAAACAGAATTGGCAGTGACCAACCATCTACTAATAAATGATGGAAACTAGCAACAAACTCATAAGTATGTTCTCGTAAACGCAACAAAGCACAACGCATCAGAGGAGCTTGATCTAGCTTAAAGCCTTGAGTGCGATCGCTCACCAAAAATTCCTCGATTTGTTGTTTCTGTTCCGAGGGAGAAAGTAGCTGCCAATCGTACTCAATCCAAGGTAACGTTACTTGATGGCGGACAATTTGCAAAGGCTTTTTGCGATTTTCCCAAACAAACAGCGTCTTTAAAACAGGATGTCGCTCTACCACTTGCTGCCAAGCCTGCTTAAAAACTGCCACATTTAAGTGACCGCTAATTTTACAACTAAACTGCTCAAAGTAAATCCCCGACTCCGGCGAGTAGAGAGTATGAAACAACATCCCCTGCTGCATTGGCGACAAAGGATAAATCGCAGCAACGTTTTTAGTTTTGTTTGTTTGTTCTGAAATGGTCATGATGTCCTTATTATTGAGTCAATATTTAGTAGTTACTCACCAATTTCCGCCAACAAAGCATCCAACTCATCTTGGCTTAACTCGGCTGCGGGAAAATCAGATGGCGTGTATCCGCCGATGGTTGACTGACAATGCTGGATGAGTGTTTGTAAGGCGGTGATGAAATCGTGGGCTAGGCGTTCGATGGTGCTGCGTTTATGCACTTTGTCGCTGTAAGTCCAGTTAAGTTGTAGTTGGCCTTCAGCTACAATTCCTGTGATTTCTAACAAGTGGGAACGATGAGAAGTATGGCTTTGATTTGCGCCGATGAATGTATTCGCAAAGCCTTGGATGATTCCAGAGGTGATGTTTTCAATTTGTCCTAAGTAATTGAAACATACCTCAGCTGTGCTGACTTGTTGACGAATCTGAGAATCATCGCTGAGATAGCGGAGGATTCCGTAGCCTATGCCCTTTTGGGGTATATTCCGTAATTGCTCTTTGATGGATTTTAGGGCTGCTTCTGGATGATGATTGTCTTCCAGTGATAGGACAACAGGGAAAATAGAAGTAAACCAACCTACTGTCCGAGACAGGTTGATATCTGCAAATAGTTCTTCTCTACCGTGTCCTTCTAGGTCGATGAGGAGTGAATGATTACCTGTCCAATTAGCAAAACTTTGGATACAGGCAGTTAGTAAAATATCGTTAATCTGAGTGTTGTAGGCTTGGGGAACTTCCTGTAATAAAGCTTGGGTTTCTGCTTCACTGAGACTAACTGATACTTGAGTGGCACTAGCAACAGTGTTATGTGCTTTGCTGTGGGGATAGTCTACTGGTATAGGAATATTACAGGACTGGGTGAGCCAGTATTTTAATTCAGATTTGAGGGCAGGAGAATCTCCATATTCTTGCAAACGTATCGCCCAATCTTTAAAAGAATTGGTCTTGGGTGGTAGTTGAATGTGTTCCCCACGGCTGAGTTGTTGGTAAGTAGTGGAGAAATCTTCTAATAAAATCCGCCAGGAAACTCCATCTACAGCCAAGTGATGAATAATGATCAGTAACTGACTAGGTTGATCTATCCCCAATTTAAACAACACTACCCGCAGCAATTCACTTTCTGATAAATTCAGACTAGCTTGCAATTTTGCTGCTACTGTTGTGACTGTATTTTGTTGCTCTGTGGGATTTAATTCCGATAAATCTACCACATCAAAAGGTACGGTACTAACAGCATCACTATTAATTTGTCGCCATTGGGAATCATCTTGCCAGAACCGTAAACGCAACGCATCATGATGTTCTAAGAGTTTTTCTACTACCTGCTGTAATAATTGTGGTTCCAAATCTGGCTGGACTTTGAGCAACACTGATTGATTAAAGTGATTTGGCTGAGGTGAATTCTGCTCAAAGAACCAATGCTGAATCGGAGTTAAAGGTAGTTCTCCAGTTACTAACCCTTGTTCTACTTGGTGACTACCTATTGTACAGACTGTCGCTAACTCAGCAATTGTTTGAGATTGGAAAATCTGCTTGAGTGTGAGTTGGATTCCTAATTGATTGGCGCGGGCAATTACCTGAATACTAATAATAGAATCGCCACCCAAATCAAAGAAATTATCATGAATACCAACTTGTTGCAGTCCGAGAATTTCACACCAGATTTGAGCCAAGCTTTTCTCAATGTGGTTATGGGGTAAAACTAAATTATTTTGGGAATTAGCTTCTAAATCTGGTGCAGGAAAAGCGCGACGGTCTATTTTGCCGTTGGGTGTTAAAGGGAACGCCTCTAGGAACACAAAAATATTGGGAATCATGTACTCAGGAAGCCGTTGTTGCAGTAATTGGCGCAACTCACTATTAGTTGGTGCTTCCTGTTGAGGAATGACATAAGCAACTAAGTGTTTATTCCCCGGTTGGTCTTCGCGAACGATGACGACAGCTTGCTTCACTTGCGGATGAGCGATAATTCCAGCTTCGATTTCACCCAACTCCATTCGGAAACCCCGTAATTTTACTTGATGGTCAATACGTCCGAGGTATTCGATATTGCCATCTGATTTATATCTAGCTAAATCACCAGTTTTGTAAAGTGTTGACTGTTGACTATTGACTGTTGACTGGGGATTTAATTTTATAAATTTATCTTGCGTTAGTTCTGGACGGTTACGATAACCTCTAGCTAATCCTGCACCGCTAATATGCAACTCTCCAGCAACGCCAATTGGTACTGGCTGCCCGTAACTATCCAGCAGATAGATTTGAGTATTAGCGATGGGATAACCGATTAAAATAGTACCTTCGCCCGGTTCTACCTGATAAATGGTTGACCAAATAGTAGTTTCCGTAGGCCCGTAAGCATTCCAAACTTCACGACTTCTTACTAGTAGTTGATTAGCTAAATCCCTAGATAATGCTTCACCAACACAGAAAATTTTTAATTGGTCTGTACCATGCCACCCAGAAGCCAACAAAATTCTCCAAGTTGCGGGAGTAGCCTGCATGATTGTTGCTTGAGATGCTAACAACAACTTCTGCAATGCGTAGCCATCTTGACTATTATCGGTACTAACTAAAACAACCTTTGCTCCTACTATCAATGGTAAGAAAATCTCTAATACTGCAATATCAAAAGAGAGAGTGGTCACAGAAAGTACAATATCTGTGGCTGTAATTCCTGGTTCTTGAGCTACTGATGTTAAGAAGTTAACCACAGCACTGTGCATAATTTGCACACCTTTGGGTTTACCAGTTGAACCAGATGTATAAATTACGTAAGCTAGATCATTGGGGGATTGAAGACCGTGAGGGGATTGGGGAGAATAAGATGATATTGCTAGCCAATCTTTATCTAAACAGATGATTTTTGCCTCTGTTTCTGGCAGTGAATTTACTAGGTGTTGTTGTGTTAATAAAACCTCAACTTGAGCATCCTGGATCATAAATGCCAAACGTTCTGTTGGATATTTGGGGTCAAGAGGGACATACGCACCACCAGCTTTGAGAATTCCCAACAAACCCACGACCATATTTAAGGAACGTTCTACACAAATTCCCACTAATTGATCACTACCCACCCCTAAAGACTGCAAATAGTAAGCCAGTTGATTAGCACGGAAATTTAACTCGACATAAGTTAACTCTTCCCCATTTTCCATACTCACCGCTACAGCATTGGGTGTCTGTTCTACTTGAGCCTCAAATAGTTGATGCAAACATAAATTGCTGGGATATTCAGCCTCAGTATTATTCCACTCGAAGAGTATTTTTTGTTCTTCAGCTGCAGTTAACAGAGGTAATAAACCCACAGGTTGTTCTGGATTTGTGGTAACTGCTATGAGTAAATTCTGGAAGTGATGAGCCAGGCGTTCAATAGTTTCTACATCAAACAAATCACTGTTATATTCCCAACCCCCGACTAAACCTTGGGGAGTTTCTCCCATCGACAGGGTTAAATCAAATTTGGCTGTAACTGTTTCTATGGGTAAAGGTGTCAGAGTCAACCCAGGTAATTCTAAATTTTGCGAGGGGGTATTTTGCCAAATGAACATTACCTGAAATAATGGACTGTGGCTGAGATTCCGTTCGGGTTGTAAGGCTTCTACTATCTGCTCAAAAGGGACATCTTTGTAAGTGTAAGCCTCTAGCGCCCCTCGCCGTACTTGTTGCAGTAGCTGGGAAAATTTGGGATTGTCTGTAATTTGCGATCGCAATACCAATGTATTGACAAAAAAACCAATCATTGGCTCAACTTCAGAGTGATCGCGGTTAGCAATAGGTGTACCGATGAGGATATCTGTTTGGCTACTGTAGCGGTGCAGCAATGTCACAAATACCGCTTGCAAGGTCATAAATAAAGTTACGCCAGACTGTTGGCTGAGACTTTTAAGTTTCCTTGTTAACTCAGCATCAACTGTAAATTCATAATTACCCCCATGATAACTTTGTACTGGAGGACGGGGGCGATCGCTGGGTAATTCTAACAGCGGTGGCGCGCCTGCAAGTTGCTGTTTCCAATAGTCGAGTTTTTTCGCTAATACTTCCCCACTCAACCATTGTCTTTGCCATACTGCAAAATCAGCATACTGAATTGCTAACTCTGGTAATGGAGAAGATTTACCCTCAGTGAAGGCTGCATATAATGTTGATAATTCTTGAATAAAGACACCGACAGACCAACCATCACAAACAATGTGATGCAGATTCATCACTAACACATGGGACTGTTTACCTAAACGCAACAACTGCGATCGCATTAAGGGAGCAATGGCGAGGTTAAAAGGCTTGGCGGCGGCGGTAATGATTAATTGCTGAACTTGTTGAACTTGTTCTGCTTCTGGTAATTCCTGTAAATCTATAATCGGCAGTGTCAAGCTAACAGCAGTCCCAATTACTTGGGATGGTACACCGTTAATTGTCTGAAAACTAGTCCGCAAAACTTCATGACGACGGACAATCTCATCTAATGCTTGCTCTAGGGCATTAATATTTAAGTTTCCTTGCAATTTGACAGCCGCAGGCATATTGTAAGCAGCACTGCTACCCTCTAATTGCTCTAAAAACCATAGTCTTTGCTGTGACCAAGATAAGGGTATGGGTTGACTATCTCTAGTAACTGGAATCAGGGGTGGCGAAAGCAATTCTGAGTCAGCTTGTTGTAGCTTGTAGAGAGCTGCGTCTAGTTCCGCCACTGTGGGAGATTCAAATAATAGTCGTAGCGGTACTTCGATACTGAAGATTTCCCGCAGACGAGAAATAACTTGCGTGGCTAACAGAGAGTGTCCACCCAAAGCAAAGAAGTTATCATAAATGCCGATGAGATGATGAGCACTAGTAGAGACCCGATTCATTGCGTCTCTTTGCTGTTTAATTCCCAATACAGCCGTAAAGATATCAGCAATTAAAATTTCCCTTTCTGTACGGGGTGGAATAAAGTTTTGAGAGATAAGATTAATGTCTGGGATGGGAAGCGCATTTCGGTCTAGTTTGCCGTTGGGTGTGAGAGGAAAGGTATCAATCACTACAAATGTAGTGGGAATCATGTAATCGGGGAGTTGCTGTTTGAGGGAATTTCGCAACTCTTCACTAGTGGGTGCTACCCCATCGAGAGTAATATAGGCTACTAAACGTTGGTCACCGGGGCTGTCTTCGCGGACGATCGCCACTACTTGTTTGATATGAGGATGTAAAGTTATTGCTTGTTCAATCTCTCCCAACTCAATCCGAAATCCACGTAGTTTTACTTGAAAATCAACCCGTCCAATGTATTCGATATTGCCATTTGGTAAATAGCACCCTAAATCACCAGTTTTGTAGAGATGGCCTTTCCCAAAAGGATGATGAATAAATTTCTCTTGCGTTAACTCTGGAAGATGCAAGTAACCTTTAGCTAACCCCGCACCACCAATATAGATTTCACCAGGTACACCCACAGGCACAGGCTGTAAATTTTGGTCTAGGATGTGGATTTGGGTATTGGCAATCGGGCGACCGATGGGGATGCTGTGGGTGTGCTGTTCCTTACTCAAGATAGCCTGACAATCACAGTAGGTAGCATCAATTGTGGCTTCTGTAGGGCCGTAGAGGTTGTATATCTGTGCATTTATTTGACTTTGACAGCGTTGTACTAGCTCAGTTATTAAGACTTCGCCACCGCAAAAGACGCGTTTGAGGGATTTGCAGCTAGCAAATTTTCCTGAGTCTAGCAGCATTCGCAGCAGGGAAGGAACTAATTGTAGTGTTGTGATTTGATGTTGATTAATTACTTCTATTAAATAATTACTGTCACGATGTCCCCCTGGTTGCGCCATGACTAACTGCGCCCCTGCTAACAAGGGGGCGTAAAACTCCCAGATAGCTGCATCAAAGCTGAAGGGTGTTTTTTGCAGGACTTTATCGTCTGGAGTTAAGGGGAAGGTGTGCTGCATCCAAACCATGTGGTTAACTATGGCACAATGGGGAATCATCACCCCTTTGGGTTTACCTGTTGAGCCGGATGTGTAAATTACATAGGCTAAATTATTGGGGGATGGGAGATTGGGGATTGTGGTAGCGCGGTCTTGGGGATTTCCTTCATGAGCGACTGACGAACCCCCAAGGGGAGACTGGGCACAAGAAGAGATCGCTTGCCAATCTCGATCTAGACAAATGATCTGGGCTTGTTGTTCTGGTAGGGAGTCTAATAAATGCGCTTGGGTGAGCAGCATATCAATTTGAGCATCCTGCATCATGAATGCTAAACGTTCCCTTGGATATTCTGGATCAAGGGGAAGATATGCACCACCTGCTTTGAGAATCCCCAATAACCCAACTACCATTTCTACGGAGCGTTCTACACAAATGCCTACTAGTGTATCTGCACCCACTCCGAGAGACTGCAAATAATACGCCAGTTGATTAGCACGAGTATTTAACTCAGCATAGGTTAACTCTTCCCTATCCCCAATTAATGCAATATTGTTGGGCGCACGTTGTACTTGTGCTTCAAAGAGTTGATGCAAACATACATCTTGGGGAAATTCTGCTTGAGTTTGATTCCACTCGACTAGTATTTGATGCTGTTCTGATGCAGTTAATAGAGGTAAATCATTAATAGCGATGGGCTGCGCCCCACTAGAGGCGATCGCATTTAATAAATTCTCGAAATGTCCCGCCATCCGGGTAATTGTCTCAGCCTCAAATAAATCACAGTTGTATTCCCATGTCCCTTTGAGTTTGCCGTCAATTTCCTCCATTGACAGGTTGATATCAAACTTGGCGGTGACTGTCTTCATCTCCAGAGGCGCAATTTTTAATCCCGACAGTTCCAACTCACCTACAGGTGCATTTTGGAGGGCAAACATCACTTGAAATAATGGGCTGTAACTTAGGTTGCGCTCTGGTTGTAAGGCTTCTACTACTTGCTCAAAAGGAACATCTTGATGAGCAAACGCATCTAAAGTTGTCTGCTGTACCTGTTGTAGCAATTCTCCAAAGCTAGAATGTGGGGTGATTTGGTTACGTAATACTAAAGTATTGACAAAAAAGCCAATTAATGGCTCGACTTCACGGCGACTACGATTGGCGACGGGCGTACCAATAAGGATATCTGTTTGACCACTGTAGCGATGCAGCAAGATGACAAAAGCTGCTTGTAAGGTCATGAACAGAGTTGTGCCTGTGTTTTGGCTGAGATTTTTGAGTTTTTCGGTGAGTTCAGCACTTAATTCATAGGTGCAGGTACTACCGCGATCAGTTTGCACAGCCGGACGGGGACGGCTGGATAATTCTAAAAGTGGGGTAGCACCTGCCAGTTTTTCCTGCCAATATTTGAGTTTATTAGTTAAAATCTCCTCAGTTAAAAATTGTCTTTGCCAGACTGCGAAATCTGCATACTGAATCGCTAACTCTGGTAAAGGAGATGATTTCCCCTCAATGAAAGCTGTATAGAGTGCTGATAGTTCTTGAATAAAGACACCCACAGACCAACCATCAGAGACAATGTGGTGTAAATTTAACAACAGTACATGGGATGTTTCACTCAGACGTAGCAATTGCACCCGCAACAGTGGTGCAATGGATAAATCAAAGGGTGTAGAGACTTCCAATGCTAGATGCTGTTGCACTGCTGCTGTTTGTGCTGCGGTGGTGATGGCTTGTAAATCAACAACAGAGACAGTCAAATTGACATTTGCATCCACTATTTGCACAGGTTGATCATTCACCACCTGAAAACTAGTCCGCAAGATTTCATGACGGCGAATAATTTCCCTCAACGCTTGTTCTAAAGCAGCCACTTGGAGTTCACCAGTGAGTTGCACCGCCGCCGGGATATTGTAAGTAGCCCTGTGTTCTTCCCATTGAGCGAGAAACCAGAGACGTTGTTGGGCAAAAGATAGAGGTGCAGGCTGGGAAGAATTACGGCGGGCGATCGCTTCATTATGAAAACTAATGCCTTTTTTCTTCAGCATGAGTTTCAGTAACTCTTGCTTTTGCGCTGTTAAAGAATTTTGTGATGCCGAGGAGGGATTCATATAAAAATTCAAAATTCAAAATTCAAAAATTGCCAGAGAAAGAATTGGGGAGAAGTTTCCCCAGTTCCTAGTCTCTACTCCCCACTTAACAAAGCTTGCATCTGTTCAGGGGACATTTGGTTAATTTCTTGGATAGTGCGAGCAATTTCATCAAGGATGTCACGTCCATCAGCTAATTCTGCTAAAACTTCCAACAGTTCAGCCACTGTGGGTTTTTGGAATAATTCCCGCACAGGTAAATCTAAATCAAAAGTTTGTTGAATGCGATTTACTAGTTGGGCGGCTAGTAAGGAATGTCCTCCTAAATGAAAGAAGTTATCATGAATACTGATCTTGCTGACACCCAAAACCTCAGCCCAAATTTCTGTTAACACTTCTTCGGCTGGGGTGCGTGGTGAGATCAAAGTTTGGTTTTGCGGTCTATTATCGTCTAGTGGGAGATAAAAACGACGATTGACTTTACCGTTAGGATTTAACGGCAAAGTATCCAAAAAGATGAAGCTAGCAGGCATCATATAGTTAGGTAGCCTGTGTTGGAGAAAATCAAACAATTCGGCATGAGTTGTTGTTTCTCCTGGCAATAAAACAATATAAGCCACTAAACGTTTTTCGCTGGCGGTTTCACCCTGCACCATCACCACCCCTTGACTTACCTGGGGATGTTGATTCAATATCGCTTCAATTTCCCCTAATTCAATGCGGAAACCACGAATTTTGACTTGATGGTCACTGCGTCCACAAAATTCAATTGTGCCATCTGGTAAGTAACGTACTATATCGCCTGTTTTGTAGAGAATCTCTTGTGCAAAGGGATGAGAAATAAATTTCTCATGATTTAAGTCAGGATGGTTGAGGTAACCTGTTGTTAACCCAATTCCCCCTACATAAAGTTCACCTTTAACACCAACAGGGACAGGTTGCAGATTGGCATCGAGAATATAAACTTGGGTGTTGGCAATAGGGCGACCGATAGGTACACAAAGACCTAGCTTGGTTTCTGCTGTCACAGGGAAACAGCAAGTAAAAGTGGTGTTTTCGGTGGGGCCGTAACCATTGATTACTCGACATTTGGGGAAGTGTTGCAGCAGTTTTTGGACATGGGAGACTGATAAGACATCTCCTCCCGCTAATAACTGACCTACTGGCTGTAAGTCTTCTAGTCGCTCATCTACCATGAGATGGAACAGACTAGCGGTGAGCCAGAGAGTAGTTACTTGATATTGCTGAATAATCTGCCCTAATTCTTCTAAAGATAATTGATGCGGGGGTGCGATCGCTAATTTCGCTCCATTGAGTAAGCTACCCCAAATTTCAAATGTGGAAGCATCAAAGGAAATGGGTGCTAATTGCAACAACACCTGTTCTGCATCTAGATGCACATAATTATTATCTTTGACTAAACCCACCACACCCTGATGGCGAATACATACACCTTTGGGTTTACCTGTAGAACCAGAGGTGTACATGATATAAGCCAAGTCATCAACTTGAGATGGTACTGCAGGGTTGTCTTGACTTGCTTGATTAATACTTTCTGCAACAGATTCTAGACAAATGATCTGGGTTTCCTTCAGGGTGGGAAGTTGTGCAACTAAATCTCTTTGGGTTAATAAAAGCGGTGGTTTTGCATCTGTCAACATCCAAGACAGTCTTTCTTGGGGATATTTAGGATCAATGGGTAGGTACGCGCCACCAGCCTTGAGAATACCTAACACAGCAGTGATCATTTCTAGGGAACGTTCCAGACATATACCCACAGCATCCCCTGGTTTGACTCCTTGTTGAATGAGGTAATGTGCTAACTGATTAGCACGCTGATTTAATTGGGTATAAGTCAAGCTTTGGTTAGCAAAAACTAGTGCTGTAGCATCGGGTGTTTTCTGCACTTGCTCCACAAACACTTGATGAATAGATTTCTCAATTGGAGAATCTGTCTGGGTGTGATTCCACTCTACTAGTAGCTGATGTTGTTCTTGTTCACTCAGCATTGGTAACAAACCAATCAGCTGTTGGGGTGTAGCAACAATTGCTGTCAGCAAGTTCAGGAAATGACTTGTCATTCTGCTAATTGTTTGCGCCTCGAATAAATCACAGTTATATTCCCATGTGCCGATTAAACCCTCTGGTGTTTCTTCCATTGACAGGGTTAAATCAAATTTTGCTGTGACTGTCTCAATGGGTAAAGGTGTTAACTGCAAACCTGACAATTCCAAGTTACTCAAGGGTGCATTCTGCAAGGCAAACATCACTTGAAATAAGGGAGTATGGCTGAGGTTACGCTCTGGCTGCAATGCTTCTACCACCTGCTCAAAGGGGACATCCTGATGAGCATAGCCATCTAACGCTACCATCTGCACTTGCTGGAGTAATTCGGCAAAACTGAGATGCTCAACAATTTGGGTTCTGAGTACCAAAGTATTGACAAAAAAACCAATTAGTGATTCTATTTCCGCACGGTTGCGGTTAGCGATGGGTGTACCGATGAGAATATCAGTTTGTCCGGTATAACGATGCAGCAAGGTGACAAAGGCTGCTTGCAGAGTCATAAACAGCGTTACCCCATATTGTTGACTCAAAGCCTTGATTTCCTGAGTCAACTGTAACGATAGGGCAAAGTCTTGTTTGTCACCCCGGAAGGTTTGCACTGCTGGACGTGGTTTATCAGTGGGTAACTCTAATAAAGGAGGTGCATCTGCTAGTTGTTGTTTCCAGTAGTTGAGTTTAGTTTGTAAAATCTCTCCGCTTAAGTATTGCCTTTGCCAAATGGCGAAATCGGCATATTGAATCGGCAAATCTGTTAGTGGTGAGGGTTTCCCGGTAGAGAAAGCTTGATACAGTGCTGATAATTCCTGAATGAAGATGCCCACAGACCAGCCATCAGAGATGATATGGTGTATGGTCATGAGCAATACATTAGACTCTTGACCCAAGCGTAAAAGTTCGACTCGCAGTAAAGGGGGCTGTTGGAGATTAAAGGGAGTTTCGGCTGCTAACACCGCCAACTGCTTCAGTTCTGGAGTTTGTGCTGGTGTTGGTAAGTTTTGTAAGTCTCTTACCTTGAAGGTGAGGGTAGTGTTGGCATCAATAAATTGTACTGGTGTCCCATTCACCAATCTAAAACCAGTCCTTAAGATTTCATGACGACGCACAATTTCTGCTAAGGCTTGTTCTAGGGCGGTAACATTGAGCTTTCCTTCTAACTGCACAACTGCGGGTATATTGTAAGTTGCACTACCACCTTCTAATTGTTCTAAAAACCAAAGTCGCTGTTGTGACCAAGATAAAGGAATATCAAGATTTTCTCTAGAGATGGGAATTAATGGTGGTACAGTTAGTTCTAAATTGGTTTGACGTTGACCATTAATTACTTTCGCCAGTTCAACAATACTGGGGAATTCAAACAACACCCGCAAAGGTAACTCAATTTGCAATGTTTCCCGTAGCCGAGAAATTAATTGAGTAGCAATCAGAGAATGTCCACCCAAATCGAAGAAATTATCGTGAATGCTGACTTTTTCTACATTTAATAGGGAAGAGAATAAATCAGCGATCGCTTTTTCTGTATCTGTCCGTGGTAAAACAAAGTTAGTCGTTGTTGCTTGTGTTGGCGTGGGTGCAGGTAAAGCTTTACGGTCAAGTTTACCGTTAGCTGTCAAAGGGAAAACATCCAAATAAACAAATGCTGTTGGGATCATGTAATCCGGTAGCTGTTGTTTAAGATGTTCGCGCAGTTCGCTATCAGTAGCCGGTTGAGTCGCTATGATATAAGCCACTAACCGTTTATCCCCTGGATGATCTTCCCGCACCATCACCACAGCTTCCCGAATTTGAGGATGTTGAGCGATCGCAGTTTCAATTTCGCCCAATTCAATCCTAAAACCGCGAATCTTCACCTGATGGTCAATGCGTCCCAGATATTCAATACTACCATCGGGTAAATATCGGGCTAAATCTCCTGTCTTATACAATCGCTGTGGTTGTTCACCGATTTCCAAATGGATAAATCTATCTTGGGTTAATTCTGGACGATTAAGATAACCCCGCGCAACTCCTGCACCACCGATGTACATTTGTCCTGGTACACCAATAGGTACAGGCTGGAGTTGGTCATTGAATATGTATAGTTGTAAATCGGGAATCGCTTTACCAATGACACTACTACGGTTTTCGGTATCAGCCCAAGTTATAGGCCGATAGGTAACATGGACGGTGGTTTCGGTAATGCCGTACATATTAACTAATTGGGGGGTGCGATCGCTATGTCGTTTAAACCAAGGTTGCAAACTCGCTGGTTCTAAGGCTTCACCACCAAACACCACCCAGCGTAAACTCAGTTCTACTTCCGCCATTTCTGGTAACTGATCTACCCAAATCAACTGACGGAAGGCCGAAGGGGTTTGATTGAGAACTGTGACTTGTTCTTTAGCCAGCAGACGGTAAAAGGCTTTGGGGTCGCGACTTACCCAATAAGGAACAATTACCAAGCGTCCACCGTACAGCAATGCACCCCACAATTCCCACACTGAGAAGTCAAACGCGTAAGAGTGGAACAATGTCCAGACATCACTGGCGTGGAAATGATACCAATGGTCTGTGGCGAGGAATAGACGCACCACATTACTGTGATTGACTAATACACCCTTGGGTTTACCCGTAGAGCCAGAGGTATAAATTACATAAGCCAGATTATCTGGTGTAACTGCGCTGACGGGATTTTCTTCACTCAACTGGCTGATAGATTCCCAGTCTGTATCTAAGCAAACTGTCTGAGCATCAGTTGATGGTAAAGCCTGTAAACACTGAGATTGGGTGAGTAATACGAGAATTTGAGCATCACTGAGCATAAATGCTAGGCGATCGCTCGGATAATCTGGATCTAAAGGTACATAAGCACCACCAGCTTTTAAAATTCCCAAGATCCCAATTACCATTTCTAAGGAACGTTCCACACATAACCCCACCAATATATCGGGGGCTACTCCCAGTGTTTGTAAGTAATGCGCCAGTTGATTTGCACGCATATTTAACTCAGCGTAGGTGAGGCTAGTATCTGCAAATACAACTGCTGTAGCATTTGGGGTTTTTTGCACTTGCGACTCAAACCACTGATGCAGACATTGAGTCACAGGATATTCAGCTTGGATGGAGTTCCATTCTTGCAGTAGTTGCTGCTGTTCTGTGGAAGAGAGGAGTGATTGATTTTGATATGGTGCTGACGGTGCTGCTACCATCGCCGTCAAAGCGTTGAGATAATAAGTAGCGATCGCTTCTACTTGTGCTTGACACAGTTCCCTAGTTTGATAATTCAGGGCTAAATTCACCTGAGAGGAAACCAAATCTAAACTAAAGTGAGCCACCAATGTAAAATTCGTTTGCTCATAGGTTTTGTAATCTAAAACCTCAGACTCCTCTAAACCCAGAACCCCTTGATAAACGTGGAAGTGAACGAAATTAAAAGCCGTTTCCAATAAAGCCTGTCCACCACAGAGACGTTGTATTTCAGCTAAAGGATAACGACGATGGGGTAAAGCTGCTTGTTCAGCTTGGAAAGTTTGCTGAATCAGTTCTAACCAAGTACCGCTCCCTAAATGTGATCGCAAAGGTAAAGTATTCAAAAATAGACCCAGAATCCTTTCCCCGTCTGCATCTTCTGGTCGACCGTTAGCTACTAATCCTGTTAAAACATCCGCTTGGTTGCTCAGTAAATTTAATACCCGTAAATGAGCCGCCAACAGTACACTTTTCACAGGAACACCAGCTTGAGCAGCCAATTTCTTCAATCCATCCGACAACTCAGCAGTAATTGCAATTTCCTGAATACCTATTTCTGCTTGATTCTCTTGTCGATAGGATTCCCGCCAGCGTGGTAATTTAGTCACAGTGACATCAGCAAGTTGTTCCAGCCAATATTGCCTTGTCGTTTCTGATTCTAAAGCAGCACGTTCCAACGCCACAAAATCCCGGAAAGCAATCTTTGTAGAGACACGATTCATCACGTCTGTCACTATGTCTGTAATCGCATTTAAATTTAAATATTCCCGCCACAATTCTGTCAGTAAAGATGCCACACTCCAACCGTCAAGAATAGCGTGATGGAAACTAAAACTTAAATTAAACGTTTCAGCACTACGACGATGAACATAAAAACGCAACAGAGGCGGTTTTGTCCAGTCGAAACTATGATACTTTTCCGCTTCTATCCAAGCATCTACAGCAGCTTGTTGTTCAGCCTGTGTTAAATCACTAATATCATCCACCTGTAAAGGGACATCAACAATTTGATGTACCAACTGCAAAGGCTGGGAAAACCCAGTCAAATCTAAACTAGTACGCAATACAGCATGACGAGAAATCACTTGTTTAATTGCAGTCTCTAAAGCTGATAAATCCAGATTCGCTCGCAGATGGAAAGAGAAAACATCATGATAAACAGCAGTATCTGCACTCAATTCGCTGTGAAAAACCATCCCCGCTTGCAATGCTGTCAGAGGATAAGCATCATCCAACCCATCTGGTAACTTCTGTTTGTCTATTTCCGTAATTAAACTAAAAGGTGATGTCTGCGGTGTGAGAGTAAAACTCACTTCCTT
The DNA here is from genome assembly GCF_014696615.1 of Nostoc linckia FACHB-104. GTDB lineage: Bacteria > Cyanobacteriota > Cyanobacteriia > Cyanobacteriales > Nostocaceae > Aulosira > Aulosira linckia_A. The sequence goes on along the minus strand of NZ_JACJQJ010000003.1, from coordinate 124,827 downwards.
GCTGAGCAAATCAGCTAATTCGGCAATAGTTTGGTGTTGAAATAACTGCTGGAGAGACAAATCTAAACCTACTTGATTCGCCTTAGCCAAAATTTGAATACTGCGAATCGAGTCACCACCCAACTCAAAGAAATTATCGTAAATTCCGACTTGAGACAATCCCAAAACTTCTGCCCAAATATTGGCTAATAACTCTTGTTCCTGAGTTTGGGGCGCAACAAAACCAGCCGCTAAATCCGCGCTAACTTCTGGTAAAGGTAACATTCGCCGATCTAGCTTACCATTAGCCGTCAACGGGAAAGCCTCCAGCGAAACAAACACCGCCGGAACCATGTAATCAGGTAACTGCTGTTTGAGATAATCTCGCAACTCAGCATTACCAGGAGATACACCATCAGGTACAAAATAAGCCACCAACCGCTTATTTCCTGGTGTATCTTCTTGTACTAAAACCACAGTTTGCCGCACTTGTGGATGAGTCGCTAACTTCGCCTCAATTTCGCCCAACTCAATCCTAAAACCGCGAATTTTCACCTGGTCATCTATCCGACCAAGGTATTCAATATTACCATCTAGTAAATAGCGAGCTAAATCACCAGTTTTGTAGAGAGTGTTGACTGTTGAGTGTTGAGTGTTGACTTGATGAATAAATCTTTCTTTGGTCAACTCTGGGCGATTTAAATAACCCCTTGTTACCCCAGCACCACCAACATACATCTCACCCCTTACACCCACAGGGACAGGCTGCAAATGCTCATCCAAAATATAAACTTGCAAATCAGGAATTGGTACACCAATCACACTACTGCGACTCTGAGCATCCGCTATAGTCAAAGGACGGAAAGTCACATGAACTGTGGTTTCTGTAATCCCGTACATATTCACTAATTGCGGAGTAGCATCACCATGTCTTTCAAACCACGGTAATAAACTGCTGGGGTCGAGAGCTTCACCACCAAAAATCACCCACCGCAAACATAATTGACTGTCTTTGTGTTGCTCTTGCTCCTCAGCCCAAATTAGTTGTCGAAACGCTGAGGGGGTTTGATTGAGTACTGTCACCTGTTCTTGACACAGCAACTGATAGAAAACTTGCGGGTCACGACTCACCCAAAAAGGCACAACTACTAAACGACCACCATACAACAACGCCCCCCACATTTCCCACACTGAGAAATCAAAAGCGTAGGAGTGGAACAGAGTCCAAATATCGCTGGCGTTGAAATTAAACCACCCCTGAGTCGCTGTAAACAACCGCATTACATGGCAGTGATTCACCAACACACCCTTCGGTTTACCAGTAGAGCCAGAGGTATAAATTACATATGCTAAATTCTCAGGTAAAACCCCACTCTGCAAATTTTCTACACTATAACTATGAATATCTTCCCAATCTGTATCCAAACAGATAGTCTTAGCCACCGTCACCGGCAGAGTTTCCAACCACTTAGTCTGAGTCAATAACACCGACACCTGAGAATCATCTAACATAAACGCCAAACGCTCAGGTGGATAATCAGGGTCAAGGGGTACATAAGCACCACCAGCTTTGAGAATCCCCAATATACCCACCATCATCTCTAAGGAACGCTCAACGCAAATCCCCACCAACACATTAGGCTGCACACCCAAAGTTTGCAAGTAATGAGCCAACTGATTTGCACGCTCGTTTAACTGAGCATAAGTCAAATGTTGATCAGCAAAAGTTACAGCTACAGCATCTGGTTTTTTTTCTACCTGCTCTTCAAATCTTTGATGCAGACATTGATTTACAACATACTCAGTATTCGGATTCCCATTTCCTAACAACTGTTTTAGTTCAGCATCACTGAGTAACGGTAACTCCTGGACTGTTTGCCGGGGATTAGCCACAATTGCAGTCAATAAATTCTGGAAATGACCAGCCATGCGGGTAATCGTCTCAGCGTCAAACAAGTCGGTTTTATATTCCCAATTACCGACAAGTCCTTGGGAAGTTTCTGTCATCGACAGAGTTAAATCAAACTTCGAGGTAATCGCTGCTATGGATAACTGCGACAACTGCAACCCAGGTAACTCCAAATTACCCATAGGTGCATTTTGCAGGGCAAACATTACCTGAAATAACGGTGTGTGACTGAGATCTCGCTGTAGTTGCAGTGCGTCTACTACCTGCTCAAAGGGAACATCTTGATGAGCGTAAGCATCTAAAGCTACTTGCTTGACTTGTTGGAGTAAGTCTGCAAATGAAGGATTACCTGCTAAATGCGATCGCAATACTAATGTATTGACAAAAAAGCCAATTAATGAAGCTATTTCTGAGCGATCGCGGTTAGCAATGGGACTACCAACCAAAATATCTGTTTGACCACTGTAACGATGCAGCAAGGTGACAAAAGCTGCTTCTAAGGTCATGAACAGCGTTACGCCAAATTTTTGGCTGAGGCGGTTGAGTTGTTCGGTTAATTCCAGAGATAAGGTGAAATCTCGACTACTACCCCGAAAGGTTTGAATAGCTGGGCGCGGTCTATCGGTAGGGAGTTCTAATAATGGTGGTGCATCTGCTAGTTGCTTTTGCCAATAGTTAAGTTTTTGATTAAATGTTTCTCGTTGGAACCATTGTCTTTGCCATACAGCATAGTCTGCGTATTGAATCGGTAAGATGGGCAAAGGAGAAGGTTTACCTTGCAAAAATGCTGTATATAAAGTAGATATTTCTTGAATTAATATCCCAATTGACCACCCATCAGCAACGATGTGGTGCATATTCATTAACAACACATGGGATTGTTCACTCAGTTTTAAGAGTGTCACCCGCATCAGGGGTGCTTGGGTAAGGTCAAAGGGTTTCCCTGCATCAAGGATGGCTAATTGCTTGACTTTATCTGTATCACATCCCTGTAAATCAACTACTGGGAGTGTGAGAGTAGCTTGGGGATGAATTACCTGGACAGCATGACCATTAACCTTGTCAAAACTGGTGCGTAAAACTTCATGACGGCGGATGACTTCTTGTAAAGCTTTTTCCAGTGCTGGGATATTTAGCACCCCAGTCATTTGCACCGCCGCCGGTATATTGTAAGTTGCGCTTGCGCCTTCCATTTGGTAGAGAAACCACAGGCGTTGCTGTGACCAGGATAGAGGTAAATTCTGGTTTCTGGCTACTGGGGTAATTTCTTCTAACTCCACGCTGGAGTTGACCTGTTGGAGAAAGCTGATAATTTCGATCTTGCGATCGCTGAGACTAGCACGAATTTCTGGTGTTAATCTGCCACTAGGAGCATTACAGCGCAATTTTACATCTGAGGAGGAACTAGGGTTAGCTTCTACCCACAGTTTAATGTCCAAGTCTCCTAATTCGGACAAAAATTCTGCAATGGGTTTCATAGTTCAATTTCCTCCCGGTCTGCTGATAAATCCACAGGTGTAGACTGTAACTTTTGCACGGTTGCAAGAATTTGCTCGATGCTGGCGGCGAGTTCTAAGACTGTGGGTACTTCCAACAGTCGCCGCAACGGTAATTCCACACCGAAAGTTTGCCGCAGGCGAGAAACCACCTGCATAGCATTGAGGGAATTACCGCCGATTTCAAAGAAATTATCTTCAATTCCGACTTGTTCTAAGTGGAGAACTGAGGCAATTATTGTGGCGATCGCTTGCTCTTTTTCGGTACGCGGAGCAATATATTTAACAGTGCCATAAGTTGTTAAATCAGCTTTGGGTAAGGCGTTCCGGTCTAATTTGCCGTTGGGTGTAAGGGGAAAGGTATCTAAACAGACATAGCCTGCTGGCAGCATATACTCTGGTAGCTGCTGCTTGAGATAGTGGCGTAATTCGCTGCTACTGGGTGCTTCTGCTTCGGGTATGAAGTAAGCAATTAAGGTATCGCCTTGAGTCGTAACAACAGTTTGTTTAATTTGGGGATGGGTTGCTAGTTTAGCTTCAATTTCACCTAGTTCGATGCGGAAGCCGCGAATTTTGACTTGCTGATCTATGCGTCCTTGAAATTCAATTGTGCCATCTGGGCGATAACGCACTAAATCCCCTGTTTTATATAGGCGACCATCACCAAAAGGATGAGGAATAAATTTTTCGTTATTTAAATCTGGCTGCTGCCAATAACCTTGTGCTAAACCTGCACCGCCAGTATAAAGTTCACCCCAAACGCCGATAGGTACTGGCTGTAAGTCGGGGTCGAGAATGTAAACCTGGGTGTTAGCTATGGGGCGACCAATGGGAACTGATAAATCTAGGTTAGTATCGCTGGTGATGGGGTAGCAGCAGGTGAAGGTCGTGTTTTCGGTAGGGCCATAGCCGTTAACGAGGCGGATGTGGGGTAGGTATTGTAAGACTTTCTTGACATGAGGAACAGATAATACATCCCCACCTGCAATTAATTGTTTTACTGATTTTAAATCTTCTAACCGTTCATCCACCATTAAATGGAAGAGGCTGGCGGTTAGCCATAGAGTTGTAATTTGCTGTTGCTGAATTACTTGCCCTATCTCCTCTAAGGTGGGTTTGGGGATGGGCATAATGACTAATTTACTACCGTTGAGTAAACTACCCCAAATTTCTAAAGTCGCAGCATCAAAAGAGATTGGTGCTAACTGTAGCCAAGTTTCTGCTGAGGAGAAGTTAATGTAATCTGTGGCTTTCACTAATCGCACAACTCCTCGGTGAGGAATGCTCACACCTTTGGGTTTCCCAGTCGAGCCGGAGGTGTACATGATGTAAGCCAAGTTGTCGGCTTTTACTTCTGCGTTGAGATTTTCTGTTGATTCCTCTGCGATGGCTGCTGCATCTACAGCCAAGAGGTTTGTAAATACTGGTAGTTTGTCAATGAAATCCGTCTGAGTTAACACCACTTGCGGCTGTACATCCTCCAACATCCCAGCCAATCTTTCTGGGGGATAGTCTGGGTCAAGGGGTACATAAACACCGCCAGCTTTGAGGATACCCAAAACTCCCACAATGAAATCAAGGGAACGCTGCATACAGATACCCACAGGGATACCTGAGTCTATACCCTGTTTTCTTAAGTAGTGCGCCACTTGATTGGCACGGTGATTTAACTCCACATAAGTCAGCTGTTCCGAGTCCTCAACCACCGCCACCGCCTTGGGGGTTTGTTCTACTTGCTCCTCAAATATTTGATGAATGCACTGATCGGCAGGATAATTTGTTTGAGTAGCGTTCCCATCTACTAACAATTGCTGTAATTCTGTTGCTGTTAGTAGTGATAATTCCCCTACAGGTTGGCTGGGATTGGCAATAATGGCTGTGAGTAAAGTTTGGAAGTGTCCCAACCATCGCTCAATGGTAGTCGCATCAAATAAATCGGTGTTGTAATGGCAATCTATCAGCAGTTGATCATCTACCTGGGTAATGTTCCAGTGAATATCAAAATCAGTAGAACTGATGGGTGGACTTAACCAACTAATTTCTAGAGAGCCTAATTTGGGTAATGTGATTGACCTATCTAAGTTGAATGTCACAGTAACTAGTGGTGATCTACTAGCATCGAGACTGAGGTTTAATTTTTGAATCAGTTCAGCAAAGGGATAGTCTTGATGTTGGTAGGCTTCTAGTAAGATATTTCTGATAGTTAACAGATATTCTGAGAATGGAGTTTTACTCTGGAATTCGCTGCTAATTGGTAAAACGTGAGCGCAGTAACCAACTAAACTATCACTACCAGCAAGCGATCGCCCGGCTGTGGGAATGCCTACAATAATCTTGTCTTGTCCTGTCAATCTGTGCAGTAATGTGGTGTAAGCTGCTAGCAAGGTCATCAATAAGGTACAACCTTGCTCTAGACTGACTTTTTTAATGGCGATTCCTAAATCACTATCAATTAGTAAACTCTGCTTACTACCGCGATAGCTTTTAATAGGGGTGCGTGTTCTGTCGGTGGGTAAGTTTAATGCAGGGATTGTATCGGCAAATTTTTGCAACCAGTATTGTTCATGATTTGCCATTTCCTGTGTCTGGCGTTGTTGAATTTGCCAGTTAATATATTCCCGGTATTGCATGGGAATGGGGAGTAGGCATTTTTCACCCTGACAGATGGCTGTATATAAGGTGCTGAGTTCTTGAAGCATGACCCCGACTGACCAACCATCGACAATGATGTGATGTCCGGTGAGGGTGAGGATGTGTTCCTCTGGGGCTACTTGGATAAGGTTGACTCGGAATAGGGGTGCTTTGTTGAGGTCAAAGGGTTCTTGGGTGATTTTTTCACGCAGAGGCGCAGAGGCGCGGAGAGGAGGAGAGTTTTTCGAGTTTTCTATCTCCTGGCTGATGTTTATCTCTAAGCTGGGATAGATACGCTGTACGTCGCCTTCAGGGCTGATGCTGGTTCTCAGGGCTTCGTGGCGGTTGACTACCTGCTGCATGGCCTGGTTTAAGGCTGGTAGGTTGAGTTTACCTCGTAATTTCAGGCTGACTGATTCGTTGTAGGCGGTGGAGGCTTCGTTACCTAGTTGTGATAGTATCCACAGTTGTTTTTGGGCAGTGCTCAGGGGGGCTGTGGTGAAAAATGGTCGGTTTTGATAGAGTTCTCTGAGGATGTTTAATTCTGAGAAACTCTTGACAACTTCGGTAGGGTTAACGCCAAAGTCTATAAGACAGGCGATTTCATCAACGCCAATGGCTTGCAATTTGGCGACGACTTGGGCGCAAGTTTCGGGTGTGCCAATTAAGGCACTAGATTGAATATAGCGATCGCACGCTGAATATAAAATATAGTCTTTATCATCTTCGCTGAGGCTATCAAAATCTATCCCTAAATCTTGGCTTTTCACCAAATTTTGGAATAAAGCCACGGAAGATTTGAAGTAATTACACAGTGGTTGTTTGGCTGTTTGGCGTGTTTGTTCTAAATCTTGCCCGACAAAGGTATGCAGTAATACTGTTACTCTCCCTACTGCGGGATCATAACCATGCTGTGCTAAAGATTGGCGATACAAGGCAATGTTTTCTGCCAAATCTTCTACACTTTGCCCCATGAGGTTGGTTAATACTCCCGCACCCATTTCTCCAGCTTTAATGTAGGTGTCTGGATTATTAACGATGGTAATCCAGTCTTGCAGTTCGCTTTGCATGGGTTTGGGGAATACTTCCACGTTGACGGTTTGACCGACACCGTTCTGCACTGGAACTGCTTCCCCTCGCCATAATTTCCTGACGGTTTCAATCTGTTGAAACATCAATTCTCGATGTTGACCAAAGGCTTGGGGAGCAAACACAAAGTCATTGGGATTCCAGCCAGAGGCGAAGGAAATACCGACACGTCCTTGGGAGAGGTTATCGACTACTGACCATTCTTCTACTACCCGAATGGGGTGGTGAATGGGGAGGACAACGCTACCAGAACGAATTTGAATATTTTGGGTTTCTCTGGCGAGGGCGGCTGCAATCACTGAGGGGTTGGGAGAAAATCCCCCAAAGGCATGAAAATGTCTCTCAGGAATCCAAACCGCACTAAACCCATGTTGATCAGCAAATTTAGCTCCAGTAAATAACAGGTCATATTTATCTTGACTAAATTCGGACTCATAGTTGCCGAAATAGTACAAGCTAAATTGCACCTTGGAGCTAGGAATATAATGTGTTGTTTCTTTGGTGGCGTTTTTATGTTTGCGTCGTTCCCAAAAGCCAGTCGGATTTTTTGACTGATTTAAACTAGCTGTTGGTAGCGACGCTGACGACTTTTTTACGGTGACGCTCTCCTGTGGCTGTTTTTCAGGAAAAAAACCACCTGAACGCATTTCACTAATACTTTCTCGCACCGCCCGAATAATCTCATCAATATCTGCGTCGGTGTGGGCTGTGGATAAGAAACAGGTACGTCCTTCCCAAATGTAAACACCTTTTTCTAGCAGGTGATAGAAGAACACATCCATGTTAGCTGTGAAGACAAACCGGAACAGTGAACCGAAATGCACTACCCGGATGTCAACTTGTTCTTCTGTGAAAATTTGATTGAGTTGCTCAACTAAATAGGCAGTCCGGGCATTTAAATTAGCTTGTAACTGTACACCCTGGTCTTTTAAATATCTCAAGGTGGCTCTGCAAGTTGCCATTGCTAGGGGGTGTTTATTAAATGTCCCAGCAAAAAATGTTCTGTCTGCTTGGGGATAGGATTGGTCACCAAATTGCCAATATCCGCCATCTATACCATCCATGAACTTGGCTTTACCTGCCACTGCGGCTAGGGGTAAACCCCCACCAAATATCTTACTATAGGTGGCTAAATCTGCCTGTACACCAAAGTGGGCTTGCGCTCCCCCTGGATGGATGCGGAAGCCGGTCATAATTTCGTCAAAGATTAAGGCTGTACCTGCGGCTGCGGTGAGACGACGCAATTCTTGTAAAAATTCTCGTGGTTGCAAGTCAGGAAAGCGACTTTGCACAGGTTCAACCATCACGGCGGCGAGAGTGTGCATTTCGCCTTGGAGAATTTCTAAGGCTTTGGGGTCGCCATAGTTTAAGACTAAAACATCTTTGACAGTATTGGCGGCGATGCCGTTGGCAATGGGGACACCAGAAAGACCTTCACTTTGAGCTAATACTCCGTCAAAATGTCCGTGGTAAGAACCTGTAAAGATGGCGATGCGATCGCGTTTGGTCGCAGTCCGCGCTAATCTTAAAGCTACCATCACCGACTCGGAACCAGATTGACAAAACGTCACCCTTTCTGCGCCTGTCAATTCACACATCAATTCGGCAGTTTCTAAGGCTAGTTCTGGTTGCGGGCCGACAGCAACGCCTTTTTGTAATTGTTCGTTAATTGCGGTTACCAGGAATGGTGCATTATGTCCAAACAAATGTGTACCAAAGCCCATCGCCAAATCTACATACTCATTACCATCTAAATCCCAAAAATGCGCGCCTTGGTAACTTTTCCCGACTATGGGATACAACATTTCCTTAATCCCCATGCGGAAGCCAGCCACCGCACGGTTATCTGCTAGGTGATGACGGGAAGCTTGGGCTCTTTGTTGAGATTTTTGAGTACGTTTGGTATAACGTTCGATCAGCGCTGCTAAGTGTTTTTGAGACTGATGACTGTTGACTGATGACTGTTGACTGTTAACTGAGACTGGGGCGTGGGGATTTTGGGGTGGAGGTGTGATATATCGGGTATCTACTTTTGAGGTGTGGTATCCGTTGCCATTGCCGTTGCTGTTGCCATTACCATTACCGTTGCCGTTACTTGGTGTCAAGTTTGAGTGGTTTAATCCTGTATTACCACGCAACACTTGCAATTGCTCAGACATGATTTGAGTCATCATTTGCAATTGTTGTGCCATAATATTTTCTATGGCTGTACCTGAATGAGATACTAATCCATTGCCGTTACTTGTGCCGTTACTGGGTGCAGCTAGGACAATATTGGCAACAGATTGCACAGATTTTTCCTCTAAAATCGGCGATACACTCTGTACTGTCGTAAATTCAGAGGGATAAACCACCGATTGGGTAGATATATGAGGCATTGCTAATTCTTGCCCATGCCCCATGACCGATGTCCCATGCCCTTCAGCAATATGCTGCTCAATATAGTGAGCTAAAGCCTTGATGGTAGACAATTCTTCAAAAAATTGGCGGATGGCTATTTTAATACCAAAGGTATTTTCGATACTGCGTACCCCTTCCATGAGAAAGATAGAGTCTGCACCCATCTCTAGAAATGGTGTATTTATTTCTACCTGATTTTGCGGTACTTGTAGCACTTGTCCGACTAAAGAACGCAGTTGTGAGAGAATTTCTTCCTGGCGTTGGCTATTGACTGATGTACTGCTTGGGTTTGTGGGATTCATGGGGATGTTGTCTTCAATCCAGTAACGTTGTCGTTGAAAGGGGTAAGTGGGCAGTGAAAGGCGTTGATATGGATGTTCTGGTTCTAATTTTTGCCAGTCAATTGCTACACCTTGGATGTATAAATTAGATAAGCTATTTAGTATTACCTGACAATCATCCTTTTTTGACACCAGGGAAGGTAACCAAACGGTGTTGTCTTCTGTGCAAAACTGTTTACCCAAGTTAACCAAGACTGGTTTTGGCCCCATCTCGAAAAATATGTTGCACCCTATTTCAAATAAAGTATTCATCCCGTCCATAAATCTGACTGGGGCGCGGGTGTGGCTTAGCCAGTAGGCAACATCAGGAATTTCCCCCGATGCAAATACTTTGCCTGTGACGTTGGAAATTAAGGGAATCTGTGGGGCATGGTAAGTAATTGCTTGGAGTGTTACAGCAAATTCATCTAAAATCGGCTCTACCAAAGGCGAATGGAAACCATGAGAAACCTTGAGGTTACGGGTTTTGATCCCTTCTTGTTCTAATATGGCAACTACAGCCTCTACAGATGTTTGTTTACCGGAAATCACCATACTTTCAGGCCCATTAATGGCAGCAATGTCTATGACAGGCTGTACCAACGCCACATTTTTGAGATGTTTTTGTATGGCTGCGCGGACTTTCACTTCATCAGCCAAAACTGCAACCATAGTGCCATCTGCAGGTAAAGACTGCATCAATTGGGCACGCTTGGCTATCAGTTTTAAACCATCTTCCAAAGTGAATACACCAGCAACACAGGCGGCGACATATTCTCCCAGACTATGACCAATCACTGCGGTCGGTTTAATACCCCAAGATTGCCATAGTTTATAGAGAGAGTATTCTAGGGCAAATAGAGCAGGCTGAGTGTATGCTGTTTCGTTAATTAGGGACTGGGAATGAGAGTCTAAGAATTGGGGATAAAGGATTTCTAATAAAGGTTTTTTTAAGTAAGGGCGTAAAATTTCGTCGCAATAATCTAGGGTTTGGCGGAATATTGGTTGGGTTTCGTAAAGTCGTTTGCCCATACCGACATATTGTGAACCCTGACCAGTAAAGAGAAAAGCTAGTTTAGAAATTTTTCTTTGAGTCAGGTGATGGTGTAACAGTCCTTGTGCTAGGTTATTGTCTGCAAAAGCACTTAGTTGGGTTTGCAACTGTGCCACAGAATCAGTCACCACTGCTAAACGATGCTCAAAATGGCTACGTCCTATATTCGCCGTCAAACACAAGTCTGCTAAAGATATCTCAGGATAATTACTTAAATAATCGATATATTTATTTGCTAGTTCTTTCAGCGCTTCACCAGTTTTCGCCGACAAAGTTAATAAATGGGAGGTGTTGATTGTTGACTGTTGATTGTTGACTGTTGACTGTTGACTCTCTAAAACAATATGCACATTAGTTCCACTCATCCCGAAGGAACTAACACCAGCGATGCGTGATTTGTCTTTGGGTTGCCAAGGTGTCGGTTGAGTAGGGACGACAACAGGTAAGTTTTCCCAAGGTATGTGAGGGCTGGGTTGATTAAAGTGTAAATGCGGAGGAATCTCACCATGATATAGTGCGAGAACTGTTTTGATTAATCCAGCAATCCCCGCCGCAGATTCTAAGTGACCAAGGTTGGTTTTGACTGAACCGATAACTAATGGTGCTTCTGGTGAGCGTTGGCGACAAAAGACTGAGGCTAGTGCACCAACTTCGATGGGATCACCCAGAGCAGTTCCTGTCCCGTGGGCTTCGATGTAGGTGACTTGTTCTGGTATGACTTTGGCGTTTTGCAGGGCTTGTTGGATGAGTTTTTCTTGGGCGAGTTGGTTGGGTACAGTTAATCCGCTACTTGGCCCGTCGTGGTTGACAGCCGAACCGCGAATTGTTGCCCAAATGCGATCGCCATCAGCCACAGCATCAGATAATCTCTTGAGAATAATCACGCCACAACCTTCGCTTCTGCTAAAGCCATCAGCCGCTGCATCGAAGGTTTTACAGCGTCCATCAGGTGATAAGGCGTGAGTTCTGGCTAGGAAAAGGGTAGTTTCAGGGAATAGGTTTAAGTTAACACCACCAGCGATCGCTAAGTTACATTCCTGGGCTCGTAAACTCTGGCTAGCTAAATGCACTGCTACCAAAGAAGATGAGCAGGAGGTATCCATTGCTAAATTTGGCCCCTGCAACCCCAACACATAAGACAACCGACCAGAAGCGAAGCACAAACCGTTACCTGTGCCATCATGGGCGCTGATATTCTCGGCCCTGTCAGCATTCATCCGTAATTTTGCATAATCATTGGGGCCGACACCCAAAAAAACCCCGGTTAAACTATTAACCAGTTGTTTGGGATTAATTCCTGCTTCCTCTAAAGCCTCCCAAGCGACTTCTAATAACAGGCGTTGTTGGGGAGATATACTAACAGCTTCTCTAGGAGAAATGCCGAAAAATTGTGGGTCAAATTGATCTATGTTCTCTAAAAATCCACCATAGCGAGTGTAAACTTTCCCTGGTGTCTCTGGGTTGGGATCGTAGTATTCATCGATATTCCAACGATTTTTAGGCACTTCGGTAATGATATCAACGCCATTACACAATAACTGCCAAAATGTCTCAGGGTTGTTTGCGCCCCCCGGAAATCTGCAACCTATGCCAATAATAGCGATGGGTTCATTTGTCGCACGGTCAAAGGCTTCCAGTTGAGCACGGGCTTCTTTTAGTGCTAATAACATCCGTTGGGATGCAGTCATTTGCTCGGTGGTTTCGGAACTCATTTCTCTTTAACCTGAATAACCCTTCTAGCTGGTATATCTTGATGTCTTAAGCCGCGATAGATGCAGAAAACTCTTGCAAAGCCTTTTTGTTACTTTCTAAAGCTTTACTGATAGAATTTCCGCCTGCCATAATTTTCCATTCTCGATTAATTGGCCATAGATACTCCAGGGTATTAGTAAATCGGCACAAATCTGTGTATAAACGTTGATGATATTTGCTATTGATGTGCAGTCCTTCATGCTCATCACACAAACATTTTTCCATCCAATGCAGTGCATCTTGATGGGACATATCAAAAATTTGCGATCGCAGTAATTTGTAATAATAGGAAAGGAAATTTTTATCTTCTCTAAATCCAGACATCATCCCAGCAGATAGTTTACCCAATAGTCCTTTTTGAATCATATACATGATCACGTTAGAGACTAATTTCTCATAGGCTGTGGGTTGTGCAAAATCTTTATACATATCTCTACCAATTAACTGGGAAGTGGTAGTATGGAAAGACTCATCTAATAAGTGATAATGAGAAATTGCTGTTGGCGCAGGAATATACTCTCCTGTTTTTTCCAAATCACGAAAATATTTTGTGTAGCGATATTCGTAATTTTTTAAGGCTAGATTAGCTGTAAATCTATAGGTGTAATGTTGACAGGCTAAAAAAGGTGAACTTCCCCAATTGAAAGTCAGAAATTTATGCAGATTTTGAGGAACTGCTGAACTGATATAACCTTTGACTGGTGGAACCACAGCACCTTTATTTTCTAATTCCTGCAAATAGGTAGAATAACAATAATTTGCATTTTGCAGCATCACTTTATTCAGGAAGCGCCAAGCCTGATATTCAAAATCTGATGGGGAGATTTTTTTTAGTTTGTTATTAAATATTTTGGGTAATAGTTTTTGTTTAGCACTTCCTTTGCTAAATTTTTGTGGGTCGTTACCAAGTAAACCCTTACCAAATAAAGCAGTTTTGATTTTATAAGAAATTTTGTGAAAAGCGTGAATATGACTATATTCTTGCTCAGTTTCTCTGTCTAAAGTCAAGCGGAGAGTTTCATAGTCACTAAAATAGCTAAATACGCCAGATGTCACTTGATTATAATGAATCGCGCTGGATTCACTAGCTGCAACATAATCATATTGAGTAGGCCAATACAGATGATTGAGGGCTAGTTTTTGTGATGGTGAAGCTTCTATATATAGTGGAGTCCCATAAAGAATTGAAAGCTCTGGTTCGCTCCAGTAATGATGACTATTACTAGCATAATCAAAGCTTTTCTCTAGTGACTCCATTCTCTCTGTATAGTCAGAATCAAGATTGTTGCGATGATTAATTTCACAGACTTTAATATGTCTTTTCTCTTTGGGATATATTTCAGTATTCAAAGACTGTTCAATTTCATCTTTAGTAGGAATTTCGTTCAACATAGTTTATTCCTGATAATTTATGATGCTAATTTTCAACTGAATATAGAACCCAGATGCTGGGCTAAAGCCTCAATAGTTGAGTAGTCATAAACCAAAGTTGGATCTAAATCACAACCCAGCCAATTTTCCAAGTCTCCAATCATCCCTACTACCATAGAAGAATCTAAACCATATTCATCAAAAAGCATTTTTACATCAACTTCATCTGGTGTAATTTCCAGGATATTTGCCATATATGCAACCAACCAATCTTGAATTTGTTCATAAGAATATATATTTTTGTCATTGGTAGTAATTAATTTTGGTGTCATTTTTACCTCTAGTATTTTCTTGCTTTTTTGTAATAATTATTATTCAATATTCTTCCGCTCAGAATATAATATTTCTAATTCACCTTTGATTAATTTATCTCGACATAAGCGACGCTGAATTTTGCCACTGGATGTTTTGGGAATCGTATTAGTTTTAATTAAGAATGAGGCATAAACTTGCAGTTCATGTTGTTGAGCAACAGCTTGGCGAATAGCAATAATTACGGCTTCACTATCCAACTTTCTCAAGCAATTTCTTTCTACTTCTTGCACAACAATGAGCTTTTCTTGCCCATTGCTGGTGATTGTAAATGCTGCGCCACAACTTGGTCTTAAAGCTGGGTGGCTTTGTTCTACTGTAATTTCGATATCTTGAGGATAGTGATTCCGTCCTCGGATAATAATCACATCTTTGATACGTCCAGTAACAAATAATTCACCATCACGCACAAATCCTAAGTCACCTGTTCGCAGAAACGGCCCTTGTCCTGTGTCGGCTAGGTAGGCGTGAAAATTTTGCTGTGTTTCTTGTGGACGCTCCCAATATCCACCTGCTACTGTCTCACCAGATACCCAGATTTCGCCAATTTCATCTGGTTGACATTGAGTGAGGGTTTCTGGATGAGCGATCGCAATTTTAGTATCTAACCATGCACGTCCACACCCCACAAGTTGCTTAACTTTTGTATTTTCTCCTTGACTAATTACAACTCGATTATTTTCCAGTGCTGTTGTTTCCACAGCGCAATATATCGGCTCATCTTGTAATAATCCTCCAGACACCATCAAGGTAGCTTCCGCTAATCCATAACAAGGATAAAATGCACTACTACGGAAGCCGCAGGCACTAAAGAGAGTAGCAAATTTCTCTAAGGTTTCTCTAGAAATTGGTTCAGCACCACAGTAAGCACTATTCCAACTACTTAAATCCAGCTGCTGTATTTGTTCTGAAGTGATTTTCCTGACGCAGAGGTCATAACCAAAGTTGGGGCCGCCGCAATGAGTCGCACGATATTGAGAAATTGCCTTCAGCCAGCGTAGCGGTTGCTGGACAAAGGATGCAGGCGGCATAACTATTCCTAAGAAACCTGTGTATATGGGTTGCAGAATACCGTCGATTAACCCCATATCATGAAAACTTGGCAACCAAGTTACAGAAACACTCTCAGGTGTGAGTTCACAACTCTGCCTGATGCACTGAGAATTATTGAGTAAGTTGCCATGACTTACCATGACACCTTTTGGCTGACCTGTAGAACCAGAGGTGTACTGTAGAAAAGCTAGGGTATCTTGACTCAGTTGTGGTGGTTGCCAGTTAATAGCCAAGTTAATATCTAAATCATCAGTGGCAAAGAGTTTAATCGCAGCTAATTCTGCGCTGTGACTAAACCACTCTTGCAGTTGAGGTAATAAAGATTTGGTAGTCAGAATCACCGTCGCTTGGGCATTGGCAACAATTGCTAAAAGTCGTGATAAATTTTGATTGCGTCGTGGTGGATAAGCAGGTACAGCCACAACTCCTGCAAACAAGCAGCCAAAAAAGGCCGCCATGAATTCTAACCCTGGGGGATAGAGTAACAGAGCCCGATTACCGATTTTCTCTGTGATTTGAAGTTGGCTGGCGATCGCTTTTGCTTGTTGTTCTAAACTGTAATAAGTGAGGCTATTTGCGACTATTTCTCCATTCTCTAAGAAAGTAAAAGCAATTTTCTCTGGTTGCGTCTGGGCACGATATTGCAACAGTTCTACAAAAGAGGAAAACTGATTTTCTATTTGTGGTAGTTGCCTAATTTCTGTAGAAATCATCTTTTCACTTCCCCTTGAGTAATGCTTCTAGTTCGGCGATTTCTTTGGCTATGGAAGCATCAATTTCATCATCAGACAGTTGTTTTACAGCTTCCCAATCTTGATGTTTCACCCTGGTCTCTGGTGCTGGTGCAGCTAAATTCAGCACTTCTACTGCTAAATAATCTACCAGTGCGGTTACTGTTGGATATTTAAAGGTGAGAGTAGAAGGTAAACTACAGCCTAAACTGGTTTGCAAGCGGTTTCTCAACTCTACAGAAGTCAGGGAATCCATTCCTAAATCAAAGAAACCTTGTTGGGTATCTATGGGTGTGGCTGCACTCCAACCCAAAACTGTGGCGACTTGGGTGCAGACATGATTCATTAAGTAAGTATGACGTTCATCTATGGGGATGGTATCTAATTGTTGACGAAATTCGGAATCTTGATTGGTTAGTTCTGGGGATGTGGTTTGGGGTTGCAAGTGTTGGAAGAACGGTGAGATGTGAGGCTGTGCAGTAAACTTCACCCAATCAATGGGAACTACTCCTACTTGGGGGGAAGTTGCAGCCGACATTTGCTGTTCTAAGACTGCTAACACTTGCTCAGGTGCGATTGTACCTATACCCTTGGCTTTTACCCATGTCTCGGCTTGGCGTTTGGCGGCTGCACCGATATCAGCCACTACTCCCCAGTTAATACTCAAACCAGGAAGTCCCTGTTGTTGTCGGTAATGAGCAAAGGTGTCAAGAAAGGCGTTAGCGGCGGCGTGGTTGGCTTGTCCTGGTGAACCGAGGAGGGAGGCGACAGAGGAGAAGAGGACAAAGAAGTCTAGGGGTAGGTGTTGGGTGAGTTGATGTAAATTCCATGCACCTTCGACTTTGGGAGACATGACTTTGGTGAAACGTTCCCAGGTTTGTTGTTGCATTACACCATCATCCAACACCCCAACAGCATGAATAATACCGCGCAAAGGGGGGAGCAATCGCTCTATATCTGCAATGACTTTGGTCATTTGTTCTAGGTTGGCAACATCGGCTTGGGTCACCATCACCTGAGCGCCCATTTGTTGCAGTTCTATAATCGATTGTTTAACTTCTGGGTTTGCACCACTGCGTCCCAGCAATACTAAATGTCTGGCTCCTTTCTCTACCATCCACCGTGCCACGAGTAAGCCTAAGCCTCCCATACCACCAGTGATTAAATAGGTGCTGTCTTCACGGAAAGTTAGTTCTGTTTGAGTGACGACAATCTTACCAATATGCTTGGCTTGCTGCATATATCGGAAGGCTTCCACTACATTGTGAATGGGGAATTGAGTTTGGGGTGAGGGTTTGAGTTGTCCTGTAGCAAATTGTGGCATTAAGTGAGTCAGCATTGATTGAATTAATGCTGGTTGCTGCTGACAAACTGCTACTAAATCCACTAAAAAGTAAGCAATATCTGACCTTACCTGCAACGCTTCTTCTGTCTGTAACACTCCCCGCTTGGCAATTTCCACAAACCGCCCTTGGGATTGCAATACTGATAAACTCTTGCCGATAAATTCCTCTGAAGTCAGGGAATTGAGGACAACGTTTACACCTTTACCCTCTGTAATTTCTAGTATTTGCTCGGCAAAATCGACGGTGCGGGAATTCATGATATGCTTCACCCCTAGGGATTTCAAAAACTCCCACTTGAGGGGGCTAGCAGTGGCAAATACTTCTGCCCCTACTTGTTGCGCTAACTGAATAGCGGCTTGTCCCACACCACCAGCCGCCGCGTGAATTAATAGGCGATCGCTAGAAGCAATTTTTGCTAGGTGATGTAGTGAATAATACGCTGTGAGGAAGGTAATCGGGATAGTGGCGGCTTCCGCAAAGGTTAAATTGCTTGGCTTTATTGCTACCATTTGCACATTCACAGTCACATACTGACTAAAACTAGCCGGAGCGATCGCTACTACAGCATCACCTACTTTCCAGCCTGTTACTCCAGTACCGATGGCGACAATTTCACCAGCACATTCACCACCCAAAGACCCTGGATCACCAGGATACAAGTCTAAAGCGTTGAGCAAATCGCGGAAGTTTAAACCTGTTGCTCTCACTCGGATCTCTACTTCCCCCGCATCAGGCGAACGGCGTGCAGTTGGTGCAAAGGTTAAATTTTCTAAGGTTCCGCGTTGAGAAATTGTTAAGGTAAAGGGCTGATTTTGGGGTATTTCTGGTTGGGTTTCCCCTGTGCGAGTTAACCGAGCTACATAACGTTGCTGATGACGGAACGCCACTTGATCTTCCTCGTCATCTGCCAAAATCTCTGCTAACAAGGCATTGACTTCATCCCCCACCGGATGCGGATCTAAATCCACCCGCACAGATTTGAGTTCTGGATGTTCTAAAGCCATTACCTTACCCATTCCCCACAGAGCTGATGATGCTACATCAAAGACACTATCTTCTACAGGCTGAGCTCCTCTGGTGACTAACCACAACCGAGGTGATGAGGGAAAATTTGCCTTAGTTAAGGCTTGCAACAGATGTAAGGTACCACCACAATTTTGTCTGGATGCAGTTTTTAAGTTTTTACTGGTTAAAGCCTCAGAGGTGTCTAAACCCCAACAATTAACCACTCCATGTAAAGTGCCTTGATGATTGCTAATTTTAGTTAGTAGTTGGTGAAAATGCTCTAACTGCGTGGGGTTAAGCGTCAAACTTTCTTGATCGAGTAACTGATATTCCTCTTTTGAGAATACTAGTGTGCAAACATCACCCCGTTGTTGCAACCGAGTCGCTAATTTTGCACCAATTCCTTGGGAGTCAGCCAATATCAGCCAATGTTGAGATTTGCTAGCAGCTACAGTTTTTGCGTTGGGGGCTACTTGTGCCACTATGACAGATTGTTGATGGCAACTGCCTTGTGTTGCCTGTGCTAAGGGTAAGGTGACGGCGGCTTGATATCCCTGTTGTAATAATAATTGTTGCCATTGCTCACTATCCAGTAAGGGATAATAGGGGCGTAAATCAATATCACTAAATCGCCACCAACCTTCAGTTAAACCAAAGGTTAAATCTAGCCAAGCTTGGGGGATAGTTCCCTCTAACAATACCAGTAACCCTTGCGGTGTTAATAACTGGCGGATATTTTGTAAGGTTTGTCCTAAATCCTGGGTGGCGTGGAGGACGTTAGCAGCTACCACAATGTCATACTGATGAAACTCAAATCCTTGTGGCTTTAATTCTTGCTCAATATCTAATACTTGATATCGCACAAAAGGATAATCGCGGAATTTCTCTTGTGCTTGGGTGGTGAAGCGAGGAGATAAATCGGTAAAGATATATTCTGTTTGCTGTGCTGGTAGGGTTGGCAAAATGTAAGCGGTAGTGCCACCCGTACCTGCACCAATTTCTAAAATTCTCACTCCACGGTCTTTGGGTAGCTGTGCTAAGGCTGATGCAATAGCCTGTTGCACCAGGGTATTTAAAACCTGCGAACCCGGAGAATCCTGATAAACTTGGGTAGCGGTGGTCATATCACCTTCAGGAAACAGCAATTGCAATGGGTCACAGTTACCTTGCAGCACTGATGTCAGTTTAGTTGCACAACGCCCTAATAATGTTAACTCGGCTGTAGCACTGGGATATTTTGCTAACAAAAGATGTAGTTGTGTATCTGGATTCGACTCCTGTATTGTTTGCCTGACTTGCCATTGTGAGTCAATTTGTTGCAAATAACCTGCCTGTGCCAAAATCTCTAACAAGCGATGCAGTAGCCTGTGATGGCGGTTGACTATTCCTAGTTGAGTAATGATATCTGCTGTTGTGAAGCCTTCGCCAAGTTGTAACTTCCTCCCCATCTGTGCAAAAGCAGCTATGATATAGGCGACACTTAAGGCTTCCATCTGGGTAAAAACTTGCTGATATCCTGACCAATCAAACTGAGTCAGTATTTCCGGTAATAAGGGGTAAACTTTAGCACTGATTTGTTCAGGGGATAATAGATAATCAGGGGTGAGTTGTAAATTGGTAAAGCGGACTTTTTGTTGCCACTCCACTTGATAAAGCCAGTTTTGCCAAGAGTCTTGGGCTGGATTGGTATGGCGCGATCGCTTTAACTCTAACCCCTGGATTTCAACTATTTTTACTCCATTATTAGTATAAAGTTTAATATTTCCAGTTACTAGTTCTCGATTTGTCTCTGGATGAATTTCTGCTTGACTCCAAAGCAGATTCCCCGGACGATGATCAATTTGCAATCGCTCAATTGCTACTGGTAAATACGTATCTTTGTGATGCTGATTGAGTAATGCTGCACCTAAGACCTGGAAGCCAGCATCTAAAATAATCGGATGCAGTTGATAATGTTGATCTACCCAAGTTTCTCCAAGCTGCACCTGTCCCAAAGCCTGACCAGTAGTATAGGCAAGCGCTTGGATCGCTTGGAAACTAGCACCATAATCAATACCTCTATCTTGACATTGTTGATAGTAGCTCTGAGGTGCGATCTGTTCAGGACATTGCGATCGCAATTTTGTTAAATCAGTTGCGATCGCTTGAGCATCATTGTTACCCCGCAGTAGGTTACCTGTAGCGTGGAGTATCCATACCGACTCAATATCTGTAATATTATCACTACTAAAAATCTGGAATGAGTAGCCTCTATCATCTGGAGTGAGGTTTATTTGCAGCGTTACACTTTCTTCACCCAAACTCAATGGTTGCAAAATACTGACATCTTCTAAGACTAGTTGTGCAGATTTATACAATTGATAACCCGCCGCCAAAGCCATTTCTATATAAGCAGTAGCTGGTACAATTACCTCACCAAAAACACGGTGATCTTTCAGATAAGCAGGTTCATGTGAACTAATCTCTGACTGGAAGCAAATTTCCTTCACACCCGCTAAATGTAACCTTTGACCGAGTAGGGGGTGTTGTTTCCCTGGAACTACCCGGAAACTTGGCTGATGCAGAGGTGATACTGTCTCTATCCAATAGCGTTGTCTTTGAAAAGGATAGGTAGGTAAAGATATTCGCTCGCAGTCACAATAGCGATAAAATTCTTGCCAGTTAATCGCTATCCCTCGGACGTACAACTCCGCCAAACTAGCAAGAATTTGTTGCCAATCGGTTTGTTTGGGATGCAAACTAGGCAACCAAACCCCTGCACCATCAGGTAGACATTGGCGACCCATACCGATTAAAGTGGGCTTCGCACCAATTTCTAAGAAGATCTCATATCCTTGCTGGTGCAACCATTTCATACTGGCAGCAAATTGCACAGTTTGGCGGATATGACGCACCCAATAATCAGGGGTGGTGATATCGGCTGTGACAATTTTTCCCGTCAGGTTAGAAATTAAAGGAATTTTCGGTGACGAGTATTGTACTGTCCTAGCTACCTGCTCAAAAGCTTCTAAGATTCCTTCCATGAAAGGAGAATGGAAGGCATGAGATACCTGTAGAGGTTTAGTTTGTATGCCTTGGCGTGTGAGTTGCTGACAAACAGTTGCGATCGCTTGGCGTTGACCAGAGATGACTAGACTTTCTGGGCTGTTGTAGGCTGCTACAGCAATTTGCTCACTATAAGGTTGAATGGCAGACAATACTGTCTGTTCATCTGCTAACACAGCTGCCATTGCACCATCAGATGGTAACGCCTGCATTAACCTACCACGTTCAGCAATGAGTTTTAAACCATCTTCTAAACTAAATACTCCTGCAATGCAAGCAGCAACATACTCACCCACGCTATGACCCATTACCACGGAGGGTTCTATTCCCCAAGATTGCCAGAGTTTTGCAAGGGCGTATTCTAAGGCGAATAGTACAGGTTGGGTGTAGGCAGTATTGTTGATTGCTGATGCTTGACTATTGAGTGTGGACTCGGGATAGAGAATCTCTAATAGAGGTGTTTCTAGGTAAGGTTGGAGGATTTGGTTGCAGTAGTCTATGGTTTGGCGGAATGTAGGGTGGGTGGTGTAGAGTTGCCTACCCATATCAACATACTGCGAACCTTGACCTGTGAATATAAAGGCAATTTTCGCAAGTTTGCGGCTATTAATTTTTCCCTGGAAGACTCCAGGAGTTTCTTGTTGGGATAAAAATGCAGCTAATTGCTGTTGTAGTGTGATTGTAGAATCCGAGACTATTGCTAAGCGAGTATCAAAATCAGCTCGTCCCACGCCAGCTGTAAAACAAACATCCGTCAATGATACTTCCGGATGATTTTGGTAATGCTCTAGATAACTCTTGACCAACTCTTGCAGAGTTTTCTCGTTTTTAGCCGATAAAGTCAATAAATGTAATTGGGGAGTGGAGGAAATAATTGTTTGATTACTTGGTGATTTCACCAGCGGATCGCCAAAGCTTTTTGCTTTTTGTTTTGCCAAAACCACATGAGCATTAGTCCCACCAAAGCCGAAGGAACTCACCCCTGCGATCGCACTTTCCCCTGTTTCCGGCCAAGGCTCTAGTTTTTGCTGGACTCTGAGGGGTAATTTATCGAACGGAATATAAGGGTTGGCTTCTTGGAAATGTAGACTAGGGGGTATTTGCCCATGTTTGAGAGACAAAGCCACTTTAATTAATCCCGCAATACCCGCAGCAGCTTCGGTATGACCAATGTTGGTTTTGACAGAACCTAAAGCACAGTATTCTCCTGGATGGCGATCTTCACTTAACACCTTACCCAAGGCTTTAACTTCTATGGGGTCGCCTAATTTAGTCCCTGTACCGTGAGCTTCTATATACTGCACTTGACCAGGAGAGACTCTCGCCTGACGGTAAGCTGCTCTAAGTACGGCTTCTTGCGCGAGAGAATTAGGTGCAGTGATGCCGTTACTGCGACCATCTTGATTAACTGCACTACCAAGAATTACAGCATAAATGCGATCGCCATCTGCTACAGCTTGAGATAGTGGTTTTAATACTACAACTCCAGATCCTTCACTCCTGACATAACCATTTGCCCGACTGTCAAAGGCTTTACATCGTCCGTCAGGAGCCATAAAACCCCCTTTGGAGAAGGTGACACTCACCCAAGGGGAAGCCATGATATTGACTCCTCCAACTATCGCTATGGTAGATTCTCTCTGTCGTAAACTTTGGCAAGCAAGGTGAACTGCAACTAGAGAGGAGGAGCAAGCAGTATCAATGGCAATACTTGGCCCTGTAAAATTCAAAGCATAAGAAATACGATTAGCTGCCAAGGAGCAAGCTGTACCTGTACCTGCGTAGCCATCTAAGTTAACTGGATTTTGGAAGCGGAGTTTATCGTAGTCAAAAGTTGAAATCCCCACAAACACACCCACAGGTGTACCCGCCAAGCCTTCAGGATTTTGTCCAGCATCTTCTAAGGCTTCCCAAGTGGTTTCTAACAATAGTCGATGTTGAGGATCTACACTATTTGCCTCTCTTGGGGCAATATTGAAAAATTGCGGGTCGAATTGATCTACTTGCTCTAAAAAACCACCCCATCGCGTGGACATTTTATCTGGTGTCGCTGGGTCTGAATCATAAAACGCATCTATATCCCAGCGTGTCTTCGGCACTTCGGTAATAGTATCAATCCCATTACAGAGTAAATGCCAAAATGCCGCTGGATTTTTCGCACCAGGAAAACGACATCCTATTCCAATAATGGCGATGGGTTCTTTATCCATTTTTTTCTTCTCTGACTGGGATGCTGGTAACTAAAAGTTTGAATAATTAATGCTTATATGTAGTTATATGTAGGAGTAAGGACTTCCAGAACATAAATTATCCAATGTGGTGAGAGCGAAGATGATGATGAGATTCTTCGGTCTCTGCTTCCTCTGCTGACACCGCAATGGGATATTTTTTTAGTTGGCAGTCCCTAAAACTCACAGGTAGAGATTTCAATCCTCGGAGAATAATTGTCTTGTGCCACTCTAGTTTTTCTGTGGCTATTTGGAGATGAGAGAATCTTTGGATGAGGGCATTAATAGCAACCTGGGCTTGAACTCTCGCCAAGACGTTACCTAAGCAGGCATGAATACCGTAACTAAAGGCAAGATGGCGGTTATCCTGACGAGTAATATCGAGTTGATCAGCATTGACAAACTGTGCTGGATCTCGATGGACAGAGCCTAAACAGATAAATACCTGTTGACCCTGGTGAATGGTTTTACCACCAATTTCTACATCTTCAGTTGCTGTTCTGACTGTTAGCTGGACTGGGCTGTCGTAGCGCAACAGTTCTTCTACAGCACTTTCAATCAGTATTGGCTCTTGTTTAAGTTTTGTCATCTGATCTGGGTGATTTAGCAAGGCCAAGACACCATTACTAATGAGTTTAACGGTGGTTTCGTGACCCGCAACAAATAATAATATGCAAGTGCCTAAGAGTTCTTCTTCAGTCAATTGATCTTGCTCATCTCTAGCTGTGATTAAGGCACTGAGGAGATCATCTTGACGCTGTTGACGACGTTGAGCAATCAAGTTGCGAAAATACTCAGCAAACTCAATCACTACTTGATTGAGATGTTCAAAAATATCTATGGACATCATCGGATCTAAGCAAAGTGCCACATCCTCAGACCATTTTTGTAATTTTTCACGGTCTTCTGGGGGAACGCCTAGCATTTGGGCGATGACTACGAAAGGTAAGGGATGGGCTAAGTCAGCCACAACATCCAATTTCCCGCGACTTGCGACTTGATTTAGCTTTGTGTCTACAATTTCTTCAATGTAAGGGCGTAAATTTTCTACTATCTGCGGAGTGAATGCTTTGCTCGCTAGTCGTTTTAAACGAATATGGTCTGGCGGATCAATAAAGAGCATCCATTTGCTAGTAATACGTCCGAGGGGGCCAAGTTCTCCCTGTGTTTCTCGGAATCGGATGTCTTGATAATTTCCCCATCGGCGCATATCTACACTAAAACGAGGATCGCGCAAAACTGCTACTGCATCAGTATACCGGGTAATTACCCATGTACCCATAAAACTGAAATGGATGGGATCTTGCGATCGCAATCTTTCGTAGTATGGATAAGGGTTATTCCTAAACTCAGGCAGAAAAGGATTAAATAGGGATTTTTGGTTTTTAATATTGACTGTTACAGGAGTATTAACAAATGACTCCATCTCACACCTCCTTGGATGTGCTGGCTTTCTCCAGCGTTGGCGCAAAATTTCTGGCTTGTGCTAAATGTCCAGCAAGTGCCTTAATGCTGGGATAATCCCAAAAGATAGTGGGATCAAGTTCACAGTCTAGCCATTCGGACAGTTCATGTGTGATACTGACTGCGGCTGATGAATCTAAACCATATTGAACAAAAGGTGCTTGTGGGTCTATTTCATCTGATGGCAAATTTAAGGAGATCGCCAGATGTGTAACTAGCCACTTTTGAATATTTTCCGCAGTCAAAACAGAATTTATGGTGACTGGTTGTCCTTCAAATTTGTTTTGTGCTACTTTTTGAACTTGTTGCCAAAGGACATCTAGAGATGCTTGCAGTTCTGCTAATTCCTGTTGTTGGAGGTTAGCTTGCCACTCTCCAACGATATCTAGAGTTTTAGCTAAAAATCTATTCTTACAGGCTTGACGTTGAATTTTGCCACTAGAGGTTTTAGGAATACTGGCGGTTTTTAGTAGCGCTATGGCATAAACTTGGAGTTCATATTGTTGCGATACTGCTTGCCGAATTGCTCCAACTACTGCATCGACATCTAGCTGACGTAAATAATTCCGTTCGACTTCTTGAGCAATGACTAACCTTTCTTCACCTGCAACATTGATGGAAAAAGCTGCACTGCATCCAGGACGTAAAGCTGGATGACAGTTTTGGATGGTGAGTTCGATGTCTTGGGGATAGTGGTTTTGTCCCCGAATAATGATTAAGTCTTTCAGGCGACCAGTAACGAATAGTTCACCATTGTGGATAAATCCTAAGTCTCCTGTGCGGAGAAATGGCCCTTCTTTGGTGTCTGATAAATAGGCTTGGAATGTCTCTTGAGTAGCCTCTGGACGTTGCCAATAACCAGCTGCTACGTTGTCCCCTGATACCCAAATTTCACCTACTTCTTGGGGGCTGCATTGGGTAAGATTTTCTGGATGAGCGATCGCGATTTTTTCCTCTAACCAAGCCTGGCCACAACTGACTATCTGTTTGTTTTCTGGTTGTTGTTCGCTAGTTATTGCTACTCGATTCTGTTCAATAGCTGAACCGTCAACAGCTAACACCACAGGCGCTGCTGTTTTGATCCCACCAGAAACTAACAAGGTAGTTTCTGCCATACCATAACAAGGGTAAAAAGCTGTAGGACGAAAGCCGCAAGACGCAAAATTAGCGGCAAACTTTTCTAGGGTTTGTGCTTGAACTGGTTCTGCACCGTTAAATGCTAACTCCCAACTGCTCAAATCAAGGCTAGCTATCTGTTCTGGGGTAATTTTATTCACGCACAAGTCATAGGCAAAGTTTGGCCCTCCACTGGTGGTAGCTCGATAATCAGAAATAGCTTGCAACCAACGAATCGGCTTTTGTAGAAATGCCACTGGTGCCATCAGATAGCACGATACCCCCAAATATAGAGGTTGTAGTACATTCCCAATTAGTCCCATGTCATGGTACAGAGGCAACCAACCCACAACGATAGTTTTATTATTGTGTTGGTAAGCCTGCTGAATCATTTGCTGGTTGTAGAGCAAGTTCCCGTGAGTGACCATTACCCCTTTGGGCTGACCCGTAGAACCGGATGTATATTGAAGAAAGGCTAGGGTATGACTGGTAATGTGGGGTTGTTGCCAATCGGATGCCAAGTTAATATCAATGTTATCAGTAGCTAGCCATTGGATTTTTGCTAGTTCTGGTACTTGCTTAAACCACGTTTCTCTTTTAGATAGTAAGGCAGTGGTGGTGAGAACTACTGTTGCCTGCGTATCTACCATGATCGCCTGGAGTCTTGCTAGATTCTGATTGCGTCGTGGTGGATAGGCCGGAACAGCTACTACTTGGGCAAATAAACAGCCAAAAAAGGCACTGATAAATTCTAACCCCGGTGGATAAAGTAGGAGGGCTCGCTCGCCTTTTGCTACAAGCTTTTGTAAGTTGGCAGCGATTGACTTGGCTTGTTGTGCTAGTGCTTGATAGGTCAAGCTTTGGCCTTCTGCTTCTCCATCCTGCAAAAATGTCAAGGCCCGTCGGTTCGGATGCCGCAAGGCTTGATGTTGCAGAATGTCTACGAAACTCGTAGTTTCTTGCAAAATAATGGATTTCAATGGTTTACACGCAAAAACAGAAAATTGATGTTTTTGAGAATACTTTTACCAAAATCAGAGGGCAGAATCAGCAAAATAACTAATACATAAGCATTTAGCTTAACCTGGAGGTTGCAAGCTCAAACCCTTTGTACTGTGATAATTAGCCAAAAAATCCTTGTGGGAAACCTGGAAGGAACTTTTAGGAATTATTACTTTTGCCAAACATTAGGGAACAGCGAGTTAATAGTGAAAGCATCATCAATCTACCCTCGTAAATTGGCAAAGGTATTGGTTTTAAAAAGCTATTTAGCTATGCAAGGGTTATAGTATATTTAATACCACAAAATTCGCACAATCAAGTTATTAAATTGATTAAATTTTATAGTTTTTTGCAGTCAAAATCGACACAAAATTATCTGCAATCACCGGAACTCAATATTAAACCACTATTAAACTTGCTTTCAATTCGCTTTAAATCTGCCAATTTTGGTCAATTTACCTCCTCTATATGGCTGTTCAGATATGTGATTTATAACACAAATACAAACTTGACTTATTGATGATGTCAAATTTACTAATGGCAGTGAGACTTGTTATTAAAAATACTCATGTTTAAAGAGAATTGCCTTATTGAATCAGCACAGGCTGATGTATTGCAGCGCTCACATCACTCTTGGCTGCTTCGGCTGTCACAACTGTAAAAATTTGGTCAACTTGCTGAACCTGTTGGTAAATTTTCGTTGCTACTGCTTGAAGACGCTGGGATTCTGTTTGCCAGTTAATTTCATGGGTGGCTTTTTGCTGGAGTAAGTTGTCTAACTCTGTCCGGCGTTGGGTGATATCTTGATTTATTTGCTCAATTACCTCACGTTCATAGGTGTTAAAGCATTCTTCTATCCCTTGGCGAATCTGGGGGATATATTCTTCCGAGACCTTCGGTAGATATTTCATTAATTCTTTTTGAGTCGTCTGGACTAATTTTTGCCTAGCCTGGTCAGCTTGGACAAAACCAATACCCATACCCAACAACGCCAATCCTATAGGCCCCAGAAAAACACCTGTAATGCTGCTAGTGATAGTGTTCACCCCCATAGCTGCTATGTAATTGAGTAAAATATTTTTCCAATCGAAGCCTGCTTGCGCCATCGCCATACCAGCAATGTTACCCCTAGACAAAGACAGTAACCCCATTGCCCATTTTGTCCAGGTGGGTGAATCTTCTTCTAGATTTGTGGAGTAGACTTTGAATTTTACTTCTTGACCTGATAATTTCTTGGTGATTTGATTTGTCACCTGGCTATAAGAAGCACCATAATGAGCAGCACTTTTGGAGAGTTTAATAAAGGCTGCATTCATGTCTTGTTCAACAATCAATGTCCAAGCCGCAATTTGATCGGCGGTGTATTGCTCAAAAGCTTCTTTGAGTGCATCATTAAAGGCTTCGCGTTTATTTTTGTCTAAAAAATCAAATAGTTCTAAGTCTGGTTGATAGCGCAAAAAGTCAACTTCAAAGGTATTGCCCAAATTGAGAATGTAGGTGTGCAAAGATTCAGTAATAGCTTTGGCTTGAATGTCTCTAGTGACACGAATTTCTTGTTGAAATAGATCGCGAATCACGCCCAATTGCTGAAATTCTGGCTCTACAGAACTAATTCGCCATTTCATTTCATCCATATCTTGGTCGAGCAAACCCAGACGACGTTGAATTGCGACTTGGGTGTTAGTGTAGGTTTGATGGGCTAGAGTAATAGCTGGTTGTAGTTGTGCGATCGCTCGCTCTTGAGTTAAAAATCCATTGAGCGATCGCAGCAATTCTGGAAACCCTGTACCTTCTAATGAAGCTGATTGATTTTTAATTCGGCTTCTAAGGGCATTAATTGCAGAAACTTCAAAGACTCGTTCAGCATAGATATTTTGACCGTTGATCAAACAATAGGGCGATAGGTTAGTCTGAAATAATTGCCGCAGTTGCATTTCGGCTGATTGCAGTTCTTCTTCATCATCTGGATCTAAAATTCCTTCTTGAATCTGATCCCAACCATTAATGATAAAGAACACCGTCAAACCACGACCCTGAATATAATTTTCCAGATAGCGCCGCTCTGCTAAGGTATAAGGCTGGGTTGCCCTCATCACAAACAAAATCGCATGACAATTGTTGATATATCCCAGCGCTAGTTCATTTCTCGCTTCTGTATCGTTGAGTCCGGGACTATCAATAATTTCTAACCCTTTGGATAAAAGCGATGATGGGTACTCTATAGTTGCATGACTAACTTCGGCAAATGCTGACTTTTTCTCCTTCTCTAGTTGTTTGGCTTCTTTGGGATCGATGGTATATTTCTGCTTAAATTCTTTTAATTCCATCTGTGCAGGATTTCTACCGTCTTTAAAATAAACTGTTACCTGTTTTTTCTCTCCATAACGTAAAATTGTCAGAATAGCAGTACAGGGATTGACTGCGTTGGGCAGTATGTTTTCACCCATCAAAGCATTGATGAATGTACTTTTCCCCCGCTTCATATCCCCTAAAACCAGCAAGCGGAATACCCCTTGAAGCAGGTTTTGACTAGCTAAATTAATGTTTTCTATATCTGAATTTAAACTGAGTGTGCCAGAAGTATCTTTGCCGATTACCTCTGCTTGAGTTAGAGTGTCAGCCATCTGGGCTAAACACATAGAGATTTGTTGACGAACTCCAGCGATTTTATCCAGATCATCAATAAAACTCTCAGCTTCAACTTTGTATTTCATAAACAATCAAAATTTTAAAAGTAGTAAGTGCGGGTAGCTTTAGGGGGTGTTAGCCAGTGCTAAGTAAAAACTACTAGCAATTTCCGACCTAGATTTTAGCTTCTCAGTAAGCTAATGAGCATTTAAGTTGCATAACCCCAAGGCTGAACAGCTTATCATAAGCGACTCATCCCGGAAAAATGAATGCCGATTAGCTTAGCTCAGAGTTAAAAATTCTCGTGATGTCAAGGCAGGAGAAAGTACCGATGAAATAAGTTTCACCAGCGTTACATGAAAGTGTCTATTTCCCCAGATATTTACTAGTCAGCCATTCACGCCAGGTTTTGGCACCATCAAGCATGAAAATCTGTCTTTCTCATGCCCCATACCCAATTCTCCAGCTAGGATAATTCTAGCTTTGTTTACCTTTCTGAACTTTTCCACCGACTGACTTAACTCCGATCAACGATGGTCAACTTCAGCTTTTTTGTACTGGGCTTTTGTCTTCATCGTTGAGTTAAGGGTGGAGACAGATTATAGACAATAGATAAAATTTACCATTTTTCTGAGTTCATGGCACAAATTCATAACAGATCAGGTGCAGGTTCTATTATTGGCTATCATCTCTAGGTTTTGTAAATGATTGCGAAGAATATCTTGAGGAGTGTTACAGTAATTTTAGGATTAAACCAAGTATACTAGACTTGCTCCAATCACCTAGTTGACCGAACCTCATATAGCTTGGGTAATAACCCTGCATTAAGAATTCTTGAAGTTACAATCTATCTCAGTGGACTTAAGGTTAACCTGCAAGTGACTGGCTTGATGCTTAGCCACGAGCGATCGCAGGTTTTGTAAAAACAGAATCAAGCAAACAAGTTCTTCAATTCAATCTATTTAGGTGATTCTTATGGATGAAGTTGTGAAAAAGCTTGCATCACTGGGGCTACCTGGTGCAATGCTTGTAATTGTAATGGCTACAACAGGACTAGAAGGCAATGTTGTTGTCCCGATAGTGCTAGCTACCTTGGGCGGCCCATTTGGGATGATCGGTGGTTTAGCTGTTTTGGGAATTGTGACTTTAGTAGGTGAATCCTTAGCAGGGTATGGAATTGAGGCTCTATTAACTGCAGTTTACACAGAACGTAGTAAAAATGAAGCTCTCAATGGTATCGTAAGAGAAATTAACAGTTTACCTATTTCTGACGAACTGAGATATAAACTCAGAAACAACATTTCCAAACCAAAAGAAGAAAAAGATCAGGCAATTATTGAACCCCAGGTTCAATAAATTGACCCCGGTATTTCCGCATAATAATTAAGGGCTGACAATTGTTTGCTTCAGCCCTTAATTTCAGGCGAAAACCATTGACGGCAAACCTGTCTTCAATAAGAGTAGAGATAGGGAAGAGTGAAAGGAATGAATCTATCAGTATGACGAAATTCTGCTCAACCCAACTCTTACTTGACTGTTCACGTTATGTAAAACCTAGAACGGCAAAATAAACTAGAGTAGGTTTGTAATGATTGAAATAGGCGTAAATAAGTAAGCCAAAATTTTCAACAATAACGAATTTACTAGGTTTGAGTTTTTGCTCTAGCTAGCTTTGCCACTCTAGTGTAAAACAGCTAACTTGTGTGCAACCTAGCCCCATCCTAGTAGGGAAGAGGGAAAATTGCCCCTCTATCTCCTTGTGGGAAAACTGGTGATGGTTGCACTGTGAGTAATATGCGAGAGGGACAAGGGCGATCAAGTTAACATCTTGTAAGAGAAGCAAGCTATAGATTCAGAGTTTTCTCATACCATGAAAATTGAGAATCTTCCAGGAGTAGAGAGGGAAATTATAGATGTATACAGTGGTGCAAGTCAAACTGCCTGAATAATTATTAATTACTTCAAAACAGAATAAATAATCAGCCTATAATATATCTTGATTTTAGCCATTTACCAAGTATCACTGCAAATAAATGACAGTGGTAATTCCATCAAATAAAAGGTGGCAAAAATCTTTCTTCTTGTTTAATTAATGTTTCTAAAAGAAACTCAAAAATGGCTAAAATCGAGGATACAAAGTTGTAAAATAACCGGAATTTCACAGCGATAATTTCCGGTTATTGCCTGTGAAAAATAGATGGCAGTTGAACAAATAATTATGGCAGCTTCAGAAATAGTAATTAATATAGTAGCCTGGGAGTCAGGCCGACAGTACGATACAGGTTCATTCACCAGTGTGAGTTTAGACCATCAGGGAAACTGTCTAGAAACTCATGTCGGTAGCGATCGCTTATTTTATCGTCTCGGCAAGCTAGATATAGAAACCAAAAGTGTGATTTGGGGCGAAAGTCGAGAATACGATACAGGTTCATTCACCAGTGTGAGTTTAGACCATCAGGGTAACTGTTTAGAGACTCATGTCAGTAGCGATCGCTTATTTTATCGTCTCGGCAAGCTAGATATTGAAACCAAAAGTGTAATTTGGGGAGAAACTCAACAACAAAATACAGGTTCAGCAACTAGCATCACTTGTGATCCACAAGGAAATTGTCTAGAGACTTATAGAGAAGGCAATCTTTTATATTACAGACTAGGTAATTACAAACCTATTGTTGATGTTATAGAAGCAGTTGTTACATCCCCTCCAATAGCCGAAACCTCACCATATTTACAGACAGTTTTGATCTTTAATGGTCAAGATATGTATATAGATTTGGGTAAAAAACCCGAATTTAAAATTGCACGGCAAATTACTTTAGAGGCTTGGATTAATTGTCAAGCTCAAAGAAGACGTACAGGAATTATCACTAACATTTTTGATACTAATGAAACCGAAAGCGGATATGGTTTACTCTTAGATGGTAAAAGTGGTATTTTTTTTGGTTTAAAAACTCCATCCAAAAGAATTCAGTATCTTAGCAGCAAAGAGAACTCTATCCAATTCAATCATTGGCATCATATCGCTGGGACTTATGATGGTAAACGTATGCGGGTATACGTTGATGGTGTAGAAAAAGCCACGAAAGCTCTCACAGATAACAGCATTGATTACAATCCTGAAAATAACTTAGTTATTGGGATTTATAAAGATAATAATGAAGCCTATCCCTTTAAAGGTCAAATAGCTGAAGTCCGCATTTGGAACAAGGTTCGTTCTCAAACAGAAATCCAAGCTGATATGAACAGATGTCTTGTAGGTAATGAACCAAGATTAGTGGGTTATTGGCCATTAAACGATGAAATTGGAACCATAGTACAAGATAAAACAAATAATGCCAACCACGGTCATATTGTGGAGGACTTTGTTGGGGTACAAACTGAAATCAGTATAGAAATGCCAGCACCACTAACTCCACCAGATGATCAGAATGTTACATCTACACAACCACAAACTTTAGAAGTTACTCAAGAAACAACTCAATCACCAATGGAAGAGCAAACATCAGTTATTACATCAGAAAAGCCGAAATCAACCAAGGCTAAACAGCAACAAACAAAAGAACAAGCAGTTAAATATCCATATAAAATTTTGTCAATTGATGGTGGTGGAATTCGGGGAATTATCCCAGCCATAATTCTCCAAGAAATTGAAAACCGCACCAACAAACCGATTGCTAGTTTATTTGATCTCATAGCCGGAACTTCCACAGGAGGAATCTTAGCCCTAGGTTTGACCAAACCTAAATTGCAGCTTGCCAATCAAGACAATGTATTAGGATTGCCAGAACCTGTATATACAGCTAAAGACCTAGTGAGTATCTTCTCTGAGTATGGCAACGTCATATTTTACGAACCATTGTATGCAGAACTCTTGGGAGATTTAGACGAAATTCTGAAACCCAAATACACATCCGAAGGGAGAGACGAAATTTTAACCCAATATTTTGGCTCTACAACACTTTCGGCAGCCCTCACAGAAGTTCTCATTACCAGCTATGATATTGAGCAACGTATACCGGTTTTGTTTACTAGCAACTTCAGCAAAGAAAACATTGAATCTCGAAGATTGCGAAAAATAGGTCAGGGCTTCACTATGAAAGAGGCTGCAATGGCAACGAGTGCTGCTCCTACTTATTTTGTCCCCTATCGCATTCCCACAACACACAACAGAAATGGTTTTTATACATTAATAGATGGTGGAGTTTTTGCGAATAATCCCACTGGTTTAGCGGTCGTGGAATCTATTGTTAGTGCTAAAAAAGCCAAGGAAAGAGGTGAAGAACCCTGGACTCTTGATAATACTTTAGTGCTTTCCTTGGGAACTGGATCTTTAACTAAAGAATACCCTTATTATGCAGCAAAAAATTGGGGATTGGTAGGTTGGGCTAGACCAATGTTCAACATTGTTTTAGATGGTGTAAGTGAAGCTATTTCTATCCAAATTGAAGAATTATTACCCCATAGTGAAGACAAATCTCAGCAACAATATTACCGTCTTCAAGCATATCTAGATGAAAGCTTAGAACCGATGGATAATATCAAGTCGTATAACATTCGGACACTAATTCAAATAGCCAAGCAAATCATCGAAGAAAAAACAGAGGAAATAGATGATTTGTGTCAGAAGTTATTGAATTGAAAAAATTGTAGAAAGGGCTTTAGCCCTTTCTAGCTTAAAAGTTCTGAGTAAAAACACTATGAAGACTTTTATCCTTGGTCGCGCCAAAACTTGGCGTAAATGGCTAACTTAAAAATGGGTATGGGACATGGGGGACGCAGATTTTGATACAAACCCGCATCAAAGTCTGGTTTGAATGGCTAGCCTAAAAATTGTCATAGAGATGAGATTCAGTTCTTTTATTTCTATTAGATAGATACTAAATAATAGAAATAAAATCGGTTAGAAAGCCATTTATGTATTTAAAACTGCTCCTTTGCAATGGCGATTAACAAAAATGAACCCAAACTGTATCTAAATCTAAAAAATCACCTGTGTCTGGATGTTGAGATTTTGCGGCGAAAACAGAACTAAATTCCTGACTATTAACAATTAACAATTTTGACAAAATCGGTATTAGTTTGAGATAAAAATGCTATGAGCGACTTATTAAAACGTCTTGATTATTTATCACCAGAACAGCGGGAATTAGTTCTTAAAAAACTCCAAATGCAGAAAGCAAAATCTGCCATAGACCATCATCAGTCTCAAACTATACCACTTGTTCCTATATCGAGAAATCAACCAATTCCCTTATCTTTTGCTCAACAAAGACTCTGGTTTCTAGATAAATTAGTTGGCCCTAGTGCTACATACAATACGCCTACTGCTTTACAAATTACTGGTAAATTAAATATCCATGCTCTAGAGCAAGCTATAAGTGAAATTGTTCGTCGTCACGAAGTTTTAAGAACGAGCTTTCAAGAAATTAATGATACTCCTGTGCAAGTGATTCATCCTACGGTCACGGTCAGTTTACCCATAGTAGACTTGCAAGGTTTATCAGATACACAACAAACCGCTGAAGTACAAAGATTAGTAGCACAAGAAGCGCACAAACCTTTTGACCTCCAACAACCGCCTTTAATTCGTGGTCAGATTCTCTGGCTGGATAAGAATGCTCATGTCTTACTTCTGACTGTGCATCATATTGTTGTTGATGGCTGGTCAATGGGGGTGTTTATTCAAGAATTATCTACCCTCTATCCAGTCTTTGTCAGTGGTCAACCTTCCCCTTTACCAGAGTTACCTATTCAATATGCTGATTTTGCTGTCTGGCAAAAACAATGGCTAAGTGGCGAAGTTATCGAAACTAAACTGAACTACTGGCGACAAAAATTAGCAGGTGCACCGCCTTTATTAGAACTACCTACAGATAGACCACGCCCACCCGTGGAGACTTTTCGAGGTGGTAGCTATGCATTTACACTTAGTAGTCAGCTGACAAGGCAAATTTTGAGCTTGAGTCAAACAACAGGGATAACTCTGTTTATGACCCTACAGGCAGCATTCGTTACATTACTACATCGTTATACTGGACAGGATGATATTCTTGTCGGTACACCCATTGCTAACCGTAATCGTCAAGAAATAGAACCATTAATTGGCTTTTTTGTCAATACTTTGGTATTGCGAACTAAACTCAATGGCAACCCCAAATTTAGTGAATTGCTCAAACAGGTACAGCAAGTAGCCCTGGAAGCATATGAACACCAAGATGTTCCCTTTGAGCAGGTAGTTGAAGCCTTACAGCCAGAACGCAACATGGATCATAATCCCCTATTCCAGGTGATGTTGGTGTTGCAAAATGCACCCAAGGGCACAGCGAAACTCTTGGATTTAGAGTTTACGTCCTTAGATATTGATTTAGCCACAGCCAAGCGTGACTTAACTCTTACCTTCGTAGAGACAGAAGAAGGGTTAGGGGGTGTGTGGGAATATAACCGCGATTTGTTTGATCACACCACAATCATCCGCATGGCAGAGCATTTGCAGACTTTGTTGGCATCTGTGGTTGCTAATCCTCATCAACAAATTGCTTATTTACCGATACTAACAGAGTCAGAACAGCAGCAGTTACTCATCGAATGGAATGACACTCAAAAAGATTATCCCAGGGAGTCATGTCTGCATCATTTGTTTGAGGCACAGGTGCAACGTACACCAAATGCGGTAGCAGTGAGCATAGAGAATGGTACAGAGTTAACTTATCGTGAGTTGAATACTCGTGCTAATCAGGTAGCGCATTATTTGCAAAGTTTGGGAGTGGGGGCTGAAGTCTTGGTGGGGATTTGTGCCCAACGTTCTTTAGAGATGGTGGTGGGTTTGCTGGGAATTTTAAAAGCTGGGGGAGCTTATGTTCCACTTGACCCTGCTTATCCACGCGATCGCCTACAATACTTACTCCAAGATGCCCAAGTATCTGTATTACTTACCCAGGCACATTTACTCGATATTTTACCAGAACATAAGCAGGTGGTTTGTCTGGATACCGATTGGCCAGCGATCGCTCAACACAGTCAAGCTAATCCTGTTTCCCTGGTAAAATCTACTAACTTAGCCTATGTCATTTATACTTCTGGCTCCACTGGCAAACCCAAAGGGACAATGATTCACCATCAAGGCGTGGTGAATTATCTGAGTTGGTGTACTGAAGCCTACGCTGTAGCAAATGGATATGGCGCACCTGTACAATCTTCTTTTGCTTTTGATGCGACTATTACTAGCTTGTTCTCGCCTTTAATTGTGGGAGCGCAAGTTGTGCTGTTACCAGAACAACAAGAGATTGAAGCTTTGTGTGCGGTGTTGCGTTCCCGTCGTCAGTTTAGTTTAGTCAAGCTCACACCTGCACATTTAGAACTGCTCAACCAAATCATTCCCCCAGCAGAAGCCGCCGGACAAACTAACGCTTTTGTCATTGGTGGTGAAGCCCTCCTGGGTAAGACTCTAGAATTTTGGCGACAAAATGCACCAACTACCCGATTGATTAATGAGTATGGCCCTACAGAAACTGTTGTAGGTTGTTCTGTATATGAAGTGACTGATAATACATCATTAACAGAAGGTATTTTAATTGGTCGCCCCATCGCCAACACTCAACTTTATATTTTGGATCAATATTTGCAACCAGTCCCTATTGGTGTCAGAGGTGAACTCTATATTGGTGGAGATGGTGTGGCTCTGGGCTACTTGCATCGTCCAGAGTTGACTCAAGAGAGATTTATTCCTCATCCTTTTAGTAATCAACCAGGCACACGTCTGTATAAGACTGGAGATTTGGCACGTTATCGACCAGATGGCAATATTGAATACTTAGGACGGACAGACCACCAAGTAAAAGTACGGGGTTTTCGGATTGAGTTGGCAGAAATTGAGACAGCCCTAATTCAACACCCACAGGTGCGGGAGACAGTTGTCATTACCAGAGAAGATATCCCTGGAGATAAGCGCCTAGTTGCTTATGTGGTACCGAATATCCAGGATAACGATCAGACTGACTCGACAATAACTAATGAATTTGCCTCAGAACAACTTTCGCAATGGCAACAAGTATTTAATGATAGTTACAGTCAATCTGCAACCGATTTAGATCCCACCTTTAATATTATTGGGTGGAACGATAGCCGTACAGGTTTACTCATCCCCAAAGAGGAAATGCGGGAATGGTTGGAATCTACAGTCCAAAGGATTCTTGACTGGCGACCAAAACGGGTGTTAGAGATTGGTTGTGGAACGGGGATGCTGCTATTTAGAATTGCGCCCCAGTGTACTTGTTATTACGGCACTGATATTTCTCCCCAAGCTTTGCGTTATGTACAGCAGCAAATCACTTTGTTAGGGGGAAATTGGTCACAAGTCAAACTAGCGCAACGAGCCGCCGATAACTTCCAGGGAGTCGAAGCGGGGAGTTTTGATACGGTGATTATCAACTCCGTAGTCCAGTATTTCCCCAGCATGGATTATTTGATACAAGTGATAGATCATGCAATGCAGGCGATCGCATCTGAAGGTTTCATATTTATCGGGGATGTCCGCAGTTTACCTTTACTAGAAACTTTCCACGCCTCAGTGCAGTTGGCTCAATCTCCCCCTTCGCTTTCCATTACCGAATTACAACAACGCATCCAACGTAACCTCAACCAAGACTCAGAACTGGTAATTGACCCCGCCTTCTTCAGCGCACTACAGCAACGCTTCCCCCAAATTCATCATGTGCAGATTCAAGTCAAACGCGGTCAATATCATAACGAACTCACCCAGTTTCGCTATGATGTCACCCTGCACATAGGTAATGCAGTCACAACCAAAGTTGTTCCTCAATGGTTAGATTGGCAGCAAGACAATCTGACATTACCCATACTGCAAGAATTCTTGACAACAGACCAACCAGAGATTTTAGGTGTGAAGAACATCCCGAATGGACGGTTACAAACAGAAATAAAATTACTAGATTTGTTAACCAGTTTGCCACAACAGGCGACAGTCGGGGAATTACAGCAGAAATTGGTAACTAGGGAATCATCTATTGATCCCGAAGTGGTTTGGAATTGGGAACAAACATTACCCTATAAAATCCACATCAATTGGTCACAGACAAACCAAGGTAATTATGATGTGGTGTTTGTCAAAGGTGATCAAAAGATTCTGCCGATTTTTGACCATGCACAAACCATTAAACCTTGGAGTAATTACGCCAACAACTTACTGCAAGGACAACTGGCGCGGAAGCTAGTACCACAACTGCGGAGTTTTCTCAAAGATAAACTTCCTGGTTACATGATGCCTAATGCATTCATGTTATTGCCTGTGTTGCCGTTGACTCCTAATGGTAAGATTGACAGGGGAGTTTTGCCTGTACCCAATTTAGAGCTGAGTCGGACAGTCAGTTTTATTCCTCCCCGCACCCCAGATGAAGAAGTGATCGCCGCAATTATGGCTGAAGTCTTGGGACTGGAGGAAATTGGTGTTTATGATAATTTCTTTGAGTTGGGGGGACATTCCCTGTTAGCAACTCAGATAGTTTCTCGCCTCCAGGAAGCATTCTCAGTTGAGTTACCCCTGCGGTGTTTATTTGAAGCACCTAACGTAGTTGAACTAGATCAATTTATCAGGAATCTCCGCCAAGATGGAACAGGGTTAACTGCACCTGCGATCGCACCAGTACCTAGAACAGGCGCACCCCTTCCAATGTCATGGGCGCAGCAGCGATTATGGTTTCTCTACCAATTAGAAGGGGCAAGTTCTACTTACAATATGCCCAACGCTTTGCAAATTACTGGAGAATTGCAAGTAGACACCTTAAAACAAACACTTTGTCAAATCGTTCAGCGGCACGAAATCTTAAGAACCAGTTTTCATCTCATAGATGGTAACCCAGTCCAGGTAATTGACCCTAATGCTAGCTTAACTTTGGTAATTAAAGACCTACAGCAACTACCAACTGATGAACAACAAGCAGCTATAGCGCAACTAAGTCGCCAAGAAGCCCAACATCCCTTTGAACTCAATCATGGGCCTTTAGTTAGGGCGACACTGTTACAGCTAAATGCCCATTCCCATGTATTGCTGTTCACCTTGCATCATATTGTCGCTGATGGTTGGTCAATGGGGGTATTAGTTCAAGAATTATCGGCGATTTATCCCGCTTTCGCTCGCAATAAACCTTGCCCCTTACTCGAATTGACTATCCAGTATGCAGATTTTGCTGTGTGGCAGAGACAATGGTTAACTTCAGAGGTATTGGCAAGCAAACTCAATTATTGGCAGCAACAACTAGCAGATGCACCGCCAGTATTAGAACTACCCACCGATAAACCCCGTCCATCTGTACAGACTTTCCGGGGCGATCGCTTGGCTTTCCATGTGAGAAAAGACTTGAGTGAACAACTCAACCTCCTCAGTCAACAAGCAGGGACTACGTTATTCATGACCTTGCAAGCAGCATTTGTGACGTTGCTGCATCGTTATACCGCCCAAGATGATATCCTCATTGGTACTCCCATTGCTAACCGCAACCGTAAAGAATTAGAACCATTGATTGGCTTTTTTGTCAATACTTTGGTGTTGAGAACTAAAATTGCCGATAATCCCAAATTTTCAGAATTATTAACTCAGGTCAAACAAGTAGCCCTCGATGCTTATGCTCATCAGGATGTGCCTTTTGAGCAAGTGGTAGAAGCATTGCAGCCGGAACGCAAACTTAGTCATGCACCGCTGTTTCAGGTGATGTTGATTCTCCAGAATGCGCCAATGGGGAATTTAGAATTACCTGGCTTGAGTTTTGTGCCTTTGGAAAGTGGAAATGTGACCGCCAAATTTGATTTAACTTTGTCAATTTGGGAAACCAAACAAGGACTTGCTGGTTGGTGGGAATACAATAGCGATTTGTTTGAGCCAGAAACAATTACCCGGATGATTGCCCATTTTCAAACTCTACTAGCAGGAATTGTGGCAAATCCAGAACAACGGGTGGCTCAGTTACCCTTACTGAACGCAACAGAAAAACAATTATTATTAGGGGACGGCAAGGAAACTGACACTATCACGCAATCCATACCAGACCTGTTTGCGGCTCAGGTACAACAAACTCCTGATCATGTAGCGGTGGTGTTTGGGGAAACACAACTGACCTATGCACAGCTAGATACTCGTGCAAATCAATTAGCGCATTACTTACGGACTTTGGGTGTACAGCCAGAAGTCGCAGTGGGTATCTGTATGGAACGTTCCCTAGATTTAGTTATAGGTCTGTTGGCGATTTTGAAAGCTGGGGGTGCCTATGTCCCTCTAGACCCGACCTACCCACGCGATCGCTTGGCTTATATGTTGCAAGATTCCCAAGCATCCGTATTACTAACAACCTCAGATTTAGTAGTAACACTGCCAGAACATAAAGCGCAGGTAGTTTGTTTAGATGCTTGCTCCTGTTCTGAAATGCCCTCATATCCCCCTGTAAGTGGACTCAATCCAGAAAATTTAGCCTATGTAATTTATACCTCTGGCTCTACAGGGATGCCCAAGGGGGTAGCTATGCCCCACCGTGCTTTAGTGAATCTTATCCAATGGCAAATTAGTCATACTGTCATCCCCACCCCTGCTAAAACTCTACAATTTGCGCCGGTGAGTTTTGATGTTTCATTCCAAGAAATCTTTTCTACTTGGTGTGCTGGGGATACGTTGGTTTTATTAGCGGAGGAAACACGTAAAGATACTACTGCCCTGTTACATTTACTGACTCAAGAAGGTGTAGAGAGATTATTTTTACCCTTTGTAGCTTTGCAGCAATTGGCAGAAGTCTCAGCAAATGTGGAATCTTTACCACCTTTACAAGAAATTATCACCGCAGGAGAACAGTTACAAGTTACACCCGCCTTAAAAAATTTCTGGCAACGGTTGGGACAATGTACGCTATCTAATCAGTATGGGCCTTCAGAAACCCATGTGGTGACAGCATTTACCCTAGGGAATGATGTGAGTGAATGGCCGATGTTACCACCAATTGGCAAGGCGATCGCCAATACCCAAATCTGTATCTTAGATAGATATCTGCAACCAGTACCGATGGGAGTTAGGGGTGAATTATATATTGGTGGTGTCGGTATCGCTAGGGGTTATCTCAACCGCCCAGATTTAAATGCTGAGAAATTTATTACCCATAACGATGTCAAATTATACAAAACTGGTGATGTGGCGCGTTATTTACCAGATGGTAATATAGAATTTCTTGGTCGCATCGACCATCAAGTCAAAGTGCGTGGTTTCCGGATTGAATTGGGTGAAATTGAAGCGGCGTTAAATCATCATCCCCAAGTGAAACAAGCAATTGTAATTGTGCAAGGGGAAAACTCCACCGATAAACGCCTCATAGCTTATGTAGTCTTCACCTCTAAACAAGAAGTTACAACCTCACAGTTGCGTGAATTCTTACAGCAGCAACTACCTGAGTATATGATTCCATCGGTGTTTGTGGCTTTAGATGCTCTACCTCTGACTCCTAGTGGTAAAGTAGATAGGCGATCGCTACCTTCCCCAACGACAATCAATCAATCACAGCTAGCTATTACTCCTCGTGACACTTGGGAACTGCAACTCACACAAATTTGGTCGGAAGTTTTAGGTGTTGACTGGGTAGGAATTCGCGATAACTTCTTTGAAAGCGGCGGACATTCGCTGTTAGCTGTGCGTTTAATGGCTCAGATTCAACAAAAGCTGCATAAACAATTACCCTTAGCTTCCCTGTTCCAAAACCCCACCATTGCAGAATTAGCACATCTGCTGCGTCAATCAACAGATGCTTCCTTATGGTCAAGCTTAGTTCCTATTCAAACGCATGGTACTAATCCACCTTTCTTCTGCATTCCTGGCGCAGGTGGAAATGTGCTTTACTTCTATGATTTAGCCCGTTGTTTAGGTGCAGAACAACCTTTTTATGGTTTGCAAGCCCAAGGTTTAGATGGGGAATCGGAACCACTGCACCGCATTGAAGAAATTGCGTCTGATTATATCAAGGCCATCCAAACCGTCCAACCCCAAGGCCCTTATCTGTTGGGCGGTCATTCCTTTGGCGGCTTAGTGGCGTTTGAGATGGCGCAGCAGTTACAACAACAAGGACACAAAGTTGGGCTGTTGGCGATTCTCGATACTGTTGCACCAGTTCCATCACAGCAATCCGTTGAGGTGGAAATAGATGATGCGATGTGGTTAGTACAAGTAGCTAAAGTGATCGAACGGCTATTTAACACAACCTTGCAAATTGATTACCAAACTTTAACAGCTTTGAGTGAGGAAGCTCAGTTAGATTATCTGTTAGAGCAGTTGAAAATTGCTCAGATTCTCCCACAAGATGCTGGTAAAACTCAGATGCGGGGCTTTGTGCAAGTATACAAAACCCATACACAAGCATTTAGTACTTATTTCCCCTCGTTGGTCAAAAAGATTCCTATTACTCTATTCCGCGCTAGTGAAGTGAGTGAGGAAGAACAAGCGATCGCAGAATATGTCAATCGTTTACAGGATGCAACATTAGGTTGGAATCAGTTTGCAGAAGAAAAAATAGATATTCACCTAATTCCTGGTACTCATTTAACCATGATGCAGCCACCCTATGTTCAGGTGCTAGCTGAACATTTACAAGCTTGCATTAGTGACGCAATTTTTCATGACAAATGATTTGGGGAACACTTTGCGATTTACTGAATTTGAAAATCGGAATTTGCTTCCTCTTCAGTTTACTGGGAATAGTACTTTTCCTGAGACAAGATGGTAGAAGCGATCGCTAGCAATAGAGTAGATATTGGACGAGGAGAGAGTGCGATCGCAGTTTCCCTTGCTACGTACCCTGCGGGAATGCGTTCCGCCGACGCAATGACATAGTTATACCAATTTAAAAAAAGAATGTGAGAGATGGTAGGGGCATGGCAATGCCATGCCCTCTAGAATATATTGATGTGCCGCAAACACTATTTAAATTGGTATTAGAAATTTTCGCGTCCAATGATTTTCTGGAAATCCCAAGCAAAGTAAGGACTTTGATTAACAAGATAACGACCTTGGTTAACAAGGTCAATTATTTTGCGGTAATTACTGAACTATAGCGGAACTTTGTAGCGATCATTCTTCAAATCGATATTACAAGCCCTACCCAGGAAGGACGCTTGATTGGGGCGGAGTACAAGCTCGGTCTTCCCGCTCACTCCCTGCCCTCTGCCCCTTTTCCTCTTCTTGAACATTATTCTTTT
Source organism: Nostoc linckia FACHB-104 (assembly GCF_014696615.1). GTDB lineage: Bacteria > Cyanobacteriota > Cyanobacteriia > Cyanobacteriales > Nostocaceae > Aulosira > Aulosira linckia_A. Next base: position 80,601 of record NZ_JACJQJ010000003.1, on the reverse strand, counting down.
TCTTTCTTTTGCCTTATTTAGTCATAGAACTCTAACAATCTCTGATTCTTTTACCAACTTTTTTTAGTTTCTATGTGAATAGGTTGGTAAATTATGAATTAATTCCGCAAAAATGCTTGAGAGAGTGCTAATGATTAATAAAGCCATTGTGACTTTTTTGAGTTGGGTATTTATTTCGTTCTTACTCATTGTGGGTTGTAGCCCAACGAAGACACAGAACTCAGCTTCAATAACTGCTAGTCCAGAAGCGCCAACAGCAAGGTTGACAATATCAGCGGCTGCTAGCCTCAAGGATGCAATGGATGAAATCAAGCCTCTGTACAGCAAAGAAAAGCCAAATGTCGCTTTAAGCTACAATTTTGGTTCATCGGGTGCTTTGCAACAACAGATTGAACAAGGTGCAGGTATTGACGTTTTTATTTCGGCTGCAACTAAACAGATAGATGCTTTACAGCAAAAAGGTTTGTTAGTTGATAGTACTCGCAAGGATTTGCTAAAAAATCAAATGGTGTTGATTGCGCCTCAAAATTCCACAGTTGTAACTGATTTTAAAGACTTATCTTCACCAAACATTAAAAGAATCGCTCTCGGTGAACCCAAAAGTGTCCCAGCTGGACAATACGCACAACAGGTTTTAACTTCATTAAAAATTCTTGACCAAGTTAAAGGCAAGACAGTTTACGCTAAAGACGTTCGCCAAGCTCTTAATTACGTAGAATCAGGTAATGCTGATGCGGGGCTAGTGTACTTTTCAGATGCCAAAAGTACACCAAAAGTCAAAATTGTAGCGACTGCATCTGAAAAAATGCATTCGCCTATTGTCTATCCCATAGCGGTACTCAAAAGTAGTAGAAATGTCGCTGCTGCTCAGGATTTTGTGCAATTTTTATCGGGCAATGAAGCCAAATCTGTGTTTGAAAAACGAGGATTTACTGTAGCTGGTAGTTAACAAGAGAAATTTTGACAGGGCTGTTTGAGCCGAGAACAAATGATTCAAACTAGCCCTAATTCAGTACCTTCTTTACCAAAAAACTATGGCACCGGATTTATCGCCCCTTTGGATATCTCTGAAAACTTCATTACTTGCAACATTTATTACTTTCTTTTTGGGTATTGCTGCTGCCTATTGGATGCTGGGATATCGAGGCAAAGCAAAATCAGTGATTGAGGGTATCTTTGTTGCACCATTGATTTTGCCTCCTACAGTGGTTGGCTTTTTGTTATTAATCTTTTTTGGGAAGAATGGGCCTGTGGGGAAACTCATGCAGCCCTTGGACTTCAGTATTGTGTTTACTTGGTACGGTGCAGCGATCGCAGCTACAGTGGTTTCTTTCCCCCTAATGTATAAAACTGCACTTGGGGCTTTTGAGCAAATTGATAGTAATCTCCTGCGGGTAGCCAGAACTTTAGGCGCAACGGAGTCCACAATTTTTTGGCGTATTAGTTTACCTTTAGCCCTCCCAGGAATTTTAGCAGCGACAACTTTGGCTTTTGCTCGCGCTTTAGGTGAATTCGGTGCGACGTTGATGCTAGCAGGTAATATTCCCGGACAAACGCAAACGATTCCAATGGCGATTTATTTTGCTGTGGAGGCCGGAGTTATGGATGAAGCCTGGTTTTGGTCGATTGTAATTATGGCGATTTCGCTATCGGGGATTATTAGTGTCAACTTCTGGCAGGAATGGCGAGAGAAGGGAAGGCGAGGAAATAGAGAAAACAAGGGATGGGGACAAAACACACCAGCAGATGAAGCGTCTGTTCTACCTCAACTATCCTCGACCGTGGGATTAAGTCTGGATATCGAAAAAATACTGCCGAGTTTTCATTTAAAAGTAGCTTTTAATACCGATGAACAAACTTTAGGCTTATTGGGTGGTTCAGGCGCAGGTAAAAGTATGATTCTGCGTTGTCTTGCTGGGATAGAAACACCAACGAAAGGGCGTATTGTCCTCAATGGCAAAGTACTGTTTGATTCCGAAAAAAGAATTAATTTACCCAGCCGCGATCGCCGCATTGGTTTTTTAGTGCAAAATTATGCACTGTTTCCCCATATGACTGTGGCACAAAATATTGCTTTTGGCTTACCCAAGGGACTATCTAACGGCAGTATTCGCCTACAGATAGAAGAGCAATTATTAGCTATGCAATTACAAGGATTAGGCGATCGCTATCCGCATCAACTCTCTGGTGGTCAACAACAACGAGTAGCCTTAGCTAGAGCATTAGCCTCTCAACCAGAAGCATTACTTTTAGATGAGCCTTTCTCCGCACTTGATACCCACCTGCGGAGTCAATTAGAACAGCAAATGACCGAGACTCTAGCTAATTATCAAGGCGTAGCTTTGTTTGTTACCCATAATATGGAAGAAGCTTACCGAGTTTGCCCAAATTTGTTGGTTTTAGAACATGGTCGAGCTGTTCAATATGGTTCTAAATACGATATTTTCGAGCATCCTACAACTATGGGTGTTGCTCGAATTACTGGTTGCAAAAACTTTTCTGTGGCGCATCTGGTGCGATCGGGATTAGTTGAAGCCAGTGATTGGGGTTGTCAGCTCCAAGTTATAAATACAATTCCCGAAAACATATCTCATGTTGGTATTCGTGCTCATCATATCAGCTTTACCAAAGACCCTAATCAAGAAAATACTTTTCCTTGTTGGCTAGCCAGAACTAGTGAAACACCCCACCGCATGACCTTATTTTTAAAACTACATTCTGCTGCTAATAATCCTCACGACTATCATTTGCAAGCAGAAGTCTTTAAAGAAAAATGGGCAACAATCAAAGATCAGCCTTTTCCTTGGTATTTGCGTTTAGATCCTCTGCGGTTAATTTTGATGGAATAATAGCAATTCAAATAATTTTGGCGACAGATAAATTCTTTGTAGGGGCACGGCACCAGTAAGATAATTTGGGATACTAAAAAAATGTTGTTGCCGTGCCCTTAATTATATTTTTTTAAAATTATGAAACAACAAAATTTAGCAGGGTTTATATTTTTGAAACCGTTGCTAAGACCAATTCAAATAATGTTGGCTATACATCAATATATTCTAGAGGGCAAGGCAATACCTTGCCCCTACCATCTGTCGCATTCTTTTCTCAACTTTGTATAATTCTTGGCTTTAATAATAAAAAGATTAAAGAGAAAAGTTTATTCCCTTTCCGCCTTTACCTTTTCCCCTTTAACCTTAGATAGGTTTATTTGTTAATTACTAGGGTAGTCTTCTTCAGATAACAGATGCTCTACATTAATGATCAACGGTATACCATTGGCAATAGGAGGGCTAACACTAATTATAGCTGTGTTAGTAAATTTTTTTAATTGCTCGACAAGCTGGGGAATAATGCTCGTAATATTCTGATAGCTTTCTATGTCATAGCAAACCATTATTAACATCAGCACCCCAGAATTAATTCGGAAATACCAATGACAATTCGATAAGACAATACGTGTTAGCTGAACACAGCTTTGATAAAATCTCTGTTTGATTTTAGCTTCAAGTTGTCTGAGTAATATTACACTCAGTTTTATTGTCCTTTCTGAAGGGAAATCATCAGGATGCACTAGCTGATACCTATAAATTTAGAATTGAAGTTACTCATTCTGGTTGTGCGGAAATCCAAATCAGATCTAACCACAACTGTGGATGATTTTCTTTAAGTTTTGACAGCGGATCGCTCATTAAATGTGTGGCGTTTAAGCAAACAACATCAGCCAATCCTATCAACCTAGCTACTTCTTTGAGTACATTTTTCTGTGATGCTACAGCAGCGATCATTTTATCGGGGCAGTAAATGCCAATATAGGGCGGATGGGGAATTCTTGCTCTTGTTAAGTAAGGATTAATCACTCGGATATAACAGTGACGCAACAATTCCCATACTTGTGGGTGAGTTTGCTCGACAATTGCCGTAAACTGAGAGGCCAGGGCTTCTTCCGTAATCACGATTTCCTCCAATATGACTGGCGTTAATATTTGCGATTTTGGGTATTTCTGCACAGATAGACGAACACATCAGACTAAGTAAGTCGGTGGAAATAAACCCAACTATTTTAAGAGATGTAAATAGGTTTGACATCCTTACCAATGACAAATGACAGCCTCAGCCATTTATCTTTCATTTCGCCGACCTACTTAACATCCGCTAACCAGAGAGATAGCTTTGGTATTGATGCATCGCCTTGTTAGCAAGAGATGAATTTGCTATGCAATAGATTTCATTCATGTTCATGGCAGCTACCCATTTGGTGCGATCGCTATAAGTATTTCCTACAGCTGATACTGATTGCCTATCACCCATCAAAGACTAAGTTCATCTCTGAAAACTGTATCATACGTATCTTTTTACCAACAAAACTGGTAAAAAGATTATAAAAATGAATCAAAAAAATCCCTGCATTGTTTATAAATCAAAGCTTTTTATGGATCGCTAGTTGGTAATGATTTGTCTTTCGCAAAAATTTTTTCCCTTAGCAAGTAAATTGGCAAAAGCTTATGATATTGTTTAAATATAGGGAATCAAAACAGCAAAAACGTACAAAGTGTGTCAGATAGGTTGATGCAATAGCAGCGTTTATGTATTGTTAGATACGGTTAAATCCGCAACGGCTTTTTGTAATTGAGAGAATAAATTCAGCCCAATAAGCTAATGAAGCAGGATAGCGGCCTCCGTAACAACTTGAAGTCAATCAGAACTCGTCTAGGTCTGAGTCAGCAGGATTTAGCTAACATAGCTGGAGTTACCCGTCAGACTATTAGTGGTGTCGAGTCAGGACAATACGCTCCTTCTGTTGCTATTACACTACGCTTAGCCAAGGCATTAGGTTGTCAAGTTGAGGATCTATTCTGGTTGGAGCAGGATTTACCTGAAATCGAAGCAGTTCTGGCCAAAACCGTACCTACTGGGCAAAAAGTGCGAGTCAGTTTAGCGCGAATTGGCGGACAATGGAGAGCTTACCCTTTAATGGGGAAAGATGCTTTTCGCCAAGATATGATTCCAGCAGACGGTGAGATAGTTGCGGTGGACGGGTTCCCCGGCATAAGCAAACTATCGAACCCGAAGGGAGAAGCTATCAGTCAAGTTAGTACAGAGAAACTGCAAGTCCGGCTATTAGACGATAATATGGATATCTTGTACAACACGGTTGTGATAGCCGGCTGTGCACCTGTAATTTCACTTTGGGCTAGAGCTACTGAACGCTGGCATCCCCAATTGCGAGTTCAATATAATTTCGCCAATAGCATGGCTGCATTGCACAGTCTGTGTAAAGGAGAGGTTCACATTGCCGGAATGCACCTCTACCATCCCGAGACTGGAGAACATAATATTCCTTTTGTCCGTGATGTTTTAGGTGGGAGACAAGCAGTTCTGATTACTCTTGGTGTTTGGGAGGAAGGACTGTTAGTCCAAGCTGGTAACCCCATGGGAATCAAAACAGTTAGTAACTTAATAGAATTAGGTGCAACTATTGTTAATAGAGAACTAGGTGCTGGTAGTCGAATGCTTTTGGAGAGAAAACTTCAACAAGAGCAAGTACCATCTCAAGATGTTAAAGGATTTGACCAAATTGTCACAAGTCACCAAGATGTTGCTTTCTCAGTCGCATCAGGAATTGCTGACGCAGGTATCAGTACGGCATCTGTAGCCACTGCCTTTGGATTGGGGTTTATTCCTCTACATCAGTCACGCTATGACTTAGTTATTCTCAAGGAATATCTGGAAGAAGCACCTGTACAGCAACTACTCGGTACTTTGGGAAATCGCTTGGTGCATTCACAATTAGAAGTGGTCGGTGGCTATGACACTAGTAAAATCGGGGAAGTTGTAGCAACTATTAACTAAATTGCAATTGAGGTTGGTTGTCTGGGTGGGAAACTCTGCATAAATTTCATCAGCAGCCAGAATTCTGTCTATTAGCAAGTTATTTGGCAATATGATACGTTATGATTTATCTATAGGGAATCCTGACAGCAAAAGCAAAAAATTATCCAATAGAAATTTGGTAGAACCCAAAGCGAAAAACTATGCTTTTGTGTCGGCAAATACAATTAAGTCCAATGTAGCTTTTTTTAACTGAAAATTGGGATGCACCTGTATCAAACCAAAATGAGATATTATCATCTTCCCTGGGTATGTAAAGCTTTAGCTATTAGGGAAATATTGATAAATCTTGATATTGGGGATTAAGGATTATGAGGCGAGGTTAGCAACCCAAACAGCAACAGAAAAGTTATCAAATTAGTTACAGTTGGAACAACCATTGTTAATAATGAACAATCTGTTGATTAATGTTCGTATAACTCTGGTGAAGTAACGAAATCCCATACATGGGTGAACCAATGGTTTGATGAACTGATGATCTGATTCTACGATGTTCTGGAGGTATTGTGGCGTTAATAGATCGGTAGCAGTTCCAGCCTTCTGGGGGAGACATAGTTCTGCTTGCAGTTCATTAATCATCTGGGTTTCTGTACATTATTACTCAAGCACAATGCTAACGTTTTTCTATTCATCGATTGCGCTAGGTCTAGCTTTACTTAGTTTGAACATCACTACAAAAGCTACCAATCATTATTTGCAAATAATAGCTGTATTATTTGCAATGTTTTGGTTTTGTTCCAGCCTCTTTTTTTCTTTGATACCACTTGAAGTCATGTTGGCGATCGCGCTTCTTTACCTCACACCCAAAATGCATTTTTGGTATCGGATAAAATAGCAGTAGCAGCCATAAATCATTCGTCAAAATTTAGAAACCTGACTTATTGAATAAGTCGGGTTTCTGAACAATGTAAATTTCTAAATCTTGATAAAAAATTAAGGCAGAATAAAGCCGTATTTTCGCAGTACTGCTTTAGCTTGATTACTAGTTAGAAATTTAGCAAATTCCTTCGCAGAATCAGCATTTTTGCTGCTTTTGAGGACTGCAAATGGATAAATAATCGCAGAATGATATTTTTCGTCAGCCGCCACCACAACTTTTACCTTATCTGAGATTTTGGCATCAGTGATATAAACTAAACCTGCATCGGCGTTGCCACTTTCTACAGAGGCCAGCACTTGACGCACATTGTTAGCATAGACCAACTTAGATTTGACTTGTGGCAAAATCTTTAGTTTCTGAAGGACTTGCTCTGCATATTGTCCTGCGGGGACACTTCTCGGTTCGCCAATAGAGATTTTTTTGATTTTTTTATCATCTTTTAAATTATAAAAGCTGGTAATGCCCACCACATTTCTAGGTACGATCAAAACCAGACGATTTCTCGCTAGGACAGAACGAGTTCCTGCTAGCAAGAGTCCTTTTCCTTCTAGAGCATCGACTTGCCTTTTAGCAGCAGAAATAAAGATATCTGCAGGCGCACCTTGTTCAATCTGTTGCTGCAAAGCACCAGAAGCCCCAAAATTATAATTAATGTTGATATTTGGATTAGTTTGTTGGTAAAGAGGCTTAATTTCTTGCAACGCTTCTTTCAAACTAGCAGCAGCAGATACAAGGAGGTTGGGCTTTGACTGTGCTAGTACGGGTGTAGAAGTAACTGCTGGTAAACTACTGGTTACCAAAAAGCTAGCAACTGCTGTACCAACTAATTTAAGAATTTGTCTTCTGTTCATAGAAAAGCTGGAAGCCGAAGAATTTTTTTAAAATTGATCTTGGTAGAATCTTACAAGATTACCAAAAAAATACCAAATTATTTGGTATTCTTGCGATTAGTTTTTGTATTTTAAATTCTTAGTATTTGTAAATTTGTAACTAGCGTTACACTTTAACCAACTTAATTGGTATAAATTAAATACCAACTAAGTCGGTTAAACTCTAGTCTACATTATCAATAAGACAAGTAATCAGCTCTAAAAATACGTAATTCTTGCTAACTTAGACCAACATAGTTGGAAAATACCCATTATATTGGTGCAAATAGATTTGAGGTGTGAGGATAATGTCAACTTGTGTACAGTCTTCATTGTTACTAGTGCTAGCTAGTATGATGTTAGCTCAAGCTGCATCAGCAACTTCAGTTGGGGAAAATACCAACCAATTACGAGCTGATAACCAAATAAATCAGCCACAAACAGAAGTATCGCCACAAAACCAGTCGGTTGTAGATGAAAACGCACAGCCAAATACTGCAATGGAGCAGGTAACATCAGTATCGCAACTTTCTGATGTGCAGCCAACAGATTGGGCCTTTCAAGCTTTACAGTCTTTGGTAGAACGCTATGGTTGCATTGCGGGATATCCAGATAGCAGCTTTCGCGGAAATCGGGCGCTGACTCGCTATGAATTTGCGGCGGGTTTGAATGCTTGTTTGAATCGCGTGAATGAACTGATTGCAACTGGTACAGCCGACCTAGTAACCAAGCAAGACCTAGAAACCTTACAAAAATTGCAACAAGAGTTTGCTGATGGATTGGTAGAACTCAGAGGTAGGTTGGATGGCTTGGAGGGTCGGACAGCTACACTAGAGAGTCAACAATTTTCCGCGACTACCAAGTTGAGTGGAGAGGTAATTTTCAGTCTTGGTAGTGTGTTTGGTGGCGATCGCGCTCTAAATTCAGATGTGTGGAACGAAATCAACGCTAGACCCGCAGGCGCAACTAGAGACACTTTCGCCAACAATCAGTATGCTGCATCAGGTGGACGCAGACTACAAGATAGAGCTACATTTAGCGATCGCGTCCGACTCAATTTGATTACCAGTTTCACAGGTAAAGACCAACTATTTACTCGCTTAGAAGCCAACAATACCACGGCTTTTAGTGGTGCAGTCACAGGTACCAACATGACTCGCACATCCTGGGACACTACCAATAATGCTGATAACAGTGTTCAGATGGGCAAGTTGTATTATCGTTTTCCTGTTGGTGAGCAACTCAACATCATTGTTGATGCTATTGGAGGGGAATTTTACGACAACTTCAACACCTTTAACCCCTTGTTGTCCTCCACTCCCGTTGGTTCGTTGTCTCGCTTTGGTCGTTTCTCTCCGATTTACCGTGCTAGTAACACCTCCTCCGCCAGCAATACAGGTTCAGGTGTAAGTGCAATTTTCAAGTTTAGCGACACAATCACACTATCTGGTGGCTATCTAGCGCGCAGAGGTAGCGATCCAAATGAAGGTAAAGGTTTATTTGATGGTAGTTATGGCGCATTAGCACAATTAGCATTTCAGCCCAACCAAAACTTGAGCTTAGGTTTGACTTATGCACACTCCTACCTCAGAGGCTCCAACAATGATGGTGATGTGGTAGTTTCTGGTTCTTATGGGAGTGCATTCGCTAACAATCCCTTCAACTCCAGTGCTACTACTCCGGTGAACACCACAACCAATCACTATGGTATTCAAGCTAATTATCGTTTCAATCCCCAATTCACCCTTGCTGGTTGGGTGGGATATACTCAGGCGATCGCAGAAAATAGTTCAGGTGCGAATGTCAACAGAGGCGATAAGGCAGATATTTGGAACTGGGCTGTGACTCTCGCCTTCCCTGACTTGGGTAAAAAGGGAAATCTTGGGGGTATTATCTTTGGACAACCACCGAAGGTAACTGGTAACGACTTTGGAAATAATAGCGTTAGCGCCACCAATCTTGTACCAGATAGACGTATAGACACTGATACCTCTTTCCATGTAGAAGCTTTATATCGTTATCAAGTTAATAGCAATCTTTCAATTACACCAGGATTAATAGTGATATTTAATCCAGAACATAACAGCAATAACGACACCATCTATACAGGCGTTATTCGCACTACATTTAGGTTTTAAATTCTTCCCCAATATGCAACAACTCCCAATACTACTCGGTTAAGCGTTTTGAAATCAAAATTTGTTTTTGGTAAAAGGTTAAAGGTTAAGGGTTAAAGGTTTTTTCTTTCCCTTTTCCCATTCCCCTTTTTCCCCTTAACCGACAAATATTGCAACAAACCCAATCCGAGTAGCAGGAAGCTGGAGGGAATTTGTTATGCTCATTTTTTCAATATTCAATAGTTAATGGAGAAATGTTTTATGTCTTTTAGCCGCAAGATTCCTATTACATCTTTAATACTATCGTTGCTAGTTTTAGCACAACCTAGTTTAGCTGATTTTAGGAATAATGCTCCTTGGAACCGAGAAGAAACACCATCTGTTTGGAATAAAAATAAGTGTGCTGGAGGTAATTCCCAGAATTTTCGCTTGGGTGGAGAAATCAATAATCCTAATACCTATAACTTACAAAAGCTGAGAACTTTACGAGATAATTTAAAAAACCAAAATCCAGCATTAGTTACAGAAGTCACTGTCAGCTTTCAAACTGGCTCAGGCCCGCGCACAGAAACATACTATGGAGTTCCCCTATGGGAATTAATTAATAATCCACAAGCCGCAGGTGGTCTAAAAGCTGGAAATCCTGGGGTCAATTCTAAAAACTCTTTTCTCAGACAATCTGTTTTAGTTGATGCTACAGATTGCTATGGTGCTGTTGTCACTATTGGCGAAATTCATCCTAACTTTGAAGCCAAAACAGTGCTAGTTGCATTTGAAAAAAAAGGTGGTGATGGTACAGTCGTACCTTTAATAGATGAAGGATTTGCTCGTTTAGTAGTTCCAGGAGATAAAGCAGGCGGTCGTTATGTTAGTAATTTGAGAAATATCATGGTATTTTCTGCGCCTCCTTCTCCTATAAAAGTGAGAGATTTCTGATTAATTTCACTACTTTTATCCTTTTAAAAGTCTGTACAAATTTAGGGTTTCACCAATTCCCTAAAATTATACCAACTCAAATAATTTGTGCGACACATCAATATATTCTAGAGGGCAAGGCATTGCCTTGCCCCTACAATCTGTCGCATTCTTTTTTAAATTTGGTATTCTTTAATAGAAATGCGAAAACTTAAATTTAAGTTCGTCGCTCGATAATATTGAAAACCACACATCTAAAATAAAAAGTATTGCTCATACCTTATCTCATTCTTCTACATTCAGTTCTTGAACTTCCGACTCCACAAGTTCAAAATTTACCTTGTTATATAAATCGCTTAAGGAAATAGTAAAAGGTACAGTTACAAGTGCGATCGCTTCATCTTCTTCATCGTACTCACGCAATGCCCATTGTTTCTTGCCCGTTTTGGAAAATTGTTCTACATGAATCCGGGTTTGGTCAATTAACAGATATTCTTGAAAGCTGGGAATTGTGCGGTATGCTTGGAATTTAGCCTCGCGATCGTATGCTTTGGTAGATTGTGATAAAACTTCTACAATCACCTGCGGATTGACGATTATATCTGTGCGGTTGTTGAAATACTCTGGTTCATCTGCCAGAATAATCACATCGGGATAAGTATAGCTACGCTTTTGGGCTATCCACAACCGAACATCACCCATATACACCCGGTAGTTTTGCTTTTTGAAGGCAAAATTTAATTCAGTACTTAAGTTGAGCGCTATTTGATTGTGATTTACTGTACCACCAGCCATCGGAATGATATACCCATCAATATATTCACTTTTGTAGTCAGCAGTTGCTTCTAGTTGGAGATATTCTTCTGGGGTGTAGTATCGCTGTTGTGTAACTTGCATAATTTTAGGGGATAGCGATCGCTCTCAACGAATAGTGTAACGCGCTCATCCCCACAATCTTCTCCCTGCTTTGCCGCTTAATCTCTCGTGGGTATCTGTCAATAAAGCAGGAATATTTAACTCTTCGGGACAGCGGGGTAGACAGTCACCGCATTCTGTACAACGGTTGGCTTTCATTCCAGGAAACCAGTGACCGGCATTTTCAAACATTCCATAACGATATTTGCCATAATCTGTCATATCGTATGCTACTGCCAGATTACGTAACCGTAATACCTCTGGAATATTAATATTTTCTGGGCAAGGTAAACAAGCAAAACACTGGCTACATTTATCAGTTGCTAAGGCAGTTTTTGCTTGATTTTCTATACGTTCAAAAGCTGAAATTTCTGCTGGTCTAAGTTCATTAATATCATCAGCAACTTGCAAAGGTTCTATTAACTCCTCTGGGTTTGCTGGCCCAACACTGAGGGTAGTAATGCGGGAGTCACTCAATAAAAATCGATAATTTAACTCTAAGGGTGAAAATGGGTGACATAAGTCTGTTAAAGTTTGGGGTGGTGTGTAAAGCCTTCCTCCTTTATCCGCAGGAGAAATGATAAATATCCCCATATCCTTGGTAGTTGCTAGCTGTATTGCGGCTGCATGACGCTGAAAAAAATAGTAATAGTGCAGATTGACAAATTCAAATAAATCTGTATTGATTGCCGCTAAAATTATATCTAACGATCCGTGGGTAGAAAAACCAACGTGCCTTACCCTACCATCTGCGATCGCTTCTTGCACAGCTTGTATACAACCAGCTTGCACCATCTCTAGATGTTCCCAAGTATTTAACCCATGAATCCCCAAGCAATCTAAATAATCTAAGTGCAATTTCTCCAGAGATTCATCGATATAGCGACGCATGGTGTCAGCATCAGCTGTAGGGGGAATTTTAGTAGTGATGTGAAGTTGAGAACGGGGAACTGACAAACCAGCTTGGAGTGCTTTACCCAAATACTCCTCACTTTTGCCATAACCTCTAGCAGTTTCTATATGATTAATGCCTAAAGCTAAAGCTTTTTCAATAGTTTGCCGAGCATTTTCTGCATCAGCTAGGTAGCGCATTGTTCCTAAGGAAAAAACGGACAAGCGCAAATTAGTTTTGCCAAAGCGTCGATATTGCATTTGTTATTTGTCATTTGTTATTTGTCATTTGGTATTTGTCCTCTAAAACGCAAACGCCAAATACCAAACACCAAATACTATTTTCCAGCGAACTCTTGACAGACACATCTCACACCTAAACATGAAAATCTCTCTTATCTATTCCCTATCCCCTAGTACCACTGTGCGGAAGTCAAAAGTCGTCTTCTCCCAAAGGGCGAGGCTACGCCAAGAAAAGTTTGCTCAAGTCGGGATACCCGCCCACGTAACTTTTGTCTTCTCTACGAGAGGCTGCGCCAACGACACGCTACGCGTAGCTTGCTTCTCCGCAGGAGTACGCAAAAGTCAAAAGTCAAAAGGTGAATAAATCAAGGCTTGTGACTGTTTGAAATGTTAGCTCTTTAGTTTTGCTAACTTTCGCTATTACCAAAGCGCTTAATTAAATCTTCAGGGCGGAGATTAGAAATAAATTCCCGGAAGGCTTGTTGTTCTGCTTCATCAGCGTCACGATCCACAGGGATGGAAGCATCGGCGATTACTTCTTCCATAACCCAAATGGGAGCGTTGGTACGTAGAGCAATGGCGATCGCATCGCTAGGACGTGCGTCAATTTCTTTTGTGGTTTCACCTTGCTTGACCACTAAAGCTGCATAAAATGTATCCTTTTGCAAGGAGTGAATAATAACTTTATCTAGAGTTAAGTTCCAGGTTTCTAGAATATTCACCATTAAATCGTGAGTTAACGGCCGTGGAGGCTTTTGACTCTCGATAGCTCCCGCAATTGCCCTAGCTTGCTCTTGTCCAATATAAATTGGTAAAGCACGGCGATCGGATGCATCTTTCAAAAGTACAATTGGGCTGCGGGTTATGGCATCTAATGCTATGCCAGCGACTCTCATTTCAATCATTGGCTCAGCCTCTACGCTCCTTGAATTACTTGGTTAATTAGTAGCAAATAATACCCTTGAGGGTTTAAGCTAGGGAAAGGATTAAACATAGGCATTTGTTTTTTATAATTGCTTCTATTAAACTCCGAACTTGATGTGAACACCAGAGTAAGTCAAAGTGGTCTATTTCGACAATATCCTTCTTACCCAAGTATGCCTTGTTCTGGATGCTAATGTGATAATAGCCCTAACCTAAATACCGTCAGAAAATATACTCAGATTTTGCTACATTTATACAGATAATTACCAGTGGATTTTCGGCAAATTTAGGCAATAAATAGAGTTAGTTTCGCAAAAAAGCTGTGTTTACAGGATTAATTCAGGCATTGGGAACGATGAAACCCTTAGGGGGAGATTCTTGGAAAATTACTTGCGTAAGTCAGTCATCTGATTTAATTATGCAAGATTTAGCTTACGGCGACAGTATAGCTGTTGATGGCGTTTGCTTGACAGTAGAAGAAGTTTTAAAAGATGGTTTTATTGCCACTGCATCACCAGAAACCCTGCGCCGCACGACTTTAGCAAGTGAGGACACTCCACAGAAATATGTCAACCTAGAAGCGTCGTTGCGGGTAGGAAGCAAAGTTGGTGGTCATTTTGTCATGGGTCATGTAGACGGTACAGGTCGGTTGGTGACAGCAGAACAAACAGTGACTTCTTGGGAAATGACCTTTACTGCATCTGAGGCGATCGCGCGGTACATTGTGCCCAAGGGTAGCATTGCCGTGAATGGAATTAGCCTAACAGTCGCCGCCTACGAGCCAGAACTCTCTCAGTTCACTGTGGCGGTAATACCTCTCACCTACGCCGAAACCAATCTTTGCTATTTAGTCCCTGGCAGTTTAGTGAATCTTGAGGGAGATATTCTCGGCAAATACGTCGAAAAATTCCTTTATTCCGGCAAACCGAACCCTAATAGCGTCGACTATTCCAGTTCTGATAGCATCACACCTGCTTTTCTAGCAGAACATGGGTATTTGTAATGGGCATAGGGCATGGGGCATAGGGCATGGGTAATGGGTAATGGGTAATGGGTAATGGGGATTTCTTCCTCATCTACCTCATCTCCCTTATCCCCAGTCCCCAGTCCCCAGTCCCCAGTCCCCAGTCCCCAGTCCCCAATCCCCAATCCCCAACCTAACTACCCGGTTCCTTGGTCAGCTGCGCTGTTTGTGCAGGTTGAATTACTGTACTCAAAGCAGTGTTTAAGTATACGCCGGGGTCGGTGGCTACCCAACCATTTTGTGTCAGGTGGCGGACTTCAAAGTGCAGGTGGGGGCCTGTGGAGTTACCAGTGCTACCAACTTGCCCAATGACAGTGCCTGGTTCTACCATTTGACCGGGTCGGACAAAGATTTGTGATAAGTGTCCGTAGAGAGTTTGTTGAGCAGAAGGGTGGTTAATGGTGACAGCTAAACCGTAGCCACCCATCCAATCAGCACCTTCTACTTGACCTCTAGCGGCGGCTAAAACTGGTGTACCCATAGGCGCACCTAAATCTGTACCGGCGTGGAAGCGGCGATCGCCTGTGATGGGATGAATCCGCCAACCAAATAACGAGGTAATTGGTGCGGGAATCGATAAGGGGAACATCATTCCCTGACCGTTATAGGCGACTCTGGGGGCGAAGGGAATTTGCGGTAGTGTGGAAGCTAAAGGAAAGTCGTAAGCCACCATGCTAGGACGGGGTGCAATATTCCCATCTGCCATTGGCGGTGGTAAAGTACCGCCACTGGGTGCGATCGCTGTTTCGCTCACTTTGGTGGGAGCAAATTCGCCGGGGTTAGGAATAAAGCGATTGGGACGATAAGCGGTCTTAGTGACGCTAGCCGCAATGCGAGTTGCTACAGTATTTTCCGCCGCCACTTGAGGACTCCGCCATCTGCTGCTAGTGGCGGTATTGGCGATTGGTCTCACCACAGGAGATTTGGCTAAATTGGTGCTTCGGCTTCTTCTGAGCCAAGTAGGTGCTGCTTTGGTATTACCCTCAGCTACAGTCTGATTGCTAGGTTTAGCACAAAAACTTCCCGATATAGCTTGTCCGGTAGGTAAAGTAGTACGACAACCACTAGAGCGTTCTGTGATGATTACAGAATTGGGTGCTTGGTAGTTAGAACCGCCAACTTTGTAATCGGTGGGGTCAATGTAGGCGTTATTGTAATCTTTTGAGGGTTCAACTTCTGTGCTACCGACCGGACTTTTAGAATTGTTGGCTGGTGCGGCAACTTCTGGCAGTTTTTCCGGTACAGTCCGTAAAGGCTTAGGTGTGGCGATTGTGGTTTTGGGTTTTTCTTCTCTAACGCTGGTTTCAACTTGGGGTTGTGCGCGTCTAATTACCACAGGTTCAGCCGCTTCCACTTTTGGTTTTGCAGGTGTAACTGGCTGTGATGATTGAGAAACATTTTCCCGATTTAATCTCTTTTTCAGTCTGACTCGTCGTTCGGAAAATTCTACCTGTGGGCGAGTCGCTTCAGGAGATGGAATATCTTTTTTAACAGGAACTGTGACAGCACTAGGCTGAGAATTTTCAATAGTAGGAACGATGTTATCTATAGATGTTTCCGTTTGCGCTAACACGAAGCCGTTACCTAAAAGGCTAACGCTACTCAGCCAACAGAGACTCTGTGCTGGTAGCGTTGCAGCAAAGCGTTTTGTTGTTGGCAAACGTTTATGGGCAGAGTTATTGAGCTGCGTCATTTGTTGTCTCGGTTTTTTCTAAATTAAAGTAAACAGATGATGCTAGTGGTTTGTCTTGCCCAAAGAGCGGAATTGTAAACAAACCTAAAAGTTAAACAGAAGATTTTTTGTAACCCAGACTGATTGTACCGGGTTCAATGTAAATTTCTGGTGAGATAACTTCCTTTGTATTATAAGTTTCTAAATGGACACGTAAATTACCCTGAGAGGTTACTCCAACTACAGTACCCGCAAGCTGATTAACGTGTATGCGATCGCCCATATTAATCAGTAAATTTAGATAATCAGACAAGAGTATGTTTACTCCTTCTTCAAATAAGCACTTGAGACCGGATTCTATTCCCAATAAAACTTGAGAAGTTAACATTTCTAGAGAAGGAATCGGTTTATTAAGCTGTGAAGCTTGCCACAATTCCAAGTTAATTCCAGTTTCCGGTACAGGGTTTGCCCAGTTAATGCCAACACCAATTACAGCTTGGGTAATTTTTCCTTGATTTATTTTCGTTTCCGTTAAAATTCCGCCTAGTTTGCGGCCATCCAAAACTAAATCATTAGGCCATTTAATACCCACGGTGACACCACAGTTTTTTAATTGTGAGGCTATTCCCCAAGCACTAGCTAAAGTCAGTTGGTAACTATCAGCAGCATCTAGTTTAGGCTGAATTGCAACCGAAAGATATAATCCTCCGGTAGGAGAACTCCACTGACGACCCCATTGTCCACGTCCAGCAGTTTGCTGGGTAGCGATAACTACACATCCTGGTTTTTCCCCCTGTGCCAGCAAGTTCCAGAGGGTTTGATTCGTTGAAGCTACACTATCAAAAATGTGTAGAGAAAATGGTAAATATGAATACTGTCGCCCTGCTTTCAGGGCTGTTTCTAAATATTGCCGATCTAATCCCACGCAGTTAACCCAAATCTCGTTGTACAAGTTAGCATTAATTGGCTGACTTATTGTGATTTTCTGTTTAGGTTTGGTTTACGATGCACACTTGGCACTGGCGCAATTGGGAAGGAATGCCTTACCTGACTTGTAGTATCCTCGAAACTTGGCAACACGGCTTCTTCACCCAGCCGTTTTGGCCCCGTTCACCACAAGAGTTAACACAGGTGCTGCAACCAGAGGCATTAGTTTATCGCTTAAAACAGGTTCATGGCAATACTGTTCTTACCCCACAAGAAATTGACCATAAGTTAAGCAATGGCGGGGATGATGTCGAAGGTGAAGGTGATTCAGCTTTAGCATCAGCAGATGGTTTAGTCAGCGAACAGCCTTTGCAAGCGGTGTGGGTAGCCAGCGCTGATTGTA
The DNA here is from genome assembly GCF_014696615.1 of Nostoc linckia FACHB-104. Lineage (GTDB taxonomy): Bacteria > Cyanobacteriota > Cyanobacteriia > Cyanobacteriales > Nostocaceae > Aulosira > Aulosira linckia_A. The sequence continues at coordinate 62,932 of NZ_JACJQJ010000003.1, read as the reverse complement.
CACCTGTGTTGATTGGCGATGTCAAAACTGGACAAGTCGCAGCCATTCATGCAGGGTGGCGGGGAACTGCGAAAAAAATTGTCCCCCAAGCGATCGCGCGATTAAAAGCACAAGGTAGCAAGCTGGAAAATTTGCGGATTGCAATGGGCCCTGCGATCGCAGGTGAAGTTTATCAAGTCTCAGTGGAAGTGGCTGCGGAAATTGGATCTAGCATCGTCACCCATGAAGACGAACAAAAAATAGTTGCTGCTTTACATGAACTCCCAAATTCCCCATTAATTCCCGATCCTGCACCTGGTAAAGTCCGGGTAGATGTGCGGCGAGTAAATACTTTACAGATAGAAAGCTTAGGAATTAGCGGCGAACAAATTGCGATCGCACCTTATTGCACTTACCAAACGCCTGAACACTTTTTCTCTTATCGCCGAGAACAGCAGAAAAAAGTGCAGTGGTCTGGGATTGTGAGTTTGAAGTCTTGACTGAACAAGGCAAAAGAAAGAATCTCAGATAGAAGGTTGGGTTGAGGCTTTGCGTAGACGCGGAGCTGCTTCCCGCAGCCCAACAAACGACTGAAAATGTTCGGTTTCATCCCTTGTTATACCAAATCAAATAATGTTTGCGATACTTCAATATATTCTAGAGGGCAAGGCATTGCCCATACGTGTCAACTTAACGTGAAACCCTCTTGGTTGCAAGGTTTCGCCCTCACCCCCAGCCCCTCTCCCACGAGGAGAGGGGAGCAAGAGATTTAGTTCCCCTTCTCCTGCGGGAGAAGGGGTTAGGGGATGAGGGCGCGAGGTATTTGTACAACGCCCGCCCTATATAGCTTTTAGCTTAAGTTGACACCAATGGGCATTGCCTTGCCCCTACAATCTGTTGCATTCTTTGTTCAAATTGGTATTATTTTTGAATTTTGAATTGGTATTACTTCGCTTCGCCAATTAACGTAAACGCAGCCCAAGCGCTAGGATTAGGATGCTGTTTCATCGTTGTCAACATAGCTTGGCGTAAAGCCCAAGCTTTATCAGGATTCTTCTGTAACTGGCGGTAAAATTCCCCCATTAATAATGCTGAAGGGCTATCGGGAATTGACCATAATGTGACAATTACACTCGGCGCACCCGCAGAAATTAAGGCGCGAGATAAACCAACCACACCATCACCTGTGAGCTTACCTTGTCCAGTATCGCAAGCACTTAATATAACTAATTCGGCGTTGATGGTTAAATCTAAAATTTCATTCGCAGTCAGCAAGCCGTTATCTTTACCATCAGGGGCGAGAGCCACAGCACCAGGGACACCCAAACCTTTAAAATCATCAAGTAAGCCGTGAGTTGCTAGATGAATAAATCTCGCTTGGGGTAATTTTTGCATAAAAGCCGCTTTGGTTGCATCTTTACTTGTGATGGCTTTGGTGTTTAACAGTTGGGCGATTTCTTTAGCTTCCATTTCTGCACCTGGTAAAGGAGTTAATTGTTGCGGTGCTTCGCCAACTTTGGGGGCAACGCTGGGCATGATAGGATTGCCCATAACTAAGGCTTGATTACCGGAAACTTTCTGGCGTTGTTTGCGAGTTAAATCTAATACTTGAATTGCTGGGGCAGTAAGGATAGTGTGTTTTTCAATTAAATATTTACCTTGCTCATCTTGTAAAGCGGCGAAGGGAACAAGGAATAAAGATGATTGGGGTATAAATGTTACACGCTCATCAGGATTTTTTGGTAGCAAGTCAGCAATGGGATTAATGAGTAATTCGTGCAGCTTTTGAAAGCGTTGTTTTACCTTAGTTGGATTGGGGTTGTGAGTTACTGTAATACCACGACCTCTGACACCGATTGACTCGCGGCTGTTGGTGACTAATTCATCTAAAGTTGTATTATCTTTTTGCCATAAAGGTTTAAGGTCAGCTTTGCGGAAGGTAATTTCACCTGTGGGTTTGATTACCCAAATGTAGAGTTCTGATTCTTTCCATTCTTGTTTACCCTGAATTTTGAATTCATCATAAATAATTGAATATTCAACAAGTGTCGCGTTTTGTTGTTTGGCGATTTGTTGCAGTAGGGATAATGTGGGTTCTACATTTGCCAGGGCATTTTTACCAGACAAACGTGAATTTAACAAATCCACCAGCGCCCTACTACGTCCTTGCTCGGAGATTAAGAGTGCATCGTTGATTTTATTCTGAGCAATCAGTACTTCTTGCAATATACGGTAGGTGCGAGCTTGTTCTTCAAAAATTGAGATTTTATAAGCATCTTTGTTACCCAAGTCTCCTCGGATAGATTTTAATACTTCAATAGCAGCACGCAGGATTTTTTCAGCTTCAGGTAGTTTGCCAGATTTTTGGTAAGCTAATCCCAAATTGTTCAGAGACTGCCATTCACCTAAACGATCTTTGATTTCCCTAGCGATCGCCAAATGCTGCTGGTGGTAGTCAATGGCTTTGGTGTAGTCTTCCAAGGACAAGTAAGCATTTCCCAGATTGCCCAGAGTAGCACCCTCACCATTACGGTCTTTGATTTCCCTAGCGATCGCCAAACTCTGCTGGTGGTAGTCAATGGCTTTGGTGTAGTCTCCCAAGGAGAAGTAAGCAACTCCCAGATTGCCCAGAGCATTTCCCTCACCATTACGGTCTTTGATTTCCCTAGCAATCGCCAAACTCTGCTGGTGGTAGTCAATGGCTTTGGTGTAGTCTCCCAAGGACAAGTAAGCATTTCCCAGATTGCCCAGAGTAGCACCCTCACCATTACGGTCTTTGATTTCCCTAGCGATCACCAAACTCTGCTGGTGGTAGTCAATGGCTTTGGTGTAGTCTCCCAGGGCATAGTAAGCAACTCCCAGATTGCCCAGAGCAGCACCCTCACCATTACGGTCTTTGATTTCCCTAGCAATCGCCAATCTCTGCTGGAAGTAGTCAATGGCTTTGGTGTAGTCTCCCAGGGCATAGTAAGCTCCTCCTAGATTGCCCAGAGCATTTCCCTCACCTTTACGGTCTTTGATTTCCCTAGCGATCGCCAAACTCTGCTGGAAGTAGTCAATGGCTTTGGTGTAGTCTCCCAGTGCATAGTAAGCTCCTCCTAGATTGCCCAGAGATTGTCCCTCACCTTTACGGTCTTTGATTTCCCTAGCGATCGCCAAACTCTGCTGGTGGTAGTCAATGGCTTTGGTGTAGTCTCCCAAGGACAAGTAAGCATTTCCCAGATTGCCCAGAGCAGCACCCTCACCTTTACGGTCTTTGATTTCCCTACCGATCGCCAATAACTGCTGGTGGTAGTCAATGGCTTTGGTGTAGTCTCCCAGTGCATCGTAAGCAAGTCCCAGATTGCCCAGAGATTTTCCCTCACCATTACGGTCTTTGATTTCCTTAGCGATCGCCAAACTCTGCTGGTGGTAGTCAATGGCTTTGGTGTAGTCTCCTAGAGCATAATAAGCAAGTCCCAGATTGCCCAGAGATTGACCCTCACCTTGACGGTCTTTGATTTCCCTAGCGATCGCCAAACTCTGCTGGTGGTAGTCAATGGCTTTGGTGTAGTCTCCTAGAGCATAATAAGCAAGTCCCAGATTGTTCAGAGCATTTCCCTCACCTTTACGGTCTTTGATTTGGCGATAGATAATCAGTGCTTGTTGCCAAGATTTTAATGCTGCTTCAAATTGACTGGTTTGATATTGCTCAATACCTTGCTGAAACAATCTATCTGCTTCGGCTTTGCGGTCGGTTGATGTTTGCGCTAATACTCGTAACTCTCCTGGTGAGCTTAAAAGGCTGAAAGTTATTGGTGTGGAAGCTGTGGCGATAACTAGGGCGAGGAAACTCAAACCAATGTTGTGAAAACGCATATTAAAGGATGAAGTTAAGATTGGGCAGAGGAAGCAGGAGGCTCAAGTAATTAAATTAAGCCGTTTGACGCAGGAAGATGCTAAAGAGTTGGTGAATTTGGCTAAATTTTGGGATAATTTAACCGCAGCACCAGCGTTATTTAATGGCTTATTGTTATGTAGCTCTGAGCAGGCTGGGGGTTATGCAGTTTTGAGGGGAAGCAATTACAACCAAAGGCAGAAGACAGTCCCGATGCAATACTGCTCGGTTAAGGATTTTCAACTCGGAATTTGGTTTGGGGAAAAGGTGAAAGGGTAAGGGTTAAAGGTTTTTTCTTGCCCCTTTTCCCCTTCCCCTTTTGCCCTTAACCGACAAGTATTGAGTCCCGATGAATCGTAGGGGTTTAGTACTCCTACCCGTCTATCACATTCTTTGTTCCAACTGGTATAAGTCCTAATTCGTTCACGAGGATAAAAGCCTCATTCACGAGGATAAAAGCCTCATTAATGAAGATAAAAGCCTCATTAATGAGGATAAAAGCCTCATTCACGAAGATAAAAGCCTCATTAATGAAGATAAAAGCCTCATTAATGAGGATAAAAGCCTCATTCACGAAGATAAAAGCCTCATTAATGAAGATAAAAGCCTCATTCACGAGGATAAAAGCCTCATTCACGAGGATAAAAGCCTCATTAATGAAGATAAAAGCCTCATTCACGAAGATAAAAGCCTCATTAATGAAGATAAAAGCCTCATTCACGAAGATAAAAGCCTCATTAGGGGCTTCCAGGACTAAAGTCTTGACTAAAAACTTTCAAAGTGCGATCGCTTGACTAATACGCTTGAGAACTTGCAAAGTTTCATACAGTTCTCTATTAGATGTAAACAAAGCAAAAACCCTTGACAAGTCGTATTGTGGTGTTTCCGCTTGTGTCAATTTAATAATGTTTGAGCCATAGCCGTTTTAACAAATAGTCAGGGAAGAAATAATACCAATTTAAAAAAAGAATGTGACAGATGGGTAGGTTGGGTAGAACGTAGTGAAACCCAACATATACAAGGCGTTGAGGTGTTGGGTTTCGTTCCTCAACCCAACCTACATCTGTAGCGATTACTCTTCAAATTGGTATAACTCAGAAAAAGGTATGACCATTTGAGTAAAAGCTAACGGTGCTATGGTTGCATCTTCAGGTAAAACAACTATTTCTTGATAGCCTGACTCTGTTGGCTGACGCAAAATATAAACTTGGCGTTCAATAATATTTAAAACCCAGTAATCTGCAATATTTGCTTTTGCATAAATCAAAGCTTTTTCATTAAAGTCAATCTCAAAGGTACTATAGGAAACTTCAATTAAAAGTAATATTTCTGAAGATGCTGGGTGATGATCGCCATAAGCAGCTGGATCAATGCAGACTACAGCAATATCTGGTTCTGGTTCGGAAGTGGCTAGGGTAATGGGTAGCTGGACGCGAATTTCTGCCCTATCTCTCAATAAGTTTTGTAGATAGCAGTCGATGCGTTGGGTTGTACCAGCATGAGGCGGTTTTTGTGGACTCGTTTGAATGATGCGACCATCTAAGAGTTCAACTTTATCATCAGTAGTTAGAATACCAGCATCAATCATCCGATGATATTCTTCTACCGTCCACAGACGATTTTGAGTGGCGCTCATGGTTTTTATCCCCCTTTTTTGCAGCCTACTGACTTCTATTTTCTCGCAACCTTTACCCTTTTACCTATTCACCTTTTACCCACACCAGATTGTTAGTCTATAAATGCGTAGTTTACCAACCTAGGCATCGCGCTAATCATTTGCTGCTAATAGCCTCATAGTTATTTTTATAACTAGTTAGCTTTTCTTGCACTTCTTTGGAGACAGATGTACCTTCGGGAATGCTTTGTAATAAATTAATTGCTTCTTTTAATTTATCTTCTGCTTGTTGTAAAATTACCGATTCTGGCGGTGCATTCTTGGCGATAAAATCAGCTTCCACTGCTAATTTTTGAGCTAATGCTAAGTTACTCGCAGCTTTCTTTTCATTCACCACTTTTTGACTGATAGCAGCATATTTAGCACGATAGCTCATGAGTTGTTTCTTCGCTTGAGGAGATACTGATGTCCCCTCCGGAATACTTTCTAATAATTGCACTGCTTGTTGCCATTTGCTTTCTGCTTGCTGCCAATCTTTTAGAGGGAGAGGTGGCTTTTGAACTATTAAGGAAGCTTCAAACCCCAGTTTTTGAGATGCTTTCAATCTATCTACAACATTTTTTGGTTGTTTACTGCTTAAATTTCCCGATTGCAATTGAGTCACTTGATGATAAATTGTCCAACCACCAAAACCTAAAACTAACACACCAGAGGCAATAAATAAAATTGAGTTGATGCGTTTTCGTGCTAAATATTTTGCGGCTCTTTCCAAGGGATTACTCTGTGGTAAATTAACTATTGCCTGTTCGGTTTGGGATTTTAAACTGTTAATATTTTCGACTAAAGTATTTATATTATTTTTATATGATTCACAATCATTGATAAACTCTGTCAATGGTTGAAACTTGCCCATACTAGAGATAATAAAGCCATATTCCTCGGATAACCATTGTAGCTCTAGTCCATTTTGTCCGCAGAATAATGATAATCCTAGTAAAATCACTAAAATGTTTTGACCGCTGTTAATGCTATCAAATACTATATTTAATCGTTGTTGAATCTCTAATAATTCTGATTGATGATTCAGAATTTGCTGATTTTGAAATTCTAATTTTTTATGATTGCCAAAGGCTAAATTCATCGGAATTATTTGTTCAATCTCTCGGAATTTTTCTGGAATATTAGTAGAATTAATATTACAATTTAGCTGGCTAATAATTTGCTCATCACTTAACATATCTGCCGCTATCGACTGTAGTAATTCACCCCACTCATACCAGCGCAGGATTTGAGCTTGTAACTCTGTTAATAAAAGCTGCTTGTTAAAACTGCCAAATTTTTCGGTAATAAATCCATCATCCGTAGAAAAATCATCAGTGATAAATACTGTTCTGGCTGTAGCCGCAGAAATAGCACTGAATCCGCCATTCTGTGATTTTGCCACATCTAATTCTTGGGCGATCGCCACTTGCAGATGGTTTAATTTTTCTTGAACGTCGTTTAGACGTGTTGCTTCTTGCTGAATCGTTTCAGTGTTACCCACAGTCAGCTTCAATTCTTCAACAAGCTTTGGCAGTTCATTCAGTAGCTTTTCTAATTCAGCCATAAATATCCCTTGGGGATTGTTGCAAGTGGATGCCAAACAATTAAAATTACGATGCAGCGAAGTTACGGTTTGATTAAAAAAATAACTACGCCCATTGCAAACTAGCCCATACTTTCACGTAAGTGTACTAGTATCCTAGTTGAATGACAAATATCCGGATTTACAGAGATATATTTCCCGAAAATCCTGCTAAAGTAACAAACTTAGTGGAAAATCGCAAAAAAATCTCAAACTACTCAGTAGTTCACGCATGAATAAAACTGATTTAGCTTTTACCCCAGCACTGGAGTTGGCGCAATTAATCCGTCGCCGGGAACTGTCGCCTATAGAGTTGGTAAATGTATATCTAGAAAGGATTGAGCGCTTAAATCCCCAATTAGGTAGCTATTTTACGGTAACGGCAGATTTAGCGATCGCAGATGCTCAAGCTAAAACAGAAATACTGGTAAATAATTCCGAGTTACCGCCATTTTTTGGGGTACCGATTTCGATTAAAGACCTGAACCCGGTAGCTGGTATACCTTGCACTTACGGTAATCCGGCTTTAATTAACAATATCCCTACCTATGATGATGGGATTGTCACCCGCATCAAACAAGCCGGATTTATTATTCTAGGTAAAACTGCCACTTCCGAAGTTGGTTCTTTTCCTTACAGCGAACCTGCGGGATTTCCTCCAGCAAGAAATCCCTGGAATTTAGACTATACACCAGGCGGTTCTAGTGGTGGTGCAGCCGCATCCGTAGCTGCTGGGTTGAGTGCGATCGCTCAAGGTTCTGATGGCGGTGGCTCAGTTCGTGGCCCTGCAGCTTGTTGTGGTTTGGTAGGCATTAAACCATCACGAGGCAGGGTAAGTAATGCACCTGTAGGCGATCGCCTTTCGGGAATTGCCACCAATGGGCCGATTGCTCGGACTGTTGCCGATGCAGCCGCACTTTTAGACACCATGTCTGGTTACGTGGTAGGCGATCCTTATTGGTTACCCGATCCGGAAACATCCTTCCTCTCTGCTACCGAAAAACCACCCCAAGAATTGCAAATTGCCTATACAACGATTATTCCTCCCTTGGGTGAAGCAGATAGTAACTGTGAACAAGGAGTTTTGCAAACTGTTAAGTTATTGGCACAATTAGGACACAAAGTTGTAGAAAAATCGCCAGATTTTAGTGGATTAATTGAACCATTTCCCATCATCTGGCAAGCTGGGGTAGGCGCTTCGGGAATTCCCGCAGAAGCTTTGCAACCAATGAACCGTTGGCTATTGGCGCGTTCTGGTTCTGCCGGTGAATATCTGCAAGCAGTATCACAAATGCAAATCGCCGCCAGACAAATTGTCGGGTTTTTCCATAATGTTGATGTGCTGGTATTGCCAGTTTATTTGCATTCCCCAATTCGCATAGGCGAATGGGCTGACTTAAGTCCAGAAGACACACTCAAAGAGATTATTAACTGGATTGCTCCCTGTCCCGCAGCTAATGCAACCGGACAACCCGCGATCGCACTTCCGGTAGGATTTGATAGTAACGGTTTACCCATTAGCGTACAGTTAATTGGCAAACCCGGTGCAGAAGCAACACTCATCAGCCTCGCCGCACAATTAGAGGCTGCGAATCCTTGGATTCAGCATCGTCCAGCCTTGGCGATCTGACAAATAAAGCATATTCTATCGCTTGGATGGCAGGGGTAGAGACGCGATTAATCGCGTCTCTACAAGAAGGGGGAAAGTGATTTTGAGTTTCCTTATTAAGATAAGTCGGTGGAGATGCAACTATTTTAAGAAACGTAAATAGGTTTGATATCCTTACAAATGACTAAGGACAAATGACCAAGAACAAATAACTAAGGACAAATGACAGCCTCAGCCAGTTATCTTTAATTTCGCCGACCTACTTAATGTCATGCAGGCATCATTAGAACAAATCTCTCAAATTACTGTGTTTGCAGGGTTAACAACCGCAGACAAAATTAGTTTGCAACCCCAAACCCAACTGCAAAATTATAGTAAGGGAGAAATGATTCTCCATGAAGGCGATCGCTTACCTGCGAAATTATATGCTGTTGTTAGTGGTTCAATTCAAGTTAGCAAAACAGCAACCACAGGCAAAGAAACAATTCTGCGTACCTTAGCAGTAGGAGAAATTTTTGCTGCGCCTGCTTTGTTAGGAAATGGAATTTCCCCCGCGACTGTAACGGCTGAATCTGAGTGTGAAATTCTCACTGTAGAGCGAGATGCTTTATTAAAAGCCATACAACAAAATCCCGAAGTTGCCCTACAGATGTTGATGGTTTTTAACAATCGGATTCAGCAATTACATGAAACAGTACATGGATTAGTTTCTGAAAGAGCTATTGTTAGGCTTGCCAGATTAATTCAATATTATGCCGCCGAATCTGGAACTGAGCGAACTCCACAAGGCGAAACCTTAAAAGTTAAGTTATCTTACTATCGCATGGCTCGTAGTGTTGGGATTTCTTACGAAGAATGCGTGCGTTTAATTAAAAGCCTCAACTCGATGATTACCTACAGTCGAGGCGGCAAAATTATAATTCTTGATACTCATCAATTAGATGCGATCGCTCTTGGCAGCGTAGAGTAATTTTATTTGTCTTTGCCGTTGAGTCTTTGTATTCCTCATCTCACCTTGTCCTCCCAGTCAACCGTCAACCGTCAACCGTCAACCGTCAACCGTCAACCATCACATGACAAATGTCATATAACGAGATGACAAATATCATCCTCAAGTCGTGACATTTATTCGATGGAACTCACCTGTTAGTTCCGATAAATTACATCTAGAAAGAAGTTGACTACTTCAATCCCGATTGTTTGCGGTTAAGGGAGAAAGGATGCAGAAATAACCTTTCACCCTTACCCTTTACCCTTTTTACCAAACTCAATACCAATTTAAAAAAAGAATACGACCGATATTTATTTCCGAATCCTGATTATGAATAGCTTTATTTATGAATATTTCCAACAGGTAGAACTTATGAAAATTGATGAATCTGCTAAAATTCGCTTGTTAATCGTTGACGACCAAAGCTTGATTCGTCAAGGATTAAAAGCAATGCTAGAACAGGAACGTGATTTACTGGTAGTCGGGGATGCTGAGAATGGCAAAGTCGCCCTGGAAATGGTTGCAGAACTCCAGCCGGATGTGGTGTTAATGGATCTACGAATGCCAGAAATGGATGGACGAACTGCAACAAAACAAATTGTGGAGAATTTTCCCCATATCAAAGTTCTGGTTTTAAGCACATTTGATGATGATACCTCTCTTGCAGGGGCTATGCGGGCAGGCGCAAAAGGATATTTGCTCAAAGATATGCCCTCAAGTGAACTGGCAAATGCAATTCGTTTTGGGCATTATGGCTATACTCAATTTGGCCCGGGGTTATTTGATAAACTCTTAGCGAAGGAAACATCTCCGGCTGGAAGTAGCGAAAACTCTTCCCCTGCAAAGTTATCAGAACTCACAGCACGAGAACAAGAAGTTTTAAATTTAATTGGTGTAGGCGCAACAAATCGCGAAATTGCTCAGAAGCTATATATTACTGAAGGCACGGTTAAAACTCATGTGACGAGTATTCTTAGCCGTCTCAATCTTAAGAATCGGTCACAACTGGCGATTTATGCAAATACTATCAATCACAAATTTGCTCCTGAGAACGTGGGTAATTTGTAATTCGATATGAATGTTGACTGTTGACTGTTGACTGTTGACTGTTGACTGTTGACTGTTGACCGTTGACTGTTGACTGTTGATTAGACTGCAATTTCTTGTAAGGCTTGCAATAGTTGCTCAATTTCCTCGGCTGTGTTGTAGTGTGTGAGTCCAATTCTCACTAAGCCAGTGGTAGGTTCTATGCCTAGTTTTTCGATGAGCGCGATCGCATAAAAATGACCATGCCAAGAAAATATTCCGCGATCGCCTAATGCTTTGGCAACACTTTCGGGGGTTTGTCCGGTTAATCTAAATCCTACTGTTGGGGTTCGCCAATTAAAGCGCTGTGGATCGGTAATGCCATATAACTTTAAGCCCGGAATTGCTAATAATCCAGGAATAAGTTTGTGACTCAATTCTCTTTCGTATTGTTGAATGCTGGACATCGCTGCTACCAACGCCGCCCGTCTGCTGTGATAAGCAGATGTAATTGCAGGTGTTGCTGAATCTGGAGAAGTGAGGAAGCTGGGACAGTGGAATGTTTCTAGACCTTCCTTATCCGCTTCAATTAAAGCAGAAATCAACTCGTTATCAACGGCAGGCGATACATGACAACCTAATTTTGTCAAGTAATTTATTGCAGCTACTAACCCAGCCAAGCCTTCATAATTCAAAGTTCCAGTTTCCCAGCGCGAGGGAACATCATCAGGGGCGGGTTTGACTTTATATGGCGTTAATCGAGCCAGATGCTCGCGCTTACCATACAAAACCCCTACGTGGGGGCCAAAGAACTTGTAAGCAGAACAGGCGAGAAAGTCACAATCCAGTGCATGAACATTGAGAGGCGCATGGGGCGCATAGTGGACAGCATCAACAAATACCAATGCACCCACAGCATGAGCCAGGCTGACAGCTTTAGCAACATCGTTGATTGTCCCCACTCCATTAGATGCAAAGCCAATTGCGACTAACTTTGTGCGTTTGTTAATTAGCCGTTCGAGTTCACCCATATCTAGGGTGCAGTCTTCTACATTGAAACCTACCTCGCGGACAACCACGCCTTTTTCCTCCAACGCATACCAAGGGGAAACATTGGCGTAATGGTCAAGCTGGGTCACAATAATTTCGTCGCCTGGTTGCAATTCTCGACCAATAGCGCGACTGACGCTAAAGGTAAGGGTTGTCATATTAGCGCCGAATACCACCTCATCACTATGACATCCCAGAAAATCAGCCGTAGCAGCACGCGCCGCCGTCAACAGTGCATCTGTGCGCGCGCTAGTCGCAAAAGCCCCATGAGCATTTGCATTTGACCTTACTAAATAATCACTGATAGCATCAAGCACTGCACCCGGTACTTGAGTTCCACCGGGGCCATCACAAAAAATTACAGGTTTACCATTAATTTTTTGTGTGAGTGCGGGAAACTGGCCTCGTATCCATTTCAGGTCAAAGTGATGCATAATGATTCTCCTGAAATTATGAATTATGAATTATGAGTTATGAATTAAAGCGCCTTTGAAACATCGGTATTAGTGATGCTGCAAAAGATAACACATAAATTTTGGGACGGCACTTGTTGGGGATTGGGGATGAAGAGGCAGGGGGGTAGGGAGCAGGGAGCAGGGGGAGAATAAATTACCCAATGCCCAATGCCCCATGCCCAATTACCAACCCACATTCTTAAGGATATTCATTGGCCCTTGGTCTTTGAGGAGTTGCATTTGTTGCTGATTTCGCACTAATAGCGCACCTGCAAATCCTAATGAGTTAACGGAAATTAACTCGTATTCTTCTTGCGATCGCGGTACGATTAACATCCATTCTCGTGTAGCTAAAAGGTTATACGCACCAGATTGTCTATTATCGTGAACCGCTGTTATCCCTACAGCATTGAGTAAAGCATTATATAGTTCCATTGTAGTTTTTGCGGCTTGTAATGGCGACTCTGCCCACTGGGAATTTAAAGCTGCAAAAGCGTGTTTAAAAGGTAAATCAGGTATAGTTGCGATCGCATCCTGAAATTCTGCTTTTGCTAACAATGGCTGAATAGGTGTTGCATCTCCTGAAGTTGTCAGGGGTAAAGGTACTATTTGCAGATGCTTGTGTCGCTGACTGGCCCCTGCAACTTGACCACCGTTGTAAAATGCCAAACCATCATATTCCGCTAAACAAGCCCACATCGCTGCAAAATCTTCTAAGGTAAGTAGGCTTTCTTGTTCCTCAAAGGCGCGAGTAATAATTAATAGGTGATGGTCAACAACGTTGAATTTATTTAAGAGACAAACATGAGTCTCAGAAATATCTGCAACAAATAAATCTTCTTCGTATGGCAGAAACGGATTAAAATCCTTACCAGATGCGGCGGTTTGTTGAACCTGTTTTTTCTTGGCTGCATCCTTACGCACAAGATTTGCCAAAATCCTCACCAAGAAACGTACACCATCCTGCTCAACATATTCAAATTCTGTTGGTATCGATAGCAACGCCCCACATTTTAAAGCGGATTCAGTGCGTTCTCTGACACTTTCCCATAAAGTGCCAGGTTGCAACAATATTTTTCCCTCTGTCATTTGCTTTCCTTCCGGCTCGGTGAAATATTTTAGCAGGAAGCGTCAAAGAGACGCGATGATTGCAAAAATGGTCGATTGATTGGCAAAGAAGCTCGGAAATATCGAGAAAGGGATTGGTGATTGGGGACTAGGGATGAGGGGGAAAGGAGAATGCTAAATGCAATTTAATTGTAGACTGATGCCAATACTGCTAGGTTAAGGATTTTCAACTCGGAATTTAGTTTGGGGAAAAGGTGAAAGGGTAAGGGTTAAAGGTTTTTTCTTGCCCCTTTTCCCCTTCCCCTTTTCCCCTTAACCGACAAGTATTGACTCTTGTATATTGTAGGACTTACACAACGGCGATAATGTCATTGCGACCGAAACGAAGTGTAGGGAAGCAATCCCACCGTCAGAGGAGATTACTTTGCTATCGCTCGTAATGACAGAGTTACGTTATTTTTGCGTAAGTCTCGTATTGAAAGAAGTAGTAAATATTTAGTAATAAATCACACTAAATAAGTAAGGGGAAATACTAATTCAAATTATCGCTAATTACAACTAGCAGCTAAGGATAAAATGCAAAATCCCTCCTCTGCTACCATTACAATCTATCGCAGAGATGATTTTCGCATCCAAATTTTAAGGCAGTCTAATTAAAGCAGTAATTTATAGCTCTTTTTACCTAAGTACAACACAGCTTCAGAAGCACAATATGCTGTAATACTACTCGGTTAAGCGTTTTGAACCCAAAATTGGCTTTGGGGAAAGGTTAAGGGTTAAAGGTTTTTTCTTTCCCTTTCCCCCTTCCCCTTTTTACCCTTAACCAGCAAGTATTGCAATATATTTTGTTTCGACAATCACCTGTGTTCACGACGTGGGAAAATACTTAAAAGTAACGGCATTTATAAATTTGAGTAGGAATTGAGATGATTTACTCAAGCCAAAGGTAAATTATTTGCGCTTTGGCGGGGAATAAAATTCATCTGCTTACTCAGCAATGCCAAGTAGCTAATACTGAAAAAACCGTAGGATGGTTGATTTATTTACCAAGCCTACAAAGGATCAGAGGATGAGAGATGACACGCTCTCCTAATTCTAATCGGCGTTTGTGGTTGCTGTTACTAGGTCGTGGCGGCATAGCTTTGGGAGTAGTTTTACTCGCAGGGATTATTGGGGGTGTTTGGTGGGCTAATAACTTTATTCATCAAAAATTAGTACCATTAATTGAAAGCAATCTTTTAGAATTGCTAGGAAGACCTGTAAATTTAGGTGCGGTTCAAAGTTTTTCACCGAATAGCCTGCGTTTTGGTAACACATCAATTCCTGTAACTACGACAGACCCAGATAGACTGGTAGCACAGGCGGTAGATGTGGGATTTGACCCTTGGCTATTAGTTTTTAACCGGACTTTAAAGCTAAATGTGACTTTAATTCAGCCTACTGTTTATATTGAACAGGATCAGCAAGGGCGTTGGGTTTCGACGAAAATTAATACCGCTACTCAAGAAAAGAAGGGTTTTATTACGACTGAATTAGAGACACTTCGCTTGCAAAATGGCGGTTTGGTATTGTCTCCCTATACCCCAGCGAATAAACCGAGGGTGAACGTTGGCTTTAATCAACTGAATGGTGTAGCGCGGTTATTAGAGCAAAATCAACGGATTAATTTTGATGCTACTATTCAACCTGTGAACGGTGGTAGTTTGGAAATTTCGGGCGAAAGTCTGACCAAAACTACCGAAACGACGCTGCAAATCAATACTAGCAATTTGGCAGCAGCGACGCTGACGCAATTAGTACAGTCACCTGTGACTTTACCATCGGGGACTGTGGATGGTAATTTAACAGTTAAATTTCAACCGAAGCAACCAAAAACAACGGTTTTTGGCTTAATTAACGTTAATCAAGTTACAGCGCAAGTTAATAATTTTCCTAATAAATTAACTAACATCAACGGGAAATTACAATTCCAGGGTACGCAGGTGGCGCTGGAAAATATATCTACCAGTTTGGGTAATATCCCGGCGCAAATTAATGGTTCAGTCAATACGCAAACTGGTTATAATGTCACCGCGAATATTCAAGCTGTTAGCGCGCAAAATCTCTTACAAACCTTTAACATTAAACTCCCCGTCACTACGGCTGGAGATTTTACCGCAAATTTTAAGTTACAAGGTGCAATTCCCAAGCCTGTAGTTACAGGTGCGGTTAGTACAATTAAACCTGCGGTGATTGACCGTGTGAATTTTGAGAAAATTAGCACCCAATTTCGCGGAACACCGCAGGAAATTGTGATTTCTCAGATTCAAGCTACCCCAACGGTAGGGGGAGAAATTACAGGTAGCGGTCGAGTTGGGTTAGGTAAGCAGGGTGAAGTGGCGATCAATTTACAGGCACAAAGGTTACCTGGAGATGCATTAGCCCAAACTTACAATGTTAGTACTCCCAATATTCGCATTGGTACAATCTCCGCAAATACCCAAGTCTCTGGAAATCTCGCGAATTTGCGAACTCTGGTACAAGTCCAAGCACCAATTGCGACTTATCCGGGGAAAGTTGAATTAGCAATCAATAAGGGACTGATTCAGTTCCAGAATACAGTTTTTCAGGTAGCGGGGGGGACAGTTGCAGCGCGAGGACAACTGGTAGGCGATCGCTGGCAAGCTTTTGTGGATGCCAATCAAGTTCCTTTGCAAAGTTTGGCTCAAGCTACTAGCAATCCAAATAATGCCAATGCGGCTTTACCAAAGCAATTTCAAGGTAATTTAAACGGGGAATTTAATTTATCTGGAACTACAAAATCTTTCCAATTAGCGAACATTCAAGCTTCTGGACAAGCAAATTTAAATGTGGCTGGCGGGAGAGTTAATCTCAATAATATTCGTCTGAATAATGGTCTGTGGCAAGCTGTAGCCAATGCTTCGGGGATTCAAATCAATCAATTTGCCCCCAATGTTCAAGGACAAATTGCTAATAGTAATATACAGGTTTCTGGTAATACAAATTCTTTTGCTTTAGCTAACATTCAAGCTGCGGGACAGGCGCGGTTGAATTTAGCTAGGGGAAGTGTTAATGTCAGAAATATCAATTTGAGTAATGGCAACTGGCAAGCTATAGCCACTATTTCCCAAATTCAATTAAATAATTTATCACAAAATTTGCGCGGGCGGTTAAATGGTGATGTGCAAGTAGCGGGAACCACGGCTTCCTTCCAACCGCAAAACATTGTAGCCGCAGGTAATGTCAGGTTTTCCCAAGGTTTAGCGGCACTCACACAACCACTCACTGCTCAATTTCAATGGAATGGGCAACGTTTACAAATTGCCCAAGCCACTGCACCCGGTTTGCGGGCATCTGGTGATATTGCTGTGGCATTGCAACCCACTCCCCAAATTACTGGGTTAAATCTTAATGTCCAGGCAGATAATTACAATCTGCAAAGTCTGCCAATTCAGCTTCCGGGTAACATTGCTTTGGCGGGGAGGGTAGATTTTAACGGACAGGTTGCTGGTACACCCACTACCCCAATTGCTAACGGCAATATTCGCTTAGAAAATTTCGCCATTAATGGTTTAGCATTTGACCCTGTCTTAACTGGAAATGTCAGTTATCAAGGCGGACAGGGAACCCAATTTCAAGTTACTGGTAGACAAGACCAAATTGCCTTTTATTTAGGTGCAAATAATCGCCCCACTGCATTTAATATTAGGCGAGATGGTACGGTTGCTACTGGCAACACTGTGGGAGATAATTTAGCAGTTAATGTCCAAGATTTCCCTATATCTTTAGCGAAAGGCTTCCTGCCTGCTAATGCCAATTTAGGTAGTATCAACGGGCAATTATCAGGGAATTTAACAGTTAATTTAACAGATTATAGCTTAGTCGGTAATGTCGCCGTAGCTCAACCGAGAATTGGCAGAATCCAAGCCGATGAATTTCGCGGCAATATCAGTTATGGAAATGGCAATTTTAATTTAACTAATGGGGAACTGATTCAAGGTCAAAATCGCTATTTACTCAGTGGGATTTTACCAACTTCACTCAATAACCCCTTACAATTTACAGTTAGCTTTGACCAAACCAGAATTGAAAATTTACTCTCCACACTGAATATATACAATTATCAAGATTTACGCACTGGTTTGCAGCCTCCGAAACTAGCTGGTGCGGAAGCCTTACAAACTCAGCCTGTAAGTTTACCCAATACCAATTTATTAGCGCAAATAGATTATCTCTCCAAAATTCAAAGCCAAGTCACTCAAGCAATAACCCAGGAACAACGAACTGAACGCGTTCCCAGTTTGGAAGAATTACAAGGTTTAATTAGCGGTAATATTGGCGTAACAGGTTCTTTACGCTCCGGCTTAAATATCGGCTTTAATTTTACTGGTAATAATTGGGTATGGGGCAAATATAATATTAATCAAGTTGTTGCTAGCGGCAATTTTGAAAATGGCAATTTAACCCTACAACCTCTGCAAGTTAATTTCAATAATTCCATCCTCGCTTTTACCGGAAAATTAAGCCAGCAAGCATTATCTGGACAAGCACAAGTTCAAAATTTAGCAATAGCAGATATTAAACCTTTCTTCCCGCAATTACCTGTAGATGTGGAAGGGAATATCAATGCCAATGCGACATTATCAGGAGATTTAAATAATCCCCAAGCTGTAGGGGAATTAGCTTTAGTAAATGGCAGCTTAAATAATCAATCTGTACAGTCTGCCCAAGTTAGCTTTAACTATAACGATGCTAGATTAAATTTTGGCAGCAATATTTTAGTTACTGCTACACAACCAATTCAAATTAATGGTAGTATTCCTGCCAAATTACCTTTTACATCCGTCGAGCCAGATCCCAGTATTAGCATTCAAGCTAACGTGCAAAATGAAGGCTTGGCGTTATTAAATCTGTTGAATAATCAAGTCAAATGGGTAGATGGTCAAGGACAAGTCAACGTCCAAGTTCAAGGAACATTAGATAGACCAGAAACCACCGGCATAGCCACAATTAATAATGCCACGATTAATGTGCAAAGCCTGACAGAACCATTAACCAATGTTACGGGTACAGCACAGTTTGCAGGCGATCGCTTAATTGTCGATAATCTACAAGCAGAATTCAGTCGCGGACAATTAACAGCCGCAGGTATTCTCCCTATTTTCGCTAGTCAAAACGCCCAACAGCAAGCCGCTAGCAATCCCCTCACTGTTTCATTGCAAAACTTGCAGTTGAATTTTCAAGACTTATATCAAGGCGCAGTCAACGGTAATGCTGTAATTACCGGAACAGCATTTGCACCCCAACTCGGCGGGAGAATTCAACTCAATGATGGTGAAGTATTGTTAGGAAACGCCGCATCTGTCAGCAATACAACTTCCCAGCCAGCAAATTCCCAAGAATTTACAGTCACAACACCAGAAACAACAGCGAATAGTACCCCCACAACACCCACAACCACAAATACAAGCAAAATACCGATAGAATTTGCCAACTTACAGCTAGTTTTAGCCGACGATGTGCGCGTTACCCGTCAACCGCTATTTAGCTTTGTCGCGGAGGGTGATATTACTCTCAACGGAACCCTGGCTAAACCTCGTCCCCAAGGAGAAGTTCGCTTGCGGGGAGGACAGATAAATTTATTTACCTCCCAATTTACCTTAGAGCGTGGTTACGAACAAACCGCACTATTTACCCCCGGTCGTGGTTTCGATCCCACATTAGATGTGCGCTTAGTCGCCTTTGTCCCAGAAGCAACTCGCAGTTTAGGGCGAACCTCACCCATATCTAGCGAAATTCAAGATATTTCTGCCATCAACTTTGGTACATTAAACACAGTTCGCATTCGTGCGATCGCCAAAGGCCCAGCCAGCGAATTATCCGATAATTTGGTACTAACTAGCGAACCTCGCCGTAGTCGATCTGAAATCGTCGCTTTACTGGGAGGTTCAATTCTCAACAATTTACAGCAAGGCGACGCAACCTTGGGACTAATTAATATAGCTGGTTCAGCAGTTTTCTCTAATTTGCAAGGAACTCTCAGTCAAATTGGTCAAACTATTGGCTTGAGTGAATTACGGCTATTTCCTAGCTTGGTAACTAATACTAATACCAATGTTTCTGTATTGGGTTTAGCTGCTGAAGGTGTATTTGATGTAACGAATGATTTTTCTGTATCGTTATCGCGAGTTTTTGCTAGCAATGAACCCTTACGTTACAACGTAATTTATCGCCTCAATGATGAACTTCGCGTGCGCGCTTCTACTAATTTAGGTGATGAAGGTCGTGCTGTAGTTGAGTATGAAACCAGATTTTAAGTCACACAGACAGAAAGATACAATTTTAACTAAAATATAGAAATCCGATGTGATTGTTGAAAAAATCTAAGTATGTGTAGTGGACTGACACGACTAAAATGTTGCAAAAAAATGTAGGTTGGGTTGACGTAAGGAAACCCAACACCAGCATCTATGTTGAGTTGGTGAAATTCATGTTGGGTTGCGCTGCGCTTAACCCAACCTACATCTAACGCACTATTTTAGCCTTGCCACGCCACTACGTATTTGTTCAAAAATCAATTAGGAATCCTATAGATAAATAAAATCTTCAACGTGGCTATATGACCACCGCTATCTCTACATCAGAAATTATTTATCCCAGCAGCGATGGAGAACCCATAGCAGAAACTTATGACCATTTATATGCAATTTTAACTACGCTAGAAGTTATCAGACAATATCTTCAAGGTCGTCGCGCCACAGTTTTAGCCAATCAATTCTTGTATTATGTACCAGGTTTCCCCAAATTAAGAGTTGCACCTGATGTCATGGTTATTTATGACGTTGAACCAGGAGGAAGAGATAACTACAAAATTTGGGAAGAAAAACAGGTACCAAAGGTAATTTTTGAATTTACCTCTAAAGGAACTCAAGAAGAAGACAAAACTACTAAGAAAAATCTTTATGAAGGCTTAGAAGTAGAAGAATATTGGTTATTTGATCCCAAAGGCGAATGGATTACACAAAAGTTGCAAGGGTATCGCTTAAGAGGAGATATTTATGAGCCAATTACCGATAGTTGCAGTCAAGCATTACAACTACGTCTAGCTGTAGAAGGAAAATTGATTGGCTTTTATCGCCTAGATAATGGTGAAAAATTGTTGGTAAATGATGAATTGATTGCAGCACTCAAACAAGAAACTAATAAACGCATAGAAGCAGAAACACAAGCCGAACAAGAACGCCAACGTGCAGAACAAGAACGCCAACGCGCCGCCGAACTTGAATCGCTACTTTCTCGTTATAAAGAACAGTTTGGCGATTTACCCTAAATTATTGCTGAGAAGCTTCTAGACTTAAAAAAGAAGAACGCAAGTAAACTACTCTGCGTTCTTTTGCCTTTAAAAACTTTCTCTCTTAATTAATAGACCTATTGCAAAAGTGCTTTTTGCAATAGGTGGGCAAAGGTAAAAGGGAAAATACCAAACCTTTTCCCCTTTCCCATTCTCCTTTTCCCGAATTCTGCAAGAAAGTCTAATGATGATGATGGTGATGATGTCCATCTAGGTGAGGATTCACTGTAATTGCTTCCCCATTCTTCAACTCACTAATATGATCGTCAGCCCATTGTGCAGCCATTGCCAAAAACTCTGGATGGTCATTCACACAAGCCATTTGCACATAATCCACACCGTGATGCTTTTTCTCTAAAGCATGGATAATGTGATGGACATCCAATAAAGTTTCATGGTTTTCTGTTGCAAAACCAATTGGCATAAATATTACAACTTTGGCACCCAATTGAATCAAGTTACTAGCTGCTTGCTCTGCATTGGGTAGCGTCCATTCAATTAGCGGTGTGTCATGGTTTAGCCAACCCACAGAAATTAAAGGATAGCGGTTAATTAGCTTGTCCCTTACTAAGTCATACAGTGCTTGACTTTCGACAATCCCAGAGGTAAAGCCTTTCGCTTTGTGGGGACAGCCGTGATTCATCAGCACAATCCCAATTTGAGAAGGGAGGTAGGTTGCTGCTAAGTCAGCATTAATTTTTTCTTCTACCAAATGCGCCATCAAATCAATATAAGCTGGCTCGTTGTAGAAAGAAGGAATGTAACGTAGTCCTTTTACCCAATGTTCTTCACCCTCAGCCATCTCAGCTAAGGCGTTATTCACTTGCTCGATCGCAATCCCACTAGTAAAGATAGAATCAACCACTAGTAGGGGATAAATCAGGATTTTGTCGAAGCCTTGATTTTTAATTTCTGCTAAAACTTGTTTCGGCAAAAAAGGCGCGCAGAAGTTAAAAGCCTTAAAAACTTGAACCCCTTCACCCCACTTTTCTTGTAACCGCTTTTCAATTCCAGCGCGTTGCTGTTCAAAAATCGCGTTATGTGGAGAAATAAAATCGTGATGGGTGTGTCCCCATTCGTGACGGTCAAATAACGCCAAAAGCTTTGCTAGGGGTGGGTAAATCCAAGTAGGGACTGGTGCAAATTTTGCTGTCAGTAGATTTAAAGCCTGTTCGTTATAGTTAGCGAAATCTTCGTAGCTTTCGACTTCGCCGTAGCCCATGAGCAATACGGCTACTCTGTCTTGACGTGATGATTGCTCGTGGGTATGTTGTACTTTTTCCGGCGTGGCTACCACAGTGAGTTCCTCAATATAACCAGAATGGAGAGAAGTATCAAAGAAATAATTGATTATTTCCCAGCTGAGTAAAATAAAATCCCACCCCAGGGGATAGGATAGTTACAAATATCATAACGAGGCATCGCTTCTCACACCTCTGCCGTTAGGATCTAGACAAGAAAATTTACCTAAATTAACCAAGGCTTAGGTAAATTGCACATTTTTTTGTTCGTTGTTAAACATCAACAGCCAACAGCCAGCAAACCTCATGAAAAACTCCACCCACAAGGGGATGGAGTTTTTGGGCATGGGGAAGAACCATACCAATGCCCTATACCCTATGCCCCAAGCGGCGGGGCGGCTATCCCTCTTCATTCACAAGGGGATGGAGAGGGATAGCCGCTTTCAATAAAATTCAGCACTTTTGGCTGGAGCCAAATTCTTAGGGTTTGCTTAAAATATTAATGTTGTATTTATAACAAGTAGGTTTGAGCATTGCTAAACCCTAGCTATGACCCAGAGACTATGTATAGATGAACATATTCATTTGCCCTGGAATCCATGAGCCAGAATTGACTGAAAGTTTTATTTCTGGATGCTTCAATTTAAATTGCGATAGCGTACCCCTCCGGGGAAGCAAGCTACGCGGAGCGTCTCGTAGAGAAGAGCTGCTCCCAAGGGGCGATCGCACAGTTGCTCAAAATCCAGAACATAATCTTCTGATTTTTCCGGAACATGGTGTACTGACCGTATCGCCATTTAAAATTTTACAATTTTTACACAATTGCTTAAAGGATAGGTTACAATCGCCCGTGTTCTTTATTAGCTTTAGCGCTGGTGTAGTTGGAGCAATTATGGCAGCGCACTGGTGGCAACTTTTAGGGGGTCAAGTCAAAGCTTTTATTGCTGTAGATGGATGGGGTGTGCCACTATGGGGTGATTTTCCCATTCACCGGATAAGCCATGATTATTTCACCCATTGGAGTTCGTCTTTATTGGGTAGTGGGCAAAGTAACTTCTATGCAGAACCAGCTGTAGACCATTTATCCATTTGGCGATCGCCCCAAACTGTACAAGGGGTATTAACAGACCAGTCCCTAGGATTGTACCAAAATAGCGATCGCTTAAGTGCCTCTGATTTTGTGCATCTGCTATTAAAGCGCTATGAAGAAAAATAGTCCGGAAAATAAACTGGGCAAAGGGGAGTGAGAAATAGGGAAAATTTTCCAAAGGAGCGATAAAAATAAGGAGGATGAGGGATGAGGAAGATGATAAGAGTGAGGATACACCTATTCTCCCTGCCCCCTGCCCCCTTGCCCCTTGCCCTTGCTCCCACTCCCCTACTCCCATCTACCCTAGTCCCCATTACTTAGTGTCAAATGTTTCCAACGGAACCTGCTGCTGTTAATAACGGGTTTGGCGCACTGCTAAAAAACCGTGCTTTTATGCTCCTGTGGATTGGGCAACTGGTTTCCCAGTTAGCAGATAAGGTATTCTTCGTTTTGATGATTGCCCTGCTGGAAAACTACCCACCGCCACCAGGATTGGCAGAAAACTCAATGTACTCAACATTGATGGTGTCCTTTACAGTACCAGCCATTTTGTTTGGTTCTGCGGGTGGCATTTTTGTTGACCGCTTTCCTAAAAAGCTAATCATGGTTGGCTCAGATATAGTACGTGGGTTATTAACGTTGTTAATTCCGTTTTTACCACGAGAGTTTCTGATTCTTTTGATACTAACATTTGCCATATCAACAGTAACGCAGTTTTTTGCTCCAGCGGAACAAGCTGCGATTCCTCTGTTGGTAAGACGTGAGAATTTAATGGCAGCGAATGCCTTGTTTAGCAGCACAATGATGGGAGCCTTAATAGTTGGCTTTGCTATTGGGGAACCAATGTTAAGCTGGGCGAAAAATTTCCTAGGCGAAGAATACGGACAAGAATTGATAGTGAGTGGGCTTTATCTGTTATCGGGTGCAATTATGCAGCCGATTAAGTTTAAAGAACACAAGCCAAATCATGAGCATCAGGCTTCAAATCATCTGTGGTTGGAATTTACAGAGAGTTTGCGTTATCTCAAGCAAAACCGCCTGGTGTTAAATGCCATGTTGCAACTTGTCACCTTATATTGTGTCTTTGCTGCGTTAACAGTGCTGACAATTAGATTAGCAGCCGACTTTGGCTTAAAAGAAAAGCAGTTTGGCTTTTTCTTAGCCGCAGCAGGAGTTGGTATGGTTTTGGGTGCGGGGATTTTGGGACACTGGGGTGTAAAATTGCACGGTAAGCCCTTACCCTTAATCGGATTTTTACTGATGGCGCTAGTTTTAGGCGTGTTTACTTTTACCCACAACCTTTTATTAGCGTTGATACTTTGTGCATTATTGGGTGTAGGTGCTTCCTTAATAGGCGTACCGATGCAAACTTTAATCCAACAACAAGCACCACCCGCTATGCATGGTAAAGTATTCGGCTTCCAAAATCATGCGGTGAATATTGCCCTGTCCTTACCACTAGCAATTACTGGGCCGTTAACTGATATGCTTGGTTTGCGTGTTGTCCTAGTAGCTATGAGTGTAATAGTAGCAGCTGTAGGTGTTTGGGCTTGGAAAAATACCCGGCGCGTATTGCAAGATGTGATTTAGTTGGGACTGGTTACTGGGGACTAGGGATTGGGTACTGGGGAATAGGATCTAGTATTTTTATTTAGCAATATTTTTAAGACAGTTAATTTTAAGAAAATACTATTATTTAGTGTTGAAAATCGTTAATTACCATTTCTTATTTCTAATTACCCAATCCCTAATACCCAGTCCCCAGTCCCCAATACCTAATTCCCAATCCCTTTTGTCAAAAATTCCAGACAAATTATCTTCCTATGGCCTAAGCTGATGGGAAAATTAGATATGAATATAAGGATTTTATTAAACTTTTCTATTAAAATGAAATCTTAATTACAGAATCCAAGCATTAACTTAGCTATTCTCAGAGGTTTGACAGTGCGATCGCCTTCCCGAATCAGTCCCCCCCAAACCGAGAATCACACCCAGCCTAATACAATCAAGACTGTGGTAACGCCGCAACGGGCCTCCGGTGGGTTCGCCCTCTTGGACAGCCTCCAGCGTCACGGTGTTGAGTATATTTTTGGTTATCCCGGTGGCGCAATTTTGCCAATTTACGATGACCTGTACAAGGTGGAAGCCACAAGTGGTATTAAGCATATTCTTGTGCGCCACGAACAAGGCGCTTCTCATGCGGCTGATGGCTACGCCCGTGCTACAGGTAAGGTAGGAGTGTGTTTTGGTACTTCTGGCCCAGGGGCGACTAACTTGGTCACAGGTATCGCTACCGCCTACATGGACTCAATCCCCATGATTGTGGTGACTGGACAAGTACCACGGGCCGCAATTGGTACAGATGCATTTCAAGAAACTGATATTTACGGTATTACCCTACCAATTGTCAAACACTCTTATGTAGTGCGTGACCCGAAAGATATGGCCCGCATTGTGGCAGAAGCATTCCACATTGCTAGCACCGGCAGACCAGGGCCAGTGTTAATTGATGTGCCTAAAGATGTAGCCTTAGAAGAATTTGACTATGTACCAGTAGAACCTGGTTCTGTAAAATTACGCGGCTATCGTCCCACTGTTAAGGGAAATCCCCGTCAAATCAATGCGGCAATTCAGTTAATTAGCGAAAGCCGCCGACCGCTATTGTATGTCGGTGGTGGTGCGATCGCATCTGGGGCACACGAAGAAGTTAAGGAACTAGCTGAGTTATTCAATATCCCTGTAACTACCACTTTGATGGGAATTGGGATTTTTGACGAACATCATCCCCTCGCTTTGGGTATGTTGGGGATGCATGGCACAGCCTACGCTAACTTTGCTGTCACTGATTGTGACTTGCTGATTTGTGTAGGTGCGAGATTTGATGACCGGGTAACCGGGAAGTTAGATGAATTTGCTTCCAAAGCGAAAGTCATTCACATCGACATCGACCCCGCCGAAGTTGGGAAAAACCGCGTTCCAGAAGTACCCATTGTTGGTGACGTGCGGAATGTCTTAGTTGACTTATTGCGTCGCTGTAAACACACAGGTACAAAAGCTAAACCCAACCAGAACCAAGAATGGTTGAACCTAATTAACCGTTGGCGTGAAGACTACCCTCTAGTTGTACCCCAGTATCCTGATAGCATTTCCCCCCAAGAGGTAATTGTCGAACTCAGTCGCCAATCACCCAACGCTTTCTACACCACAGATGTTGGTCAACATCAAATGTGGGCAGCACAATTCCTCAAAAATGGCCCCCGACGCTGGATTTCTAGCGCTGGGTTGGGAACGATGGGTTTTGGTGTACCTGCAGCGATGGGCGCAAAAGCAGCGTTCCCTGATGAAGATGTCATCTGTATCAGTGGCGATGCTAGTTTCCAGATGTGTTTGCAAGAATTAGGTACACTTGCACAATACGGTCTAAATGTCAAGACTGTAATTCTCAACAACGGTTGGCAGGGAATGGTACGCCAATGGCAGCAGGCCTTTTACGGTGAGCGTTACTCCTGCTCCAACATGGAAGTAGGAATGCCAGATATCGAGTATTTAACCAAAGCCTATGGTATTAAAGGCATGGTGATTCGCAAACGAGAAGAACTCCAAGATGCGATCGCCGAAATGCTGGCTCATGATGGCCCTGTAGTTGTAGATGTGCGTGTTACCAGAGATGAAAACTGCTATCCAATGGTAGCCCCAGGTAAAAACAACGCCCAAATGATTGGCTTACCCAAGCAATCACCAAAAACATCTACAGAACCCGTTTACTGTAGCAACTGCGGCTCTAAAAACCAACCCACCCATAACTTCTGTTCTGAGTGCGGGACGAAACTATAAATCCAGTACTGAGTACTGAGTTGTGAACTTTCTCAATTAGAGACGCGGAAAGCGTTTGAAGATGCAGGGGATTTTATCCTCTGCTTTTTTTTTGCAAAAAATTTTCAGAAAAATCTCAACATTTGTGATTTTTGCGATTTTCGTGGGAACCATAGCTTTCAAGCAGCTGTGTGTAGCATTTCTGGTATGAAATACAAAATTCTTGGTTTCCCAAGATGCGCCATCAGCAATAAAAGATAAATTGCCCAGCAATCACTGGATTTTGAAAGGTTAATTATGATTAAACCCAATGTAAGCAACAGCCGTACTAGTAGTTCAGTAATTTTAGAACCAGAAGTTGCGATCGCAGTTATTGGACTTTTGTCCGCAGCATCAGATGGCGAAGGCATCACTATAGAAGAAGAGTATGCTTTAAGTGAAATGCTAGGTGGGATTTCCCAATTTGAAAATTACTCTGATGAAGACTACCGAAACTTGACAGACAAAGTTTATCGCTTGCTAGAGTCAACAGAACCAGAGGATTTACTAGAACAAGCAATCAATTCTTTACCAGATCAAGATTATTGCGAAGCTGCTTACATTACCGCGCTGTTGGTAGTGGGGATTGATGAAGAAATACCCGATTCTGAGCAAGATTATATTTCTAGTCTGCAAGAAGACTTAAATATTTCTGACAAACGCGCACAACAGATTATTAATGAGATTTTTGGCGAAGATGATGAAACGGAGTATGAAGATGAAGAATAATTCTTGCGCCATTTGATTAGTCAGGGTTTACCTGACTAATCAGCTAAAACGTTCCTTTGTTCAATTGCACAATTACTCAAGTGTTTAGCTCATGATTAGCAATTTAAATGCTATCATGAGCTTTTTATTTGAGTGATGACGGTTGACTGTTGACGGTTGACTGTTGACTGTTGATTGCTATATGTTAATATCAATTCTCCACAATTTAACAACCAAAAAAATTTGACTTTTTTAATTTTTAATTTTGATTTTTGTAGACGCGCAACGGCTTCCATCAGAGTATTGTGAATTGTATTATAGGGTTTTCCATATTGGTGAGGTACAGAAATAAAAAATTAACCGCCGTTCGCGTAGCGTTCCGCAGGAATGGAAGAGGATAAACGCAGATAAATTTGTACCTCAGCAGATTAGGAAACGCTATATTATCATCTAATAGTTTTACTTACTATATGATGAATCAAAAAATTACTGTTGGTTTAATGTTACTGTTTGTCGGTACTCAGATTAGCATTCCCCAAAAAGCAGCTACAGCCCAAACACCAACACCAATAGCACCAGCATCTACCACCAAAGCAATTTGTCCTAACCAGCTAGGAAAATCTATAGATACTGTAATCAATCGTCCCGTATTTAATCGAGTACGCTGGGGAATATTGGTACAACCTGTGTCATCTGGGCAAACACTTTACAGCCGAGATGCTCAAAAATATTTTACTCCCGCTTCTAATACAAAAGTTTTGACAACTGCTGCGGCTTTACAGCAATTAGGCGCAAATTTCCGTATTCGTACTTCTATTTATCAGAATGCTAATGGAGTTTTGCGTGTTGTTGGTAGAGGAGATCCTAGCTTGGGAAATACTCAATTACAAGCATTAGCCCAGCAATTGCAAAAAAAAGGTATTACTCAAATTAAGCAATTAATTGCCGATGATAGTTATATTCAAGGAGATATAGTTAACTCAACTTGGCAATGGGAAGATGTGCAATCAGATTATGGTGCGCCCATTGGCAGCTTTATGTTAAATGAAAATATTTTTAGTATTAAACTTATCCCCCAAACTATTGGTAAACCTTTAAAAATTGTTTGGAATGATGCTAATGAAGCGGCAAGGTGGCGGATAGTTAATCAATCAACTACAGTCAACAAAAATCAACCGAATAATATTAATATTACCCGCGATTTAACAGGAACAGTATTACGCATACAAGGGCAATTATCACAAGATGCTCAACCTTATTTAGCTACCTTACCTGTAGTTGACCCTAATTATTACTTTTTACGTAGTTTCCGGACTGTATTAGCAAAGCAGAACATTACTTTAGGACAAACATTAGTACTAAACGGTGGAAGTAATCAACAGGAAATCGCTGCAATAGATTCGCCACCTTTATCTGAATTAATCAAAGTAACTCTTGAGGATAGTAATAATCTTTATGCAGAGGCATTGCTAAGAGCATTAGCTATTAAACAGCCGCGAGTTCAGAATCAAAATACTGCTGATACTGGCTTAGAAGTTCTTAAAAAGAGCTTAACCCAATTAGGAGTTGATCCTACAACTTATTTGTTAGTAGATGGTTCTGGGTTATCACGCCGCAACTTAATATCTCCTGAAGCTTTAGTACAAACTTTGCGTTTAATAGCCAAAACACCAAGTGCAGCTATTTATCGCGCTTCCTTACCAGTGGCGGGGAAAAGTGGTACTTTAAAAAATCGCTTTCGCAACACTCCTGCAGAAGGAATTGTACAAGCAAAAACCGGAACATTAACTGGTGCAGTCTCCCTATCGGGATATGTCAATGGGGCTAAGTATGAGCCTTTGGTTTTCAGTATTATGGTAAATCAAAGCGAACAACCAGTTAGAAATTTGCGCCAAGCAATTGATGAAGTTGTAATTTTGTTAACACAGTTGCAACGCTGTTAGGAAAAAAATAATTAGCACAAAGGAAAGATGGCCCGAAGAATTTTAAACTTAATGGAGGTTGTGCAAATTCAGGGATACTAGTCATTATGAACTGGGGAAAGTAGATGAATCATTTTTTTCATTAGTTATTGGTCAAGAGTTAAGAGTTATTAAATTATTTTTCTCCTGTCTTCTTTGTTCCAATTACCCATTACCCATTACCCAGTCCTCATTTCCTTGATATGCAAATATATCTAGATTACAGTGCCACTACTCCCACTCGCTCTGAAGCGATCGCAGTTATGGAAAAAGTTCTTGCTCAACAGTGGGGCAATCCTTCTAGCTTACATGAGTGGGGAAACCGGGCAGCGACGATTTTGGAACAAGCCAGAATCCAAGTGGCGGGATTAATCAACGCTGCGGTTCCAGAATCAATTGTCTTTACCTCTGGTGGCACTGAGGCAGATAATTTAGCAATTATGGGTGTGGCTCGATTGTATGCTGTGCCACAACACATGATTATTTCTAGTGTGGAACATTCGGCAATTTCGGAAACGGTGCGGTTGCTGGAAATGTGGGGTTGGGAAGTTACTCGTTTACCAGTCGATGCAAAAGGTAGAGTGAACCCCCAAGATTTAACAGCCGCATTGCGTCCTAACACCGTTTTGGTGTCGATAATTTACGGACAAAGTGAAGTTGGTACAGTCCAAGCGATCGCCGAACTGGGAACTATTGCCCGTAATCACGGAGTATTATTTCACACTGATGCTGTACAAGTTGCAGGTCGTTTACCTATTGATTTAGAAAGATTGCCTGTAGATTTACTGAGTTTATCAAGTCATAAAATATATGGGCCGCAAGGTGCGGGCGCTTTGTATGTGCGTCCTGGTGTAGACTTAATACCCTTGTTTGGTGGTGGAGGACAAGAAAGGGGGCTACGTTCTGGAACACAAGCTACACCTGTCATTGCTGGTTTTGGCGTAGCTGCTGAACTCGCAGCGCAAGAAATTTCTCTAGAAACACCACGATTAATTAAATTACGCGATCGCTTATTTGCTCAATTAAGCGATATACCTGGTTTAATTCCCACAGGGGATTTTGAGCATCGCTTACCCCATCACCTGAGTTTTTGCTTAGAATCTGCTGATGGCGAAAAACTCAGCGGTAAAACTATAGTCCGGCAATTAAATTTAGCAGGAATTGGTATCAGTGCTGGTGCAGCTTGTCATAGTGGGAAACTTAGCCCTAGCCCAATACTTTTAGCAATGGGTTATTCAGAAAAAGCTGCTTTGGGCGGAATTCGGTTGACATTGGGACGGGAAACAACCACAGCAGATCTAGATTGGACTGCGATCGTTTTAAGGCAGGTTTTACAGAGATTGCAGAGAACATAGAACAAAGTCAAGAGAAATCCTTCTCCTATTTCTCTGCACCTCTGCTAATTAAAAATCCCTAGTATTTTGCCAAAGTTGTTTTGACAGGCGGGGGAAAGGTTAAGGGTAAAAGAGTAAAGGTTTTCAACCCTTCCCCTTTGCCCTTTTCCCTTTACCCAATGGACTACTGGAACGGGCCAATTTGTGGGAACAGGCCAAAGTAGGTGAGCAAAGATAAGATTGCTATCAAACCCAGTCCAGAACCGACGGTCAATAACACCAAATCTCTGTTACGACTACGTAGGAATGTGTGTAAATTCATGGGTATATAGCCTCTGCGTGGTAATTTATCCCGATAATCGGTGTCGTAGCGTGCCATGCGTTCAAAGGGTAACTCACCTCTAGAACGCTGGGGTAAAATCCGCCGCCGTTGGTAAGGAACTGTATCATCACCAAAGTTCTCGAGATATTCCTCACTGTTGAGCAGCTCTGTAATGAAGCCTGCTATACCTTTAGTAGCAAGAACAGTTGACCAAGCAAATTTTTCGCGATCGCTATAAATGTTCCGCCCTAAAATCCTTTGTACGCAGATTTCTACAAAGCGGTAATTGTTGTTAACATCGTAATTCAGCCGTCTAAAGGAATCGGATAGAACCAATCCGCGAATAAATTCCTTAACGGTGATCATTCCTGTTCTCAGTTGAGACTCTAGAATGATTTGGCGATTACTAGACAGCATTTGCTGTTCATGAAAAATTTGCCGATAAGCTGCCAAAATCAAAACATCCATTTCAGTAGCTGATGGCAGATTGTCGGTTGTGTAAATTCTGGGTTGTTCATCACCAGGGATTTCAAAGCTAATAACACGCTGATTTTGAGATGAAGGAGCGTACTCCAACAGAGGAATTGACATGATAAACACCTTTACGCTATTAGCTGACATGAAAAAGTACAGCATTGGTTGATCGATTTGAGTCGCACTCGATAACCGCAGCTTCTAATTCGCAGCCAATTGACTGCTATCCAAATTCGGAATTTCAAAATTCAGAATAATCTTGTTTGGTAGATTCACCTTAGGATTTGCGAGATAAAGCAATAATTTTTAACACTTTATAGGTAATTTTGCTTATCTCTATCCAAACCATAAATTATCCCAATCTCTGGACTGAGCAAGATTGTTCTTCCCTCTGCTCGCTGCCCTTGATTCAATAGTGATGGGATATTAGTTTTCGTTATCAGTCCCTGATTCTCCTCGCCAAAATGCTAATGGGTTCTGAGTGGGACGGCAATCAGGATAAAATCGCAGGTAAGATTCCATACCAGGTTGTAAAGGGGGAGGCGCAATACCCAATCCCAGGCAGAGGTGAGAGAGCGATCGCGCAAATTGTTCGTGATGTCCGGGAGAACCTGCATGAGCATGAGCATATTCATGGACTACTAATGCCAGCCAGTCTGCCGGCACTACTCTTCCCACATCTATGAGGATGGTAATAGGATTTGTCTGAAGATTGCAGAGAGCGTCAATCCCAAAGGATTGAGCAATGGGAGCAGCAAAAATTTGAATCGTAGGTTGCTCCCAAGGGTGAAAACAATCATGGCAAGCCTGAAGACACTTTTCCAGTTGTTGGTTCACCGCGTCAATATGTTTGCAGATCCAGACACACAGAGATTTACGATTTTCTAGATCATACACCACATCGATCATCTCTGCATCAAGGGCTAGACTTCTAACTCCATAAAGGTAGTCTAACCCTCGTGTAAAGGGATCTGTGCTGGTGGTGAAGATTAATTTACCAACCGAAGAAGGAGAAGTGTTTTGTGGGTTCAGCCGCATTGTTTATCTGATCGGAAGTCGGATTTGAGAGGTTAGTTTCATCCTGGTTAGAAGCAACCTCTGAAGCATCTGCAACCCGGAATTCGGTACAGAATGTGGCGGTGCTAAAACCACCAAATCTTTTAACTGTACTGGTTCGCATCCGGATGCTAGGACTGACAAACCAGAATCTCTCAATCGAACTCATGGTTTCATATTCGGTGATCAAGACTAATGCGTTTTCATCATCCATGTGATAGCGTCCCGCTACTGGGACAATTTCTGCATAGCCTCGTTCTCGCAGCAGCGATCCTTGACGGGGATTATCAATATCAGGAATCAGAGAAAATACTGTGGAACCTTCGTGGTTCTCATCTTCTTTATCCCATCCCATTGCTCCTTGCCAAGACACAAAAGCACCACCGATGGCCAACTTGGGGTCAACCTCATGGAGTTGGCAAATCTCGATCACTTTAGGATCGTCGGCAGCAAGGGCTTGAACATGAATATCGGATTCTCCCGCTTCAGATCTCTTGAAGGCCAGGTGATGTGTCGTGCGTTGCGATCGCCATCTACCAGTACTTAGTTCAAAAAACTCCATTGCATCCATAATTTAAAACCAAACTCCAAACAAAAAGTTGAGTATCCCAATTCTCTATCAATTATAAAACTGCAAGCGCCATCCTAATTTCAATTACAACTAAAGCTGCGTCTCATATTCTTTTAGCAAATATTGTCAAAAGTCAAGAGCAGGGTAGAGATGCGATGAATTGCATCTCTGAAACTCTAAAAAATAAATTCTGTTGACTGTTGACTGTTGACTGTTGACCGTTGACTGTTGACTGTTGACTGTTGACTGTTGACTGTGAACCGTCAACAATAGCAATGGAATATTTTTTTACTTGAAAGTCCCCTATTCGGTAGTGTTTGGTACGGGTATAAAGATTCATCATTGGTAGCCAAGATAAATTCCCAGATTGAAGCGATCGCACCAGAAATTTTGCAGCGATCTGAAGTATTGTAATTCCATAGTGCAGCCCTGGGTTTTTACAATGTGTCAACTGCTGGGAATGAATTGCAATACCCCAACAGATATCTGTTTTTCTTTTGAAGGTTTCTCTGCCAGGGGAGGAAGAACTGACGATCATTGCGATGGTTGGGGTATTGCTTTCTTTGAGGGTAAAGGATGTCGGATTTTTTTAGATGCCAAAGCCTCTGTGAAGTCACCGGTGGCAGATTTGGTACGCCGTTATCCGATTCATTCTACTCACGTAATTGCTCATATTCGCAAAGCTACGCAAGGTGAAGTAGCTTTACAAAATTGTCACCCGTTCCAAAGAGAACTTTGGGGTAGATATTGGGTATTTGCTCATAACGGCAATTTACCAGACTTTAATCCCGAAAATATGGGCTTTTATAAAGCTGTGGGCGATACCGATAGCGAAAAAGCATTCTGTATCATCTTAGAAACTTTGCGGCAAAAGTTTCCTGAAGGTAAACCACCTTTAGCAGATCTGTATTCTATCCTCAGTAAAGTTACTGCTGAGATTGCAGCGCACGGTGTGTTTAACTACTTACTATCAGATGGGGAACACTTTTTTGCTTACTGTTCCACTAAACTGAGCTATATAGTACGCCAAGCGCCTTTTGCAGCTGCTCATTTAATCGATCAGGATATGACAGTGGATTTTCGCGAGTTGACTTCACAAAGCGATCGCGTCGCTATTATTGCCACTACCCCCCTGACTGACAATGAAGTCTGGACAATT
Source organism: Nostoc linckia FACHB-104 (assembly GCF_014696615.1). Taxonomy (GTDB): domain Bacteria; phylum Cyanobacteriota; class Cyanobacteriia; order Cyanobacteriales; family Nostocaceae; genus Aulosira; species Aulosira linckia_A. The sequence continues at coordinate 28,519 of NZ_JACJQJ010000003.1, read as the reverse complement.
TTGGAACCAGGACAACTTCTAGTTTTTCAGGATGGTTTACCAATAATGTCAGTATAACGGTGCAATTAAAGATAGCTAAGGCTGTCATTTGTCATTGGTAAAAGTATCAAGTCTATTTACGTTTCTGAGATTTGTTTCCACCGACTTACTCAGTACTTAGATACTGTCAGAATCCATCACCTCGTTATGAGGTTTTCCAATAATTAATAATCAAATATAAATTTTTATAGCAATGTACGAACTTTACCCACCTATTGAACCCTATAAAAAAGGTTATTTACAGGTATCAGAATTACATAAAATTCATTTTGAAGAGTCAGGAAATCCCCAAGGAAAGCCAATAGTTTTACTACATGGCGGGCCTGGTGGTGGCTGTCCACCTTTTTATCGGCAATATTTTAATCCTGAAAAATGGCGCTTGATAATGTTTGATCAACGTGGTTGTGGCAAAAGTACTCCTCATGCTGAACTACGAGAAAATACTACTTGGGATTTAGTGAGCGATATTGAAAGACTGCGGGAGTATTTAGGAATAGAAAAGTGGGCAGTATTTGGTGGAAGTTGGGGGAGTACCCTGTCATTAGCATATAGTCAAACCCATCCTGAAAGGTGTAGCGGCTTAATTTTACGCGGCATATTTATGCTGCGACAGAAAGAATTACGCTGGTTTTATCAAGAAGGTGCTAGCTATATTTTTCCTGATGCTTGGGAAGAATATCTTAAACCAATTCCCATTGATGAAAGGGATGATTTATTAACAGCTTATTATCACCGATTGACTAGCCCAGATTCAAATATTAGATTAGAAGCAGCCCGTGCTTGGTCAATTTGGGAAGCTAGTACTAGTAGATTATTTCCCGATACAGCATTGATGCAGAATTTTGGTAAAAATGATTTTGCTGAAGCCTTTGCACGAATTGAGTGCCATTATTTCATCAATAAAGGATTTTTAAATTCAGAAAATCAATTACTTTTAAATGTTGATAAAATTCGGCATATTCCGGCTGTAATTGTTCAAGGTCGTTATGATGTAGTCTGTCCGATGATATCAGCATGGGAATTACATCAAGCTTGGCCAGAAGCAGAATTTATTGTGGTTCCAGATGCGGGACATTCAATGAGCGAACCAGGAATACGCAGTGCGTTGATTGCAGCGACAAATAAGTTTGCAATTAATTCGTAATTCGTAATTAATATAAATTGCGTAATTTTGAAATGTTTATGCTAGGTAGGATGCGTTATTAACGCATCCTACATAATAATGAGATAATAAACGATGAAATTTTTAGGTATTGATTTAGGCTGGAAATCGCAACCCAGCGGATTATGTTGTTTAGAATTAATTGATGGTAAATTACAACTTCTAGATTTAAACCGGAAAGAAGCGATCGCAGATATTCTCTCTTGGATTGATACTTTTGTCCCACTAGAAGAACCAGCACTAATCGCAGTAGACGCACCCACTCTCATCCCTAACGCTGCTGGTAGTCGATTACCAGATAAACTCACTCACAAATATTTTGGTAAATATCATGCGGGATGCTACCCAGCGAATTTGGGTTTAGCTTTTGCAGAGCGCACTGTTAACTTTGGCTTAGAATTAGAATCTCGCGGTTTTGCACACGCACCTAGTATTGAACCGCAAAAACCCGGTAGATATCAAATCGAAGTTTTTCCCCACCCGGCGATTGTTCATTTATTCAATTTAGAACGAATTCTCAAATATAAAAAAGGACGCTTGGGCGATCGCCGTTTAGAACTGCTCAAACTCTATAATTATATTTGGGAAATCTTGCCCACTTTAGAACCGCCGCTACATTCTCCTACTATCAGTAGTTCTTTTTTACCAGAAATTCCCCACACAGGTGCAGCACTAAAAGCTGTGGAAGATAAATTAGATAGCCTCATCTGCGCTTATGTAGCTGCACACTGGTGGTATTGGGGTGAACAACGTAACTTAGTGTTAGGCGATCGCACTACTGGTTACATTGTCATCCCCAAATCAGTAATGAGTGCTGAGTGCTGAGTGGTTACCTGCGCTTTGGAGGTATTTAGTACTAATGTACTGAATAAAAGTAGGGTTCCGCACCTTGTATCACTACGCTAATGTGAACTGTTCTTTCTACTCAGCACTCAGCACTTTTAACTCAGCACTGTCTATTCAGCACTTTGTATCACTACGCTAATGTGAACTGTTCTTTGACTCAGCACTCAGCACTTTCAACTCAGCACTGTTATTCAGCCCAAGCAATTAACCTGGGTTCGTAAGGATTGGACAAATGCGGGTGTTTTGGCAATACGCGCAAAGACAAGCCTTGCAAACCAGAGATGGTGTAAATGATGTTAGCGGTGTAAACACTTAAACCCTGTTTATCTTCGCCTTGGTAATCCATGATCACAGGTACAGCGTTGACTATATCACCATTGGCATCAATTGCCCCTTGGTAAAGTTCCACCTGGACATCTTTGTTTGTTAAAGTTGCCAAATCTACTTTGGCTTTGACTGCAACGGTTTGGTTAACTTCAATATCTGCTGATGCTGATACGTCAATATCTTTGATTTTGATATTAAACCAGTGTTCACCAAGATTAGCTTTCCATGCGGCTAATTCTTTGGCTGGTGCGTAATTATTCGCAGTCAGGGTATGGAAGCGATCGCTAGCTGGGAAGTAAGCGCGTTGAGCATATTCTCGCACCATGCGGGCGGTGTTGAAAAATGGACAATTCAGGCGAATTGCATCTTTCATTTTGGCAACCCAAGCACGGGGTAAGCCATCAGCATCGCGATGATCGTAGAATAAGGGCACAACTTCTTTCTCTAACAAATCGTAGAGAGCGTTGGCTTCTACTTCATCCTGGTAATTGGGATCTTCATAATTTTCACCATGTCCGATCGCCCAACCGGTGCGAACATAATCAGCTTCATCCCACCAGCCATCAAGGACGCTTAAATTGGGTAAGCCGTTCATGGCGGCTTTCATTCCGCTAGTACCGGAAGCTTCTCGGGGACGACGGGGTGTATTTAACCAGATATCGCAACCAGCCACCATTAACCGCGATATGTGGATGTCGTAATTCGGAACAAACACTACTTGTTTTTCTAAATGTTGTTCGCGGATGAAATGGTTGATATCACGGATGAGTTCTTTACCGGGAATATCTTTGGGGTGTGCTTTCCCAGCAATCACAAATTGGACTTTGCGGTTTTTGTCAGCTAGTAAAATCCGGCGGATTCTTTCTAAATCGCGCATCCACAGAGTAGCACGCTTATAAGTAGCAAAGCGGCGGGCAAAACCAACTGTTAAAACGTTGGGATCTAAAACTTCCTGTGCTTGAGCAATTTCTGAACCTGACGCACCGCGATCGCGTAAATGCTTGACTAAATGATCTCGCACATACAAAACCATATCCAAGCGACAGCGTTCGTGATTGCGCCACAATTCCTCATCAGGAATCGCGTCCATCCGTTCCCACACCTGATTATCCGGTGGTGCTGATGACCAGTTGGGCCCTAAATAGCGATCGTACAACTCTTGTGTAGATTTTGCTACGCAACTGCGCGCATGGACACCGTTAGTAATGGCTGCGATCGGCACTTCTTCTACAGGAACTTTCTTCCACAACCCTTGGAACATCTGGCGCGATACCACACCATGCAGCTGGGCGACACCATTAGAAAATGTTGCCATTTTCAGCGCCAACACCGCCATACTGAAGGGAGCAGATAAATCACCGGTATTTTCCCTTCCTAAACCTAAAAATTGTTCTTCAGGTAAGTCAAAGATATCTGCATAATATCTCAGGTAGTCCAAGATTTTCTGGGGTGGGAACAAGTCAATCCCGGCTGGTACTGGGGTATGGGTAGTGAAAATATTACTGGAAGCTACGACTTGTTTAGCATCATCATAATGCAACCCGTCTTCCTGGATCAGCATCCGAATCCGTTCTAGGGCAGAGAAGGCTGCGTGTCCTTCGTTCATGTGGTAAGCAGTGACTTTATAGCCCAAAGCTTTTAACATCTGCACACCACCGATACCCAGCATAATTTCCTGGTGGATACGCATATCGATATCACCACCATAAAGCTGGTCGGTAATGTCGTGGTCGTAGGGGTTGTTGGGTTCAATATTGGTGTCCAATAAATACAATGGCACCGTACCCACCTGTACCCGCCAAACTCTGGCGTAAACTTTACGTCCTGGATACTCTACAGCAATCCGCAATTCTGAACCATCAGAATTACGTTCCAGGTGTAAAGGCATATTATAGAAATCATTGATGGGATAGCGTTCCTGCTGCCAACCATCGGCATTAAGATACTGAGCAAAGTATCCTTGTTGGTAGAGTAAGCCTACTCCCACTAGGGGTAGCCCTAAGTCACTGGCAGATTTCAGGTGATCCCCCGCGAGAACGCCCAAGCCTCCCGAATACACAGGTAGACAATCTACTAAGCCAAATTCTGCCGAAAAATAAGCGTAGCATTCTTTGGGTGAATGACTGCGCTGTTTTTGATACCAAGATCGTTCCTGTAAATAATCTTCTAGCTGACGCGCAGCTCTATCCATTTGTGCCAAGAAGCCTTCGTCTTCTACAACTTCTAAAAGTCTTCCTTGGCTAATGGTACCCAGCATTAACACTGGGTTGTGGTGGCTAGTTTCCCACAAATCAGGATCTAAGCGTCGAAATAAATCTTTACTCTCAACGTTCCAGTCCCAGTGCAAGTTATATGCCAGCCGCCGCAGCGGTTCGAGTCGCGGCGGTAGAGAAGGAGAAACGTTAAATGTACGAATTGGCTGCATAGGTTGGCAAAACTCCAAGTGTAGCTATGGTTATTGTTTACTGTCTTTACCCAATGTTGCCAATTCTTTATACTACATTTGTAAAAATGCTATGACTTTGTTAAGCATTGAGAATCATTCTTGATAATAGTTCCTAACGTTTACACTATATAGTATTTTTCATCTTACGTGGTCTTGTTTTGTTGCTACTGACGCTCGTAAAACTTAACTATTGCCTGTGATTTTGGACTCAATATCAAGAGTGCTTTGTGTATTTAATTTATCCAGTAATTTATATTTATTTAATATTCTAGAATAGACAGCCTAGATGAGCTAAACTCTTCTCTGCGCTCACTTTCGGGGCTGCTGGATATGACTAAAAATAGCCTGCTGTTAGTTCTAGTAAAAATTTAATTTTTAATTATTTTTTAACAATTTTTTTGGTTAAGATATAGTTAATCTTGTGCCAAAAACTATTATCATGCAATTTTGCTTGTTATTTTTTTCCATGAAGTAACATGTGCTACCTTCGGCAGTAGATAATGTAATATTTTATGCTCCAAAGTAAGGAGAATCATTAGTGCTTTTTGGCAGACTCAAAGCCATAGCAGCCACACAAGCAAGCTCAGCTGCAACTTGATAAGCCAGTTTGATATTCGATGCTTTATCTTTAGATGTAGAGGAAACAGCAGCTTTTTGATAATGAGCTTCTTTTTTCACATCACCTGCCACAACAGCCCGCTGTAAAATGATGTAAGCATCTAAGTCATCTGAGTCATAATCACTTGCAAGCAGCGATTGGATCTGATTTTGGGCTGCAACACTTAAATAGCCAGTGGTTAAAGCGTGTTCAACAATTTCTTTCATATAAATCACAATTGTCACTAAGTTTAGGCATTGACAAGCTGCTTTACATCTACCCTCTTGGCGAGAAGAGTTACGTTGCTAGCCAATAATCTCTAGGTTTTCTTCAAAATGTATAATGCCCAATGATGAGTACACATCACCCGAATGGGTTATCCAGGCGGGTGATTTACAAATTGTTAGGTAGAAGCGCTCAGTCAATTTTTAAAATATGAGCCATGATTTTAAGAATTAATAAAGGTAAACTTCTACAGTAAAAATATTTTCATTTCCTTGTATAAAATCTGTCCTCCTATGAGCAGAAGATAAAAATTACAGCTAAATATTGTTATTTTTTTAGCAAGTACTCAAGAATCAAATTAGTTTTGCGTAGAGACAAAATAAAAATAAAATGTGTTATATTGATGCTCACTTGTTGTGAAAAGCCACTCATGTAATAGCAAGAGTGATTTGTTGTGTAAGTAACATCTGTGTGCAACATGATTAGAGCAGCATACTCTAGAAATTCGTTGCAAGAAAGCCGTCATAATAGTCGGGGAAGCGCTTACTTGTTTGCACCGATGGTTAATTTTAATGTGATGGCTGAAGTCGGAGATACTCCACCCTAGGTGATGTTCACTAGGGCATAAATACTCATAATTATTCAACATAATTACATTTGGGCAAAACTTATGTTTTGCTAGATCGTGTCTATAGAATCCGCAATCTATAGCAATCCTAAATGATTTGTGAAATCTGATCTGGAGGGTTGTTGATTGTTAACCATTGACAGTCAACAGTCAACATTCAACAGCCCAAACCGATATTTTTTACAACTGAAATAGGATGGCTATAGTAGTTTATCCCATTAATTTTGATGAGTAGTTATATGCCCCACTTATTGAAGAATTTGGGCATCTAACTACCAGCAAATTCTCATAACTAATGGGACAGACTACTAGGATGAAAATCTGCTATGGGAATTCTATTTTTACCAATAAATGTAATTTTGTTAACATTGTATTTTGCTAAAACCCGGTTTTGAAATTAAGCAAATAGAAATCAGCATATTCCTCTTCAGTAAACAAATTTTGCAGTTTATGTAGTGGGTGTTTGAGAACTAACTACATAATATGCATTTCTACTGCTCAAAACTATGGCAATACTGCACTTGAGAAATACTCAAGATAAATGGCATGAGCATAACCCGAAATCCAGTGATCACAAATTATCTCTACGAGTCAACAAAATCTATTTGAGGCATATTGAACTATGAGAATTCAGCAATATTTAGCAAAAATCCAGCGCTTAGAAGAAATTATTGCCACAAGTTTACTAGGGGGAATTCCCTCACTGCTACTAGGCCCAAAGCTACGCAACTTTGTTTATCGCAGTATCTTTGCTCGTATAGATAGTCAGGTTTATATTCAAAATGGGGTGGAATTTATTGGCACTGATTGTATTGAAATTGGAAAAAATGTATTTATCTTTAAAGGTGTGCGGATAGATGCCAGAGGCGACAACAATAGAATTTATCTAGGAAATAAAGTTGCGATTGAGCGCAATGTAGATATTGGTTCTTTGGATAATACTTCTATATATATTGATGATGAAACATTCATCGGGCCGAATGTGTGTATTGCTGGCCCTGGAGATATTAGAATTGGCAAACATTGCATGATTGCATCTCACTCGGGAATATATGCGAATAATCACAATTTTGCAGATCCCATCGAGCCAATCAGAAACCAAGGGATCAGCCGTCAGGGAATCGTCATTGAGGATAACTGTTGGCTAGGGCATGGAGTAACTGTATTAGATGGAGTCACTATTGGTAAAGGTAGCGTCATTGGTGCAGGCGCAGTTGTGAGCAAAGATATTCCGCCTTTTTCTGTAGCTGTAGGTATACCAGCAAAAGTGATTAAAAGCCGCATGGGTGATGGGGTGGAGGTTAGGGGATGAGGGAGATGAGGGGGATGAGGGGACAAGGGGACGAGGAGACAAGGAGAAATTACTATTACCAATTACCAATTACCCAACACCAAACACCAAACACCAAACAAATTCTTTGTCTACAAGTGGAAACCTAAACCATGAGCAAACGTCACAAGAGTAGCGAGTCCACAAGTTCTTGATTGGGAATATCTCAAAGATAGATACACAACAACAGCAAAAACAAACACTCGACCTGTCTCAATAGAGTCCTCCAAAAAAGGTACGAGATTTGGGTAATATAAAGGAGCTATCTTTTCTGCATAGCAGATACCGAGAAAGAGATTTGCTGTTTCTCATACCTTTTGGAGATATCTCTGATGCTTACTTTAAAAATCGTTGTTTATATTGTTGTTGCTTTCTTTGTGACTATCTTCGTTTTGGGATTCTTGTCTAACGATCCAGCTCGTAACCCCGGTCGTCGGGATTTCGAGTAAAAGCGCGATTGATTATCCGCGTAGGATTGCCGGAAGGCGGAAGACACCAAAAGCTATGGACACTTGCTTGGATGGGTTCCCTACGCCATTTGCTACTCTATGTTGTAGGTTTGGCTTTGAGGTTAATCACTCATTACCCACACACATCGATGAATAGTCAAAGCTAACGGCATTTGCTACAAAGGAGGGAACCCTAAATTTTGTCCAACAGGAAACCCTCCTGGCGGATTCTTGTAGTGTAAAAGTGTCCATCTCCGGCCAGCTTGCTGCAAATAGGCAGAAGGCATAGTCGGAAGGCAACAGGTGTATTCTCCTTCCGGCTACTAATTGGCTATTTGTTTGCTTGATTGTGCTGAAATATGCTTCATCCCGTCCTGCCTCCCGCCCTGCCTCCCGTCGCGGAAGCGTTACAACCTGCAAATCTTACCTCATCTGCTAGCGATACTAATTTCAAATTATCTGTAGCAGCAGATACTGGTACGCAGTCAAATCCAGAGAAATCCCAGCCGCAACAAGCAACACCACAGCCTTCGACTGTGGGGGAAAAATCTCAACCTCAGCCCGATGCCAACAAGTTGACGCGGGATAAATTAGTAGTTTCCCCAAATCTCAGTCAACCAAATTCACCAAAAACTTTTCCACCAGAATTTTCGCCCCTGAATGTGCCAATGAGTGCGGCATTATTAGGGCAGCCTTTGGGCATTGCTTACCCACTGCAAAATGATAGCGATCGCCTAAATTTCAAAGATGCGATGTCTACGACGGGCTACGCCTACGCACCTAAGGCCATCAACAACGAAAACTTCCCGTCAACAAATGCGCTAGCACCTAACGCGACCAAAAATCAAAGCTCATTCCCCTCTGCTCAAGTAGCACAGCCTAGCAAAACTCCAGCTACATCCACAACAGTTGCTCAACACATCCAGCAACCGCCGCAACTTGTACAAAATACTATTGAGTTCAAATCTCGCAGCCCGACAAATAGCTCGGCACCACCCTCAACTATAGAATTTACGTCTCCTGCGCCAACTATTCCCACCCCCAGCCAGCCCACAACAGCGCCTCAAGGTGAAACCACAAATCAACAACCAACTCAACCAGCTAATACAACTCCTCCCGCCAATACACCGCCTAGGCCGAGAACTGTAGAAGTCATTTCCGATCGCCAGGTATTTGATGAGCAACGGCGGATTGTCACAGCCGAAGGAAATGTAGTAGTACGGTTTGATGGGGCTGTGGTGGATGCGGATCGCCTACAAATCAATTTAGACAACTTAATTGCTGTAGGAGAAGGTAACGTTGCCTTGACAAGGGGCGATCAAGTGTTGCGAGGACAACGTTTTACATATAACTTTATTCAAGATAATGGGGAACTGCAAAAAGGTCGGGGTGAAATTTACATCCCCACAGCAGAAAAAGATGTAGCATTTTTACCTACAGATGTGACCGCTGGTGGAGTTCCCCAGCGTCCGAATAGCGATCGCATTCGTGCCAATCAGCCCCTTACTGGTGTTAACAGCCCAGGCGGAATTGATGTCGCCGTAGGCGGGAGATCTGATGCCAGAAACATTCCTCCTCCAAAATCGGGGGGCATAATTAAGCGCCTACGTTTTGAAGCAGAACGTATTGATTTTTACCCGCGTGGCTGGCAAGCGCAAGATGTGAGTATTACTAACGACCCCTTTTCACCGCCAGAACTAGTCTTAAGGGCAGCTAATGTCACTCTCACTAGAGAATCGCCTTTAGTAGACAACGTCAGGAGTCAGGGAGCAAGGTTAGTTTTTGATCAAAACTTTGCCGTTGGTATTCCCCGTGAGCAGCAGCAGATTGATCGGCGGGAACGTGATGTTACTCCCGCGATCGTCTCACCTGGTTTTGATGGCGATCAGCGGGGTGGTTTGTATCTTGAGCGTGGTTTTGATGTTGTGACTACAGACAAGACACGCTGGACTATCTCGCCGCAGTTTTTTGCTCAAAAAGCAGTGCAAGACGGTACTGGTGATTTAGGAGCATTATTTGGTCTCAGAAGTCGGCTGAGTGTGAATTTGAACCCCAAAGCTGTAATTGAAGGTAATGGAGAGCTAACCAGTCTCAACCTCAGTAAAGTCGAAGATAACCTCAAAGCCAGTGTGCGTTTGCGCCAGGAATTAGGCAATCAAAATCCCCATTTATTGAATTTAGAATATAGTTACCGCGATCGCCTTTATAACGGTACGCTGGGCTATCAAACTGTGCAAAGTAGCCTTGGCGGTGTAGTGAGTTCACCAATAATTCCTTTAGGTAACAGCGGGATTAACCTCAGCTATCAAGCAGGCGCTCAATATATTAATGCCAATACAGATAGACTCGACTTGTTAGAAGCAACAAGAGACAACGATCGCATTTCCCTTGGTCGTCTGCAAGCTAGTGCAGCTCTGAGTGGTGGTTTATTGCTGTGGCAAGGGCAAGGATTACCACCTACTGCCACTGAGGGCTTACGATACACACCTAACCCAGTGGTTCCTTACTTGCGGGCGATCGCTGGTATTACAGGTACTACTAGTTATTACACCAACGGCGATAACCAAAGCACCCTCATTGGTACAATTGGTTTAGAAGGGCAGATTGGTCATTTTTCGCGCCCTTATTTCGACTATACCGCCTTTAATGTCAGCTATTCTCAAGGTTTCAACAGTGGATTATCACCTTTCTTATTTGATCGCGCTGTTGATACTAGAGTGTTGAGTGCGGGAATTACACAACAAATCTATGGCCCATTCCGCTTAGGCTTTCAGACATCGGTCAACTTAGATACAGGGAGAGAAAGTAGTACGGATTACTTTCTAGAATATAGCCGCCGCACCTACGGACTAACCTTACGTTACAATCCCGTATTGCAATTAGGCGGTATTAGCTTCCGCATTAGTGACTTTAACTGGAGCGGCGGTACCGATCCATTTTCAGGAGAGAATGTGAAGCCAGTTGTAGGCGGGGTGACGCAGGAGCCTTAATGGGCAAGGGGGTAGGGAGCAGGGAGCAAGGGGGAATTTTCTATTACCAATTACCAATTACCAATTACCAATTACCAATTACCCATTACCCATTACCCATTAACCATTAACCATTACCCATTACCCATTACCCATTACCCATTACCAATTACCAATTACCCATTACCAATTACCCATTACCCATTACCCATTAACCATTAACCATTAACCATTACCCATTTTCATTATTCAATCGCAGTCACAGATAATTCAGGATTTAAGGGCAAATTCACTGTAAATTTAGTACCAACACCAACTTGACTGGTGAAACTGATTTGGCCTTTGTGAGCTTCTACTGACCTTTTGACAATTACTAAACCTAATCCGTTACCCTGAGTTAATTTAACATTAGAAGCTCGATAAAATGATTCAAAAAGTTTATTGTAGTCTGCTTCGGGAATGCCAATACCTTGGTCTTGAATCTCAAAAGTAGCTATGCCTGTTAAAGAATCACATTTGAGATGTAGTTCAATTCTGCCACCTTCTGGGGAATATTTGACTGCATTGGAAAGTATATTTCCTAATATGTAATGTAAGAGACGTTCGTCCATTACAGCATCTGTATTTTGACTTTCGCAAGTAAATACAAATTCATGAAGACTACCTTCAACAAGTGCAAATTCTTCAATCATTTCTTGACAGAATTTATGCAAGTTGAGAGGTATAGGGTTAAACAAAAGTTTTCCTGCTTCAGCCCTACCCATAAATAGTACATCATCCATGAGATGTTTCATGGTTTGCACAGCAGTGAGAATGCGCTGGACGTAGGTTGTTCTTTTAGCATCTGGTAAATCTGCGCCTTTTAGGTCAATCAACTCAACTGCTGTTTGAATTACTGTTAAGGGATTGCGGAATTCATGAGAGACAGTAGAGATAAATAAAGATTTTAGACGATTAACTTCTTGTTCTTTTTCTAAAGCTTGCTTCAGCAATTCTGTTTCACGCTTAGCGCTGAGATCCCAAAAAACCACAACTACACCACTTATTTGATTTGCCCTTCGCATTAGGGGTGAAGCTTTATCGCCAATCGGTATTTTTTTACCATCTTTGGCAATTAAAGAAGTGTAATCTCCTGAAGAAATAACTTGTTGTTCTTGCAGCGCTCTGGTTACAGAATTTTCTATTGTGGTGTTGATCACATCATCGATTAACCGAAAAATCTTGGATATATCATTTCCTAATGCTTCTTCTTTACACCAGCCAGTCAATTTTTCCGAGGCGGGATTCATAAATGTGATCATTCCGCGATCATCAGTAGCAATCACTGCATCGCTTATAGAGTTTAACAAAGTTGCTAATTGATCCCGATTCTCTCTCAGCTCACATTCTAGCTGATATTTTAATAAGGCTATTTCTATAGCTATTTGTAAATCTTTAATAGTAAATGGTTTAACAATATACCCAAAAGGCTGAGTAATTTTTGCCCGTTCTAATGTATTAGCATCGCCGTAGGCAGTGAGAAAAATTACTGGAATATCTAATTGTTCTCGAATATAGCTAGAGGCAGCAATACCATCCATTTCTCCTTTAAGAATAATATCCATTAACACGATGTCTGGTTTAGTTTCTAAAGCTTTGGCAATAGCAACATTCCCTGAAGAAGCTGTACCAGTAACAATATAACCAAGTTGACTAAGTTGGCTAGCAATAGTTCTAGCCACAATCACTTCATCTTCTACGATTAAAACCCTCACATTAACCATTTTTGAGATTTACTACTATAAAGTTAATTGTGGAAATTGGATTTTGAATAGTGTTCCTCGCGCATTGTCTACTGTAATAGTTCCGTCTAATTGAGCAGTGGCTAAATCATAAACTAACGAAAGCCCTAGTGAGTTAGTATTTATTAAATCAAAATCATTTGGTAAGCCAATACCATCATCTTGCACTACCATTTCTATTGTCTCTCCGAGATTATGCAAGCTAATTATAATATTGCCTACCTGTTGGTTAGTAAAAGCGTGTTTAAGAGCGTTGGAGATTAATTCATTGATAATTAAGCCACAAGCAATTGCTTGGTCAATATTCAGGCTCACTGCATCTATATAAGTTGCTAAACTAATTTTTGCAGGTTCTATCTGATAAGAAATTAACAAATTAGTTGCTAAATTATCGATATATTCAGCCACATCGAGTTGTCCAATGTTCGGTGTTGTGTATAAGTTTTTGTGAATTAAAGAGATAGAATCAATACGATTTTGGCTTTCTCTGAGGACTTTAATAGCTTCCGGCGAGTCGAGGGTTTGAGACTGAAGCTGCAACAGGCTAGAGACAATTTGTAAATTATTTTTAACTCGATGATGAATCTCTTTGAGCAACACTTCTTTTTCGGCCAATGCGCTTCTCAGCTTAACTTCAGCCTGCTGTCTTTGGGCAATTTCCATCTGAGCTTGCTGTAAGATACTAGATTGTTGAATGGCGATCGCAATTGGCACAGTCAGTTGATCGAGTAGATCTATTTGATGTTCTTCCCATTTGCGAGGATGAGAACATTGGTGCGCCACTAATAAACCCCAGAGGCTAGCGCTAGGATTTTCCTCACTTACCTGCAAGAGAATTGGTACTACTAAACTTGCTTTGACTTCAAACTGTTCTAACATCCTAATATGGCAATCAGTAAGTCCGGCTTCGTAAATATTCGCGATCGCCTTGTTACGGCCTTGATAACACGCCAATTCTGCACCTGTTTGAAAGCAGGTATCTTTTATCTCTACACCAATACAAGCAGTCCAGCCATTTTCTACTGATTCGGCAACAATTGTACCACTCATATCTGCGGCAAAGCGAAAAACTATTACCCGATCAACTTGAAGAATATCTCGTACCTCTTGTACCGTAGCATTGAGTATATCCTGGAGATTCAAAGAGTGACGAATTCTCCCAGAAACAGTTCTCATCAAATGCTCTCGTTCCAGTTGAGTTTTAATAGCCTGTTCAGTTTTTTTCCGTTCTGTAATATCTCGGTTATAAACTAAGCAAGCGTATTTTGCATCATATTCGATGGCGTGCTTCACAACTTCAACATCAATAATCTGCCCATCTTTGAGACGATGCTGAGCTTCCCCGGAAAAACTAAATTTACTATTTTTGTGAACTAAACATTTCTGTAATAAACGCACGTCTTCTGATAAATCAATGTCCGTCACATGCATTCTTAATAACTCTTTGCGAGAGTAGCCATAATGAATAACTGCTGCTTCATTTGCATCTAAAAACTCTAGGGTATTGCCGTCATATACCCACATGGGATTAGGATGATGGCGGAATAGGAGATTAATCATCCTTTGGCTATAATTAGTAACTTTTTCTCGATGTGATTCCAAAGACCTCAATACTTGTTTGGCTAATTTTTTTAATATTGCTTGTTGTTGCAAATTGAAGTAACGAGGCACAATATCAATTACACAAAAGCTACCTATAGCCAAGCCGTTTGAGGCAATTAAAGGAACTCCTAGATAACTGCGACAATAAGGATCAGAAATTACAAGTGGATTTTTAATAAATCGCTCATCTTCTAAAGTATCTGGGATAATCAAGCTTTCAATTTCGAGAATCGTATAAGCGCCAAAAGCCAAGTTACGGGGAACTTCAGCTTGATTAACTCCGACTTTCGACTTAAACCATTCACGTTCAGCATCGACTAAACTAATCATTGCAATTGGCATTTCGCATAAATCCGCAGCCAACTGCGTGAGTTCATCAAAAAATTCTTCTGGTACGGTATCTAAAATTCGATATTGATAAAGTAATTCTAGTCGTTGCCTTTCGCGATCGGGTAACAGCATTAGTGCTTATGTGTAAAAAAATTTTATTGATTTGAGTTGGGAAATTATTAGTAGTTTGCGGAGGGAGCAGGGACAAGGAACAGACAACAGATAATCAGGGAATAGATGTGTATATAGAACATCTATTCATTCCACCATAGGGTTTACTATGGTTGACCAAAGAGTGAATCGGTGTTATTGATTCTCTACAATTAAACAGGATTCCTATAGATTAGATTGTCATTAAGAGAAATAATACTATCCCCTGAAAATTACTAGCAGCCAATAGTTAAGTTTTGTGACATGAATTATATTAACTGCAGCGTCAATGAAGAGCGATCGCTAGTTATGTTATACAGGAATCAAATTCTAACTTTGAGAAAATATCAGTATTATGTAGGATGTGTTAGGCATAAGCCATAACACATCCTAAACTTTGGCAAAGCTGGCAAAATTGATTAATCATCCTCAATTGCCAAGATTAACGAGGTCTTCCCAAAGTGGTAATGTAAAGAACTGCCTCGTCAGTAGGAATACCCAAAACTTCATTGACTTGATCGTCAAAAAAGCCACCAATACCGCTAACGCCTACATTGAGTTGAGTAGCAGCTAAATTGAGCCGTTGCCCTAAATGTCCGGCATCCATGTGTAAATAACGATAAACGCGATCGCCATATTGAGCGATCGCAGATTTAAGATCGGCGGTATGGAATACTACAGCGGCGGCATCTCGCCCTAAATCTTGTCCCAAGCACAGGTAGTGTAATTCTCTGCGGAAGTTTTTAAAGCGAATTTGCCTTAATTCCTGGGCTTTAGGTGCGTAATAGTAACAGCCATCTTCTAGTCGTTTAACTCCACACACGGTAATAAATGTTTCGATTAAATTCAAGTCAAAGTAGTCGGGAGCAGGATCTAAACTTTGATAAATGTAATTTTGTGGTTGATAGGTGAAATCGAGTAAAGCTTTGAGTTCATCAAAACTAATATCTTCACCACTATAAGCACGAGTAGAACGGCGCTTGTGCATGGTGTTTTCCAGTTCTACTAGCTTTTCTCCCCATTCAATTGGTGTAGTAGCTGTAGGAATTTTTAAACAAAAGGGGAAGTTGTATTTATCTTCAAGGGATTTTTCTTGTTTTACTGCTGGTAAATTGAGTTTGCCAGTTGTACCAGATTGGATTTGAGTTTGGTGATGAAAGTATTTTAGTAACTGGCCATCGGGAATGTGAGGATAATCCGTTTCGGTAGCAGAAGGTAGCGCTGTTCTTCCTGGTGGTAAATTTTGTTTGATATCTAATAAGTCTGCCAGAGGTAAAACTGCGATCGCACCTTCTTGTTGCGGATCGATATAAAGTAGATCGTTAACAGCTTCATCTACAAAACCGCCAATTAAATGGGGGCGATAGTCATTCACCGCCGCCGCTAACTCAATATTCCCCAATAAATGTCCTGTATCTAAAAAGATGCGGCGGTAAGCGCGGTCTTCATATCGCCAAGCAGAACGGTAAAATACTGCAGTAATGACAATTGCGATTTGCGTACTTTCTAAGGAAGGATGCCAAAGACAAGCTTCTTGCAAAGCTGTCCACACATCGCGTTCCCAATAATGCATCAGCGAATGACTCCGACATTGGTAGTTATATAGCCCAGGTGGTAACAACTCCGTTCCTCGGGAAACTATATACACCTCAGCTGGGTACAACCCACCTGCACTAGGCGCAGATCTTAAATATACGGCACTGCCCATAGAAGGCATTTTCGCCGTTAGTCCATAACTACGAAACAGTAACCGGGAAATTCTTTGCCACCATTGAGCATTTGCAATGTCAGGAACTGGGGTATTTTCGAGAATGTAGGGTTTGAGATCAAAAGACGAGCCAATTCTGTATTCTTTAAACGGTACTGGTTGCTTAGCCCAATCTAACCTCTGGCTTTTTGCAGACAGAGTCTCAGGGTCATATTTAGTACGTTCGTGGTAGTGCTGAGCAATTGATTGGTGTATTTCTGGCATAGTACTGTCAATAGCATTGGTCGTCCTTTTTTGATCTTGGCATTCCTGCGCCTAATTATTTCGTGTTAATTGGTACAATCTTAATAATTACAACTGAGGCTGAGTAACTCTAGTAATCAATCAGGAATTAAGAACAGGAAGCTATCAAGAAAACCTGTAGGGAATATAGGACTCATATTTGATTTTTGGAGTTCACGTAGGAGAGCCAGTTCACCTAGGATGCGTTACGCTATCGCTAACGCATCAGCACCACACCTTTTCGTGCGTTAGGGTTTGAATAAAAAAGGTAAGACTCTGATTATTTAAGTAATTAAGTAATTTCTTAGTAAAAATAGCTGCATTAAACTGTTGCTACCCGGAGTTGTTTTTGCCTCAAACCTCAGTTAGTGTTTACTCATAATTTTCTGCTGGTGGTGTTGATCTTACAGGTTGAGAACTGCGTCGCCAACGGTTCAAACCATAAATAGCCGCAGCCAAAATCAACAAGTAAGGGCTGTATACCATTAACCAAATACCCAACTTCAGCAAACCAACGGTAAATTCCCCAACAGAGTTGCTAGAGTTATTCCAGGTTTCTTGAATTTGTGAACCTAAACCCCGCTGAGGGCTGCTACTAGAAACTGCTGCTTCCAGGTTTAAAGTAATAGTAGAATAGGCAACTTGATTTTGAAGATTTTTGAGTTGAGCATCAATTTGCTCAATTGATTGCCGAACATTACTAAGTTCTTGAGCAACACTTAATACATCTCTAACGGAACCAGAGCGATCCATAATTTTTTGCAAATTAGCTTCTGTTTTCCGTAGATTACTTAATCGAGCTTGGATATCTACCAGTTGGTTACTGACATCTTCTGCCGTAATATTACGATTTTCTACTGTACCTAATTTAGCTAATTCATTGAGAGTTGAGTCTAGTTGGCTTTGCAGTACTCGCAGAATAATAGATGCAGTATGACGCGCATTCTCTTTAGTTGGTTGGCGTTCGTTTAATCCGATTAAGTCTCCTTGTTTGTTGTTGATAATTTTGGTGACTGTATCGATACTCCGATCTACAGAGTTAACAATTACAGTCATCGCTGCTTTTTTAATTAATTGCGGACGCGTTTGGGGTACTGGTGCAGCATTAGCTTTTTGAGATTCACCGCCACTTTCAACAGCGGGTGCGGCTTGATTAACGGTATCACCTGCACTGGGAGGTAATGCTCTACTCCCTGTTTGCGACACTGAAGCACAGCTAGTAAAAATCACACTTCCCAACAGCGCACTCACAAATAAAGCAGATTTGCCTGGTAATTGAGTCGAGGCTGGCATAATCTAAACCTGAGAGAGATGAAATTAATTTCAGTATGGCTGATGGCACAATAGAAGCTTGTTTTGTTGCAATTTATGTAACACAAGCGATATAAGCGAAAATAAAATTCTAAGTTTTGCAATCGTCTGCCCAATGAATGGAAGAGAGTTTTACTCAAGTTTGATTAGGCTTCACATTCTGCATCATGCAGTTCAGGAGCCAATTTTTGGGCTAGGTATTATTGAAGAACTGGCACGTCACGGCTATAAACTTAGTGCGGGAACGCTCTACCCGATGTTGCACGATATGGAGCGTAAGGGATATTTATCTTCCTTTGAAGAGCGATCGGGGCGACAAAACCGACGACTTTACCAAGCTACCGATTTAGGAAAAGTCACTCTAGAGGATGCCAAAGGAAAAGTAAGAGAATTATTTGGCGAATTATTTGAGCAGTAACAAAAAGTGCTGAATTATTTTACTCAGCACTCAGCACTATTTAAGACTAAGTAAGTCGGTGGAAATAAAGCAAACTATGTTAAAAAACGTAAATAGGCTTGAAATCCTTACCAATGACTAATGACCAAGGACAAATGACCAAGGACAAATGACAGCCTCAGCCAGTTATCTTTAATTTCGCCGACCTACTTATTTAAGAGAGACTATCTAAAAACTGCTTGAGATGAGCTTGCTCTGGATTGATACCAAGTTCCTGGGCTTTTGCTAAAACCTGTTCGCGATTCAATTGCTGTTGAGTTGCCAACGCAATTAGCGCCAAAGCGTTAGCTCTTCCCCCT
Source organism: Nostoc linckia FACHB-104 (assembly GCF_014696615.1). Classification (GTDB taxonomy): domain Bacteria; phylum Cyanobacteriota; class Cyanobacteriia; order Cyanobacteriales; family Nostocaceae; genus Aulosira; species Aulosira linckia_A. The sequence goes on along the minus strand of NZ_JACJQJ010000003.1, from coordinate 9,580 downwards.
GCGCCACAATGAAAATATACGGGAGTTGGTAATTGTTCTAGTTCTCTGAGAACTTTCGCCGTTAAGCCATCGTTAGCTGATGTGGAATTGAGTGGTACATTAACATATTCCAGACCTACAGCTTGAGCTTGTTGCTCTTCGTCATCTAATACGCCAGCTTCATCAGGTGCGCGCAAATTCACCACAGATTTATATCCTTGATCGGCAAGTTGTTTTAGTGTATCTGGGGTTGGTTGTCCTCCTGCGGAAAACTCATCGCTCACCTTTTTGATATTACTCATATATACCTCATAATTCTGATAGACTTACCGTACTTGACAATCAACGGCATGGTAGCATGAATTAACCTTTCATATATAGATTTTCGTTATCGAATTTCGATATATTGATGCTGTCAACATCATCAAATCATCAGGCAAACTATAGTGACCGAGGAAACTGAGAATATTCAGGCAGAGCAAGCAGCGGTTTCCTTTCGTGCTCTGACTCGCAAACAACAGCAGCAGCGATTAACCCAACTAGCAATGGTGTTTTTGCGATTAGGAACGATCGCCTTTGGCGGCCCTGCTGCTCATATCGCCATGATGGACAATGAAGTAGTTAATCGCCGTCAATGGATGAGTCGGGAGAAACTGCTGGATTTACTAGGAATTACAAATTTAATTCCCGGCCCCAACTCGACGGAATTAGCCATTCACATTGGCTATGAGCGCGCCGGATGGGCTGGTTTACTAGTTGCAGGTAGCTGCTTTATTCTGCCTGCGATGGTGATAGTTTGGGTATTAGCCGCCATTTATGCCCACTATCAAACCGTCCCTCAAGTGGGATGGCTGCTATATGGAATTAAACCTGTAATTATTGCGATCGTGCTGTTGGCTGTGTGGAATTTGGGTAAAAAAGCAGCCAAAGATGTACCAACGATCGCTGCTGGAGTAGTTGCGATCGCAGCATATTTCGCGGGATTCAATGAAATTTTGGTGCTGATTTTGCTAGGTATCGCTGTCATGCTTGTGAAAAATTGGCAAACCAGAGGTAACACAACCGGAGCATTCCTATTACCTTTTTCCGGTGTTTTCGCCCAGATTGGTAGTACAGCAGCAATCACATCACTCAGTTGGGTTAACGTCTTTTTCTTTTTTCTGAAGATAGGATGTGTTCTTTATGGTAGCGGTTATGTGTTGTTGGCATTTCTGCAACGGGATTTAGTTGAGCGCAACCACTGGTTAACATCACAGCAGCTTTTAGATGCTGTAGCCATCGGACAGTTTACACCAGGGCCAGTTTTTACCACCGCAACATTTATCGGCTATTTGCTAGCAGGAAACACTGGGGCGATCGCGGCTACCATCGGTATATTTTTACCAGCCTTTGCGCTGGTATGGGTGGTTAATCCCTGGGTGGCTAAATTACGTCAATCACCCTGGGCTAGTGGCTTTCTCGATGGTGTGAATGCAGCATCTCTAGGATTAATGGCAGGAGTTACCTACACATTAGGACGAGCCGCACTAGTGGATTGGTTAACAATTATCTTGGCAATATTGAGTGCGATCGCTGTTTTCCGGTTCAAAATCAATTCTGCTTGGTTCGTTCTAGCAGGAGGAGCGATCGGGCTGGCTTCACACTTATTATGGGGTTGAATGTAGGGTAAAGGAAAACCTTTACCCTTTTACCTTTTCCCATCTGTAGCAATACGCTTAAGAGTGAGTTAAATCACAACCTATGAGATATTACGGTGATACAATGGATATTCATGCATAAAATAATACTAATCACTTGATGTCTTTAATAGAGTTAATGTTGGTGCTGGCTACAGTAATTGGCGTAGCAGATAGTAATACAATTCGCTTTAAAGATGAAACTGGGCAAAGCAAAACAGTTAAATTAGCTTGTATTAATACACCCAAAGAAACTAAACAGCAGTATGTTTCCGCAGCCACCAAAAAGCTCAAACAGCTACTACCACCGAGTAGCCGAGTTGTGATCAGAAGCGTCAATTTAGATGACAGGGGGCAGACATTGGGTGAAGTATATGTAGATAATCGCTCAGTAAATCTGCGTTTGGTAGAAGAGGGTAATGCTGTTGTTGATCAGGAATCTTTAGAATTCTGCAACGAAACCAAAACCCAATTTTTAATTGCAGAAGCCAATGCTAAAAATAAGCGCCTGGGATTATGGCAGCAATTTAATCAGGTAAAGTAAAAAATAAAATTGAGTTTTGTGCGTTTATTCATACTCTGCAATCTATAGCAATCTTAAATGATTTGTGAAATATTACATCAAGGTTTGTTGACTGTTGACTGTCAACCGTTAACAGTTAACAGTTAACAGCCACAACGGATATTTTTCATAACTGAAACAGGATTGCTATATGTGTCCTCTGCAGTTAGTAAAAAGATGGTTTTAACCACAGAGAACACAGAGTGTACAGAGGATAAAAGAAAGGGTCTCTGCTCCCTGTCGCTTGTTATCCATGATTTAAAGAGTTAATAGTCACTGTCAGCCACACACATTCCCTTACATTTGATGCCATTGGTAGCTGTACGCTGACAATGAGGACAGAGAATGGTTTCGGTTTCGGGAGCGATATTTGTACTGGTGCTGGTTTGTGGCTTGTCTTTGTCGGTTTGGAGATTCACGGCGATCGCAGTAAAGTAAATTTTCTGTAGTTTCTCTTTACATTTTATAAACTACAGCGATTCCCTTCTACAGCAATACGGTTCAGTTAGCGTCAAAAACCTGATTTGGTATAGGTTGGGGAGCTAGTACGCTGCAGAGGACAGTTGCGTGGGCGGGTTTCCCGAATTGTACCGCTAACGCAGAACCCGAAGAGTAGCAACTGCCGTCAAACTTTCTGTTGGGCTTCCCCCCGTTGTAGCAACTGGCGTTTGAGGTACGTAGACGCGCAACCGCTTACTGCAGGATTATTTACTAATAAACTATTTTAGCTTTGCTCCTTTCGCCTTATTTGTAGGCAAAAATTAGGCTGTAGGACTTTTTCAAGTGAGGAAACCCCTACAGCTTAACTGCCGACTGCGTCTTTCACTGATTTGTTAGACTTAACACACCAGGAACTTCCGGTCAAATCTCTGAATACGCCAGCAGAAGAGGCTATCCATGCTTACAAGTACGCTACTTCTCTCGAACCAACTGCCCAATTTACAGTATTCCTCTACATCGGAACGATTCGATGACACTTGGGAAGCCCCTCTGGCTACCCTTTTAGGACTAGGACGGGCTGCTGGTGCCGACTTTGTTGAATTTTTCCTAGAGCGTCGCAACTATATTAGTTGTCTTGCAGAAGATGACGCGATCACCAGTATTTCACCCAGCCTCGCCACAGGTGCGGGAGTTAGAGTATTTCGCGGCAAAGCTGATTGCTATGTCAGCACCAATAATCTTACATTTTCCGGTTTGAAAGCCGCCTTAGAAAAAGGTCTTTCTATTCTGGGATTACAATTACCTGCACCTAACGCTTTCATTCCAGAAATCAATCTAGAATTACTCCGAGACTACGCTACCAAAAGAGGAAAAGATGGCTGGTTACCTCTGTGTAGTTCTATCCGAGAAATGGGAGAAATTCTACTTGATGGTACTGGCCAATTGCAGCGCAAAGCTAGCCACGTGCAATCCCGCCGTGCTACTTACTTCCGCGATTGGCAAGAAGTATTAGTTGCAGCCAGTGACGGTACTTTTGCCCGTGATATTCGCCTCACCCAATCGGTAGGTTTTAACCTGTTGTGTGCAGATGGAGCTAACCGCGCCTCCATTGGTGAACGCGCTGGTAATACCAGTGATGCTAACTTCCTGAGAACTTGGGATTACCAACAAGCTGCCGAGCAAATATCCGAATCTGCAGGGAAAATGCTCTATGCCGATTATGTAGAATCTGGCACATACCCCATTATCATGGCCAATCACTTTGGCGGGGTAATCTTCCACGAAGCCTGCGGACACTTATTAGAAACTACTCAAATTGAACGTAATACTTCTCCCTTTGCTGACAAAAAAGGCGAGAAAATTGCCCACGAAAGCCTCACAGCTTGGGATGAAGGGCGAGCCGACAATGCCTTTGGCACAATAGATATGGATGACGAAGGTATGCCAGCTCAAAGAACATTATTAATAGAAAAAGGCGTTCTGAAAAACTTCTTAGCAGACAGAACAGGTTCTTGGCGTACTGGACATCCTAGAACAGGAAGCGGTCGCCGTCAAAATTATACCTATGCTGCTGCCAGTCGGATGCGTAATACTTACATCGCTACTGGTGAATATAGTATTGATGATTTATTTAGCTCCATTGATAAAGGCATTTACTGCAAGAAAATGGGTGGTGGTAGCGTAGGTGCTACTGGTCAATTTAACTTTGGTGTTGATGAAGCTTATTTGATTGAAAATGGCAAAATTACCAAACCATTAAAAGGTGCAATTCTGATTGGGGAAGCAACGGAAATTATGAATAAAATTTCCATGTGTTCTCAAGATTTAGAACTTGCTCCTGGTTTCTGTGGTTCCGTTAGCGGCAGTATTTACACCACAGTAGGACAACCACATATTAAGGTTGATTCTATTACCGTAGGTGGACGTTAAGGAATTTTAGATTTTGCGAAAAGTTGCGTGCGGGGGTTCCCCCCGTTGAGCAAACTTTTCAAGACAGATTTTGGATTTTGGATTGTGAACGAAAAGCAGTGTAAAGATAGAACAAAGCAGCTTGGATTGCGAGTTATTTATCTAGTTGAGGCACTACCACAAACTAGAACTGCTGATGTAATTGGTAAACAGGTGTTGCGTTCAGCTACTTCTGTAGGTGCTAATTATCGAGCAGGTTGTCGAGCTAAATCTACAGCCGATTTGATTGCCAAACTTAGCATTGTAGAAGAAGAAGCGGATGAAACACTTTATTGGTTAGAGATTCTAGTTGAATCGGGAATAATTCCAGCAGATAAACTAACAAACCTGATGCAAGAAACTGCTGAAATTCTATCTATGACTGTTGCATCAATCAAAACCCTCAAAGAAAAGCACAAATCCAAAATCTGAATCCTAAAATCTATAATTCACTACACAGTAGCCAAATCCCAAATAAATCCAAAATCTAAAATCCAAAATTGACTATGGCGACTATCAACGAAATTGCAAATTACGCCAAGGAAAATGCAGAAAAGCTTGGCATTAAAAAATTCGACATTTATGGCTCCACTGTAGACGAAACTAGCGTCCAAGTAGACCAAGGTGAACCAAAACAAGTTAAAGCTTCTAACCGTTCTGGCGTAACAGTTCGTGTTTGGAATGAAGAGAATACAATGGGTGTTACTAGCACCACAGATGTAGACCCCAAAGGATTAGAATTAGCTTTAAAAACTGCTTATGAAGCTAGTTTTTTTGGTGTCAAAGAAAATGTGCCTGATTTTAGCCCAGAAGCTACAGTTCCTATCGACAATACACCTCACGATAAAGCAGCACAAGCACCTGTTTCTGAACTCATAGAAAAATTAGTAGTAGCTGAAAAAGAATTACTCTCAGCGCACCCAGCAATTAAAGGCGTACCTTATAATGGTTTGGCGCAAAGAGATATTGACCGTTTTTACCTCAATAGTGAAGGTGCAGCCAGAATTGAATCCCACTCCATAGCATCAGTTTATCTTTACAGCAAAACTGAAGAGGAAGGGAAAAAACCACGCAGTGCAGGTGCTTTTAGAATCAACCGTGGTGTCGAAAATCTAGATATTAATGGTTGCATTCAAGAAACAGCCGAGAAAACTATTAGTCACTTGAACTATGAAAAAATCAAGACTGGTAAATATTTAGTAGTTTTCTCTCCCGAAGCTTTTTTAAGTTTATTGGGCGCGTTTTCTAACTTGTACAATGCTCAAAATATTTTGGACAATCAAAGCTTATCTACTCCTGATGACTTAGGTAAGCAAATTGCTTCTCCTATGCTTTCAGTTGCAGATGATGCACTGCATCCTGCTAACATTGGCGCAGAAAGTTTTGATGGTGAAGGAACCCCAACTCGTCGCATTTCTCTAATTGAAAATGGCGTTTTAACCAGCTTTTTGCACAGTGCTGGAACTGCGAAAAGAATGAACGCCCAACCCACAGGAAATGCGAGTATTGGGGCAAAAGTTAGCGTTAGTCCTAACTTTTTTCATGTATTTAGAGCCGCCGATCCCGAGCAAGAATTAAGTTTGGAAAATGCTGAAAATGTGGTTTTAATTGATGATTTACAAGCTCTCCATGCAGGGGTGAAAGCTTTACAAGGTTCGTTTTCTCTACCTTTTGATGGTTGGTTAATTAATAAAGGTGTGAAAACGAGTATTGAATCAGCAACAGTTGCTGGTGATTTCTTAGAAGTTTTGAAGTCTATTGTTTGTGTAGAAAAAGAGGTTGAGTTAACACCAGGAGGAGTTTGTCCTCGCATCTGGGTTAATGAATTATCAATTACCGGAGATTAGCATTTAAAAGTTAGGAGTATTCATCTACTCCTAATTTTTGCTTTGCACAAGAAATTATTAGGGAAAGGCGTGCCTTGCCCCTACTGTTAAAATGCAAATTGGTATTAATTTTGAATTTTGAATTCCCCACGGGGTTGACTATTCTTCTCCGCCACCGATACCGAGATTGATATCAAATCCATCAGCACCAGTTAAATTAGTTCCAATCATTACCGCACCATCTACTTGAGCATTATGTAGATGAGCGTCGCTTAAATTAGCATTAGTCAAGTTAGCGTTATTGAAGCTGGTACCACTGGCGAAGGCTTTTGTTAAATTCGCCGCTTCTAAATTTGCGCCTGCTAAATCAGCACCTTCTAAATTTGCGCCTTTTAAATTAGCACCTTGTAAATTAGCATTTCTCAAATCAGCACCAATTAAGTGAGCGCCGCTGAGATTAACACCTGTTAAATCACATCCAGAACAGGCTCCAGTTTCTAGTAACCGTTTGACTTGAGTTTGGTTTTCCCCTGCTTGAGCAGAAATTGGAGCAGCTAAAGATAGCGTGCTAAATAAAGCTATTGCTGTCAACAATGTCTGTCTCATAATTCTTCCTCCCTGCAGTTTTAAAAGCTTAAGCATCAGTAAAAGATTTACGGATGTGTTTTACTAAAGCAACTGTGTTTGTTAATTGGTAATATATTTCACTCTTACAATTTCATTTTCTCAAATTAGAGAATTATGTCCTCATGCTACCGAGGTAATTAATTACTTCAATATTATTTACTTACTCATACTATGGTTATATCCAGTTAACTAAAAGCTTCTATCTATAAGTATTTGAGGATTAAATAGGTAATTATTTCCTCTGTAATTATCCAAATGAAATAATAAAATATACCTTTGAGGTGAGAAGAAGTTGAAAATATAGATTAATAAGCATAAACACCAAAATTCGCCTCAAACCTGCCTTCAGGTAGAGATAATCAACTGAAGAATCTGCTAAATTTGCGACAAACATCACAGAGAAATAGAGTTTGAAACTATCTCAAGAAATCTATTTGATGCCAAGGCATTTTCTAACTAATAAATAAGAGCAAAACATACTGAGCTTTGATTTTTAGCTACTTTACTAGCGTTGTAGCCACTGCGATCGCAAATTATTACTCGTTGAGAAATCTATTGTAGGGACTAGAATGCGCCAATGCTTTAACTAATCCCTGCATCTTGATTTAGTTCAAAGTCCACTACAGATGCAACAAGGATGTTTATGAAAGCACTATTGCTTTATCCCCAGTTTCCTCAGTCCTTTTGGTCTTACGATCGCTTTATGGAAATTGCTGGGTTAAAAGCGGCGATTCCCCCATTGGGGATTATTACTGTCGCTGCACTTCTACCTCAAGATTGGGAAATTCGCTTTTGCGATCGCAATGTCACTTTGGAAACAGAAGCCGATTGGCAATGGTGCGATTTGGTAATTATCTCCGCTATGTTGGTGCAGAAGCCAGATTTCCACGCTTTAATCAAAAAAGCTGTGCGATTAGGTAAAAAAGTCGCAGTTGGTGGCCCCTATCCCACATCTTTACCGCAGGATGCTCTGGATTCTGGCGCGCATTACCTGATTTTGGATGAGGGAGAGATGACGGTTCCCCTGTTTCTAGAAGCATTGAGCCAAGGTAAAAGCCGAGGAATCTTTCGCTCTCCAGAAAAACCGGATGTTACCCTGAGTCCTATGCCGCGTTTTGATTTGTTAAAGCGGGAAGCTTACCTAATGATGGCGATGCAGTTTTCTCGTGGCTGCCCATTTAACTGCGAATTTTGTGACATCATTACCCTTTATGGGCGAAAATCACGAACTAAAGAACCGAGCCAGGCGATCGCAGAATTGCAAGCTCTTTATGATTTAGGATGGCGGGGTTCACTATTTATTGTTGATGACAACTTTATTGGTAATCAACGTAACGTCAAACGTTTCTTAAGAGAATTGATTCCTTGGGTGAAGCAACACAATTACCCTTTCACCTTCATCACAGAAGCTTCTGTAAATTTGGCAGAAGACGATGAACTACTACATTTAATGCAAGAAGCAGGTTTCTATGCAGTCTTTCTGGGTATTGAAACACCCGATCAAGATAGCTTGCAAGTGACAAACAAATTACAAAATACTCGCAATCCCCTGATCGAAGCCTGTTGCAAGATTAATCAAGCAGGAATGTTGATATATGCAGGGTTTATCCTCGGTTTTGATGGCGAACGCACAGGTGCAGGAAAACGAATTGAAACTTTTGTGGAACAAACCAGCATTCCTCAACCCATGCTAGGTATTCTTCAAGCTTTACCCAATACAGCTTTATGGAACCGCCTGCAAACAGAGCAACGTTTAGTCAAAGGTGTGGGTGCAACGGAAGTCGGAGATCAGAATTCCTTGATGAATTTTCAACCGACTCGCCCCTTAGCTGAAATTGCCAGAGACTATGTAGAAACTTTCTGGACGTTGTATGAGCCGCAAAACTATCTGAGACGCTGTTTTCAGCAATGTCTCAATATTGGCTCCTTAAAAGAGCGAAAACAAACCATGCAGTTTTCTCCAGGTCAAGGATTACGCATCGTTGCTCAATTAATCTGGCTGCAAGGCTTCAAAAGACCAGAAATTCGTGGACAATTCTGGCGACAATTCTGGACAATTTTGGTGAGCAAGCCGCAAGTTCTTAATATGTATTTGGGTTTATGTGCTGCTGGCGAACATTTCTGGGAGTATCGCGTTTTAGCTAGAAAACGAATTACTCAACAGTTAGGCTATGACCCCTTGACAGCGTCGGCTCCACCTAAGCCAGAAGCAGTGCTAGCTAAAGTGTCGTAAATCAATTTTGGATGTAGGATTTTAGATTTTAGATTGACCATATGCACGCTACTTGCTTTATACCGGGGAACCTGTCCACCGCAGTTGCTTATAAATTAATACAGTTCAGATAAGCTCATTAGTGATTGATTTGTCGCTTGTGGAAACAGCTAGCACAATTGGGGGATTCTCCCCCAAGCCCCCGATTGGGGGACGGTTGCGTCCCCCAAACCCCCTCCAAAATTATTGTTTTGTTGTCAATTTATTTTCTTAACTGAACTGTATTGGCGTATAAATGTAGGGGCTACCG
>NZ_JACJQJ010000029.1 GCF_014696615.1 Nostoc linckia FACHB-104 | reverse complement strand
CTAAATATTTTTAATCGGCGGTGAATTCAACAATGTGTCAATTAATTTATCCTAAATCTGGCTAATCCAGGTGTTTTTTTCTCCCTCGTGAGAAATCCGGGATGTGAGGCACTAAAATTGGATTGGGAAGAAACTGCGGAATTCTCACAAGAAAAACAATCTCAACGACTAGAAATAAATAATTGCATTAGCTCTGATATTAATGAGGAGGTGAAGCAATTGCAAATACTTCGCCGTCAAGTGACTGTAATAGATAAAGAAAGTAAAACAATTAAAGCAGTTATCACCTTACAAGGCGATATAAATTCAGTAAAAAACTGGAAAATCCTTCAATCTGCTATACAGGAATATTCAGGAGATACTATAGAAATCACTGATATTCAAGAAGGCAGTATCAGATTATTTGTAGAGGGTTCTCCAGAGGATATCGAACGGCTTATATCTCGCATCAAATTAGGAGAATTAAAAGAAGTAAGCGGTTTTCCTATTGAAGATGTTCAAATTTTGAGCGAAAGTTCAGATGGTGGCGAAAGCAACGAACTCAATGATAAATGGCATCTAGTGCAAGAGATTGGCATTCAGGCAGTTAGAGGTCGAAACTTGAGTGGTGCTGATTTAAGCGATGCCGACCTTAGGCGTGCCGACCTAATTGGTGCCGACCTTAGGCGTGCCGACCTCAGTGGTGCCGACCTCACTGGTGCCGTCCTCAGTGGTGCCGACCTCACTGGTGCTGACCTCAGTGGTGCCGACCTAATTAGTGCCAACCTCAACCGTGCCAACCTCAACCGTGCCAACCTCAGCGGTGCCAACCTCAGCGATGCCGACCTCAGCGGTGCCAACCTCAACGGTGCCAACCTCAACGGTGCCAACCTCAGCCGTGCTGTCATTGATAAGGCAACAATAATTAGCAACAAATGGCGGTTGGTGTGGGAAATTGTTAATCAACCATCTAAGTGTGGAAATCTGAGTGGTGCCAACCTCAGCGGTGCCAACCTCAGCAGTGCCGACCTCAGCAGTGCCGACCTCAGCAGTGCCAACCTCAGCGGTGCCAACCTCAGCGGTGCCGACCTCCGCGGTACCGTCATTGATGAGGCAACAATAATTAGCAACAAATGGCGGTTGGTGTGGAAAATTGTCAATCAACCATCTAAGGGTCGAAATCTAAGTGGTGTCGACCTCAGCGGTGCCAACCTCGAAGGTGCCAACCTCAGCCGTGCCAACCTCAGCAGTGTCAACCTCGAAGGTGCTAACCTCAGCGGTGCCAACCTCGAAGGTACCGACCTCAGCGGTGCCGACCTCAGCGGTGCCGATCTAATTTATGCCAATCTCCGCGGTGCCGATCTAATTTATGCCAATCTCCACGGTGCCGATCTAATTTATGCCAATCTCCACGGTGCCAATCTCCGCGGTGCCGACCTCAGCAGTGCCGATCTAATTTGTGCCAATCTCCGCGGTGCCAATCTCCGCGGTGCCGACCTCAGCGGTGCCGATCTAATTTATGCCAATCTCCGCGGTGCCAACTTCAGCGATGCCGACCTCCGCGGTGCCATAGTTAAAAATGCTCTATTCATAGAAAATTCAGGACTTACTGAGGATATGAAACGTGACCTGAAACAGCGCGGGGCAATTTTTGAAGATTCCCCAGGAGACCGCTCTGGTGTTTTTACTCCTCGCTAAGGCACTCGCTCTTACCCTAAATCATATCCCCCAGCAAATCCGAGAACTCCTACTTGTCATTAGGATGGCTGAGGCAGATCGCACTTTTTTCTCAAAAATTTGTCATCCATAATTTTCTGGACATCAAGGGAAAACAAATAACTCTAAAAGCGCCATTAATCTCTGCGGGGCGATCGCAACTTCCGGCGCTTTTCATGGATAGCGATGAATTCCCAGTTGGAAATCATTAACGGACGCAGGAATTATGAAAATATACCAGAAAAGGCTTTAGGTAAATTGTCATAACTGAACCTCAAGCCAAATAGCGCAAGAATGCTTTAAATTTTAAAAAGATTTACTGGTAATTTTATGACAGGAATGGAACCTTTAATAGCAGCGGCAGCGGCATCAGCCGTTAGTGGCGTAGCCGTTCCTATTTTTCAGTCACTTTGGGGAGGTGGAGGTAAGCTTTTAGGATTGTTTGGCAAAACCCTAAATGAAGAAACTAGGGAGCTAATTTTTAATGCCTCAAAGCACTATGTTCAGAACTACGAAGAACGTCACGGTATTCTCAAAGTACTAGGAATGCGTGAACCTGTAAAACTAGAATCGGTCTATACAGCAGTTCAATTTTTAAATAATGATGCCATCCGTAGTTTTGAATCTATCGAAAATTTAGAACAATTCTATCGCCAAGGTAATAGCCGCAGGTTTCAACCTCAAGATAAAGGTAAACAAGAAGGAATTATTGTTGCTAACGATAAGCAATATTTGATGGTGCTTGGTGGGCCTGGTGCTGGGAAGTCAACATTTCTGCGAAAGATGGGGCTAGAAGCACTCAAAGGTAAAAAAGGAGGGTTTAAATACACCTGTATACCAGTTTTTATTGAATTAAAAACTTTTACTGATAGTGATATTGATATAGAGAAAATTATTGCTGAAGAGTTTAACATTTGCGGATTTCCATCATCTGATAAATTTACTAGCAAAGCTTTAGAAGAAGGAAAATTACTTATTCTGCTAGATGGTTTAGATGAAGTGCCAACACAAAACTTGAATGAGGTGATTAGTAAAATTCAAAATTTTGTTGATACTTACGATAAAAATCGCTTTATTGCCTCTTGTCGCACAGCGGCTTACCGCAGTGGTTTTCGCCGTTTTACTGATGTAGCAATGGCTGATTTTGATGATACCCAAATTCAGCAATTTATTTATAATTGGTTTCATTCAGAAGCGGATAAACAAGCTCAGACAGGCAAGAAATGTTGGGAATTATTGCAAAAAGCAGAACATACAGCCGCTAAAGAGTTAGCCCATACACCTTTATTGCTGACATTCTTGTGTTTAGTATATGACCGTTCCCAGAACTTTCCGAATAATCGTAGTGTTCTTTACCGCAAAGCACTGCGGATATTGCTAGAAGAATGGGCATCAGAAAAGCGAATTCTTCAAGATGAAATTTATCAAGGTCTGCACACAGAACTAGAAGAAATATTATTATCGGAGATTGCCTATACAGGTTTTGAGTCAGACAGGCTGTTCTTTTCTGAGCGTGATATTGTTGGGCAAATCAAAACATTTTTGGCGAGCAATTTGAATGCACCTCAACATTTAGACGGTCAAGCAGTTTTGAATGCAATCGCTATTCAACAAGGGATTTTGGTAGAACGAGCAGAGGATATATTTTCTTTCTCTCATCTGACACTACAGGAATATTTAACAGCACAATATATTGATGACCATCGCCTAGTTGAGCAATTAGTTACTGAACACCTAAGCGATCAACGCTGGAAAGAAGTGTTTTTATTAGTAGCTGGTTTAATGCGGGGTGGTGCAGATGATTTACTGTTGCGGATGGAAAAGGAAGCGCAAAAGTACATTGACACACCGAAACTACAAGCTTTATTAAACTGGGCAGAACAGGCAACAACTGGATCTGCTGCGGATTTTAAACCTGTGGGTAAACGTGCAGTTGCGATCGCCAATGCCATCGCCAACGCCATCGCCTACACCAAAGCCATCTCCAAAGCCATCTCCAAAGCCATCTCCAAAGCCATCGCCTACGCCAACGCCATCGCCTACGCCAACGCCATCGCCTACTCCGAAGCCGATGCCATCGCCAAAGCCATTGCCATCGTCAACGCCTACGCCATCCCCATTGCCAACGCTATTAATTACACTCGTCAACTTGAAGAATCAAAAATCTTCAATAGCGTTAATTTCACTATGCTAATTAACGAACTCAACGAACTAGAAACTAAAGTTCTTGATAAAACACAACCGCAAGAAGCGCATCAGACATTTCTTCAGTGCTTTCAACAAACTCTACTTAATGCTTTTAATCTTAGCGCAGACATAATTAATTTATCTGAGTCAGAGGTTCAAGCACTGTCCAATTATCTCTACGCTAATCACCTACTTATTCAGTGTAAACAAGCATCTGTGCGGGTGTCCCCCACAACATGGGAGGAAATTGAGGCGCGAATGTTGTTAGTTCCAAGTTGTTGATGGAAATGAATGCTAAAAGCTAGTGAGTTGAGCAATAGACCGATCGCCTTATCATCTCATAGCAAAAATTCAAGGCTAAGGTCAAGACCTACCCTTAAGCCATCAGAATGGTGTTATTTATTTCTTTGACTTTTGAGAAGTTATTGTTGTGTTTCGCAGATAGTGACGTATTCAAAGTTCCTGGATATCCAGAAATATAAATGGCTCTCAAAAGTAAAATGACAGCGATCGCCCCAATGTTTTTGGAGTAGCAACAATTCCTCAGGGGCTATTACTTGATGGACACTCTTATTGGGCAGTATTTAAATCACTATCGTTAGCAGATTTGAAATCTACAAAGTAATCCAAAGGTTTCTTGTAAATTATCGCAAAATCACTCAGTTCTACTACATCTACGCGCCTTTCACCTGACTCGCACCGCGAAACATACGACTGAGGCTGGTTGAGCTTTTTGGCGACTTCAACTTGCGTCAAATTAGCTTCTTCTCTTGCCTCCCGCAGTCGTCTGAGAAATGTCTTGTATTTTGCTGAGTATATGGAACCTCCCATTCTGGGAGGGTACAGCGAGTCACAAAATATGCAAAGCATATTTGTGTTACATAACTAAGTTCTCTAGATAAGAAGACATTTCCTTAAATATTGGAAACATAAAAGGAGGCTCACTAATGAATGATATAAATGACGCAGGTGCTAGGGGGCATAACATATTAGGTAACTATTGCATTGGTAAAAGAGATTTTACTGGAGAAAATTTATGTCTCATTCAGCTTTACGGTGCAGAATTAAGAGAAGTAAATTTATCTCGTGCAAATTTACAGCAAGCATCTTTAACAAGAATAAATTTACAAGGTTCAGATTTATCGCAAAGATAAGCCAGATCGCCTCATCCTTTGACTAAGATCCTGGCTCTAATACAGGATCTACTCGTTGATTTTGCTCCTGATTAGTTGTCACCGTGGTAGTGTGGTGAATTTGCAAGTTTATCGGTGGTTGATTAGCCGGAGATGTTGCTGGTTTTAACACTAGCAAGGCAAACGCAAAAAACATTGCACTTATTGCCACAATAGCAACGTTATTGCTGCTGTCTTTGCCCACAACCTTCATTAGATGCTTCAGTAGTGCATGAAATTGCTGTTCGTTGGAGGTAGCAGGTAAATTCTTTGCTACTCCCCTTAAAAATGCTTGAGCGGCATCTGTCTTATTGGAAATGCGAGATCTACGACGATTAGATTCCATATTTATAACCTTGTTTCTTCGGTGAACTGGAGAAACAAGGTTGCTTCTTTTAGCATTGAATGGAATTCCTTCAGTTTTGACTGGCTAATGGTTTATCTAAAATTATTTTGTGATTGCCCTATGCTTGGTTTGTGATTGTGCAAATAATGTAAGCTATAAACTCTCATCTGCCAGGCATGACCAAGAGAAAGCAAACTATCAGCGCCACTCCTCAAGGTTTAGAACGAGCCGAGAAAGCTTTACAGAGATTGTATGGAACACAACAACAGCTTGCCAAGAAGTTAGAAGGAGCTGTAGAGCGACAAATTATTCGACTATAACGCCAGATTGTTTGTCATTAATCTAAATGCTTTTTCATTATCTATTCAAGCAATTTCTACAACTCCATATCAGAAAACCCAAAAATTAGATGCGCTTCCAGTAAAGCTTGCATCTGTGAAAAACTTGACTTTTAATTTGTCGCTACGGTCAAATAATTCGTCGCTCTACACCAGCCCCCGTTTCTCCCCCAGGTTTCTCAAAAGGCGGGTTTTTTGTTGGGCATAGTTGGAAAATTTTACTTTTGATGGGCGATCGCTTTTCGTTTCCTTAATCTTCTGCTTCCTGCCAGCCTTTGATAGCGCCAACAATAAAAGCACCTGCTGGGTTATCAATCGCTTTCTCAAGTGCAGGCAACCCACCTTCTTTTGCTGCATTGATTGCACGTTTTTTCAATGATGGATTACTCTCAATGTGCTTGATGGCTTCTGCGGCTACTATCATTTGCTCTGATGTAGTAGTAGTTGGGTAAGTTTGCTCTAACTGTTTTAGTAATACCTGAATCTCGGCAGCAGCTTGGGCAAGGTTCTGCTGTTGTGCAGCAGTATAATAATTACCTTGGATTTGAATGCGCTCGTTATAGTTACCGCCACTTGTGTTGATGTTGCGGCCCGTCACTACTTTGTTGTTATCGCCTTGCACATTTCTGATCTCGCCACCAACTTTAAAGCTACCTTGATTGTTAGTCATAGTAGCTACCTGTCCTACATCTGAATAATAACTAGGGCGTTGTAGCGCCTGAGTAACAAAATTTTCTAAACTACGAATTCTGTTATCTTTTGCTGCTATCAATGCTTTTAATTCTTGTTCGGCTAATCCCCTTAGCTCGTTATATATTTCAAAATATTCTGCACCCAATTGCAACTTGTCAGCTTCAGGAGCAGTTTTGGCACGAAGCAAAAATTTATCTTCACCCCGCCTTTCTATTGCAACTATTTCCAGTTCTGCATTTGGGTTGTTTTCTGCTAGTTCTTTGAATGCAGTTGCAATAGCACGGGGTTCTACACTTTGAGCATGGTAAAGGTCGAGGGTGTCAAAGATTGGTTTAATAAAATCCCCAAACTCACCATCCGCAAATACCTCCTGTCTGTTGTCTGGTTTGCGAAACGGGTCAAAGTTTTCTTTCGTGGGCAGCCGCATATAAACGTATTCACACCTGACCCCATCAAATTTTGTATCAGTGGTAATGCTCCAGTCTTCAATGTATGCTCCAGTGAGAGTAGCGCCTGTTAAATCAGTTCCGTCCAGTTGTGCCCGTACTAGTCTTGCTCCGGATAAATTTGCATTTTGTAAGTTTGCTCCGCTCAAATCTGCACCAATAAAACTTGCATCTACTAAATTCGCACTTTGAAAATTGATCCCTCGCAAATCTTCACGATCAAAGTTTTTTTCTTGTCCCCACCCTGTCACTAACACCCTTACCACTTGTGCTTTTTGCAAGTAAGTTTTTCCAGGACGAACACGATCCAGTTTTTTAGTTTTGTAAAAACAAGTGCGAGTCAAAATAGCTTCTCTAAAATCTGTGCCTTTAAGTGTGGCAGATGTGAAATTGGCATCAGTCAAGTTGGCGTTGCGAAAGCTTGTACCATTAAAGGCTGCAAAAGCAACAGCAATGTTCCGAATAATGGCGTATTTTTCATCCCCTTTCATTGCTCTCCCAGTTATGTAAGCACTAAATAAAATTCCGGCGACGGCGAAGGCAACGGCTTTGGCTCCAGCTAAGGCTAAGACGATGGCTAAGATTAAGGCGACGGCGAAGGCGACGGCTCTGGCTCCAGCGTAGGCGTAGGCTCCGGCGAAGGCGAAGGCGAAGGCGAAGGTTAAGGCGAAGGCGAAGGCGAAGGCAACGGCTCCGGCGTAGGCCACAGACCCGGCGTAGGCTCCGGCGACGGCGAAGGCGACGGTGTAGGCTCCGGTGACGGCGAAGGCGACAGATCCGGCGTAGGCTAAGTTTAATCCTTGGCGAATGATAACTATAATAATAACAATTATTCCTATTAAGGCAGTCCAGATGCTAACCTGATTTACTCGACTTAAAGTGTCAAATATAGAAGTTATCAATAGTCCAGTGTAGGCTGATAAAAATCCTGAAATTCCAGATAGCACCCAAGAAACACAAACTAAAAAAATAGCCCAACGCTTTTGCAGTCCAGCTTGAGCATAAGTGAAGTTAGCTCCCCTAAGATTTGCCCCTGTAAAATCGCAAGAGCGGATATCTGCATAACTAAAATTTGCACCCTCAAGGTTTTGACCTTTGAAGGAGCACCCACGAAAATTTTGACAGGAGAAGTCCAATCCTCTAGCTGGCTGCTGTATATTCTTTTTGGATACCTTAGCATTTGAATTTTCAGCAAGTGCAGCTTTTAATATTGCTATGTCACTTTCAGTAACATCACCAGCAATAGTAAATGCCAATCGTTGTTGATCGGAATTAGAATTCTGGAGCGCTACAAACTCAACATCTTCTACAGAAATGCCCAATACATCTTCTAGTTGTCCTGATTTAAATAAAGCTTCAAGTCGCTCAAGTCCTTGTTGAGAACCTTCCAAAATCAGTTTGATGCTTCCAGACTCAATATCAATAATTTTTATAGAAGTATCTTGAGCTAAATCTTTTAAAAGAGCAGCGATCGCTTTGAGCTTTGCTATGTCCTCTGTAGAGACAGTACCAGCAATAGCAAATGCATAGCTTTTTTCATCAGTCAAAAGCTGTGTAGTGCCGCTTAGTTCTTGAATAATTTCACTAGCGTTCTGTTGTGCTGTATCCATATCAGATTTGCTGGGCTGCTCTAATTCTGACTCCAGTTCTACAATCTCTCCCCACTCCAAGCCTAATTCAGTGCAGATCGCTTGGAAGACACTCTTGTCAACAGGTCTTCTGGCAAAAAAATTAATGATTGTTGGGCGGCGACGTTGGATAACGCCCGCCAAGTATTCTTGTGTCCATCCTTTGAGTTTGAATGCTGCCTCAGCTTTTTCCAGTCCAACTTTCGATGCTCGGCAAGATCTACCCATCGTCAACCTGCCACAACTATGACATTAGTTTTACACAAGTCCATCACACTTAAGTGAAGCGATCACTCTTCGGTTGAAAAATTTTACAAGCATGGCGATCGCTTCTTCAACTATGACCCGCGATCAGTGCCATCATCAATGCGTTGGTTTTGCTCTTGGTGATTTGTCACTGTGGTAGTGGAATTGCTATGCACGTTAATCGCTCTTGGATTAACTACAGGTGTTGCTGGTTTCAACAGCATTACAGCAAAAGCAAAAAACATTGCAGTGATCGCCACAATTGCAACATTGTTACTACTGTCTTTGCTGACAGCGCTTACCAACTGTTTGAGCATTGTATAAAACGGCTGTTCGTTGGAGGTGGGTAAATTCTCTGCTGCTTGCTTTAACAGCACTCCAGTCGAAGTTGAATTAAGATTGGAATTGCGGGGTTGACTATCAGATTTCATGGTTGTTGCCTCGTACTTTCGATGTTCATACCTGGGTAAAATCCAGGTTTTTTCTTCTTCTTTTAAAGTACGAGTTTTCAACTTACTCTTGGTCAGAGAAGGCTATTAGAGTTATGTAATACTTATGTCAAAGTTGCACTCACAGCTATGACGCGATCTCTTAAGGTATCGAAAGCAGGACTTGAGCAGGCTAAGGCAGCATTTAAACTCAAAGGATGGACACAGGACTATTTAGCAGGAGTAGTTGGATGTAGCCGTCAAACAATCATTAATTGCTTTGCCAGAAAACCTGTTGATAAACGTATATTTCAGGAAATCTGCACTGCATTAGATTTAGATTGGGTTGAGATTGCGGAAGGAACAGGGGGAGAGCAAGTAGGCAAAACCCCTAGTATTGATGATTTGGTGCAACAGGTAAGAGAAAAACTGAGCGCATATATCCAAAAACAATGTGGATGGATGCGTGTTCTGGACATGACTCACCCCATCGGGCTAAATGACATTTACACCGATGTCAATATTCTGGAAAAAATTACAGGACGCAGACGCTTAGAGATAGCTGAGCTTTTGAAAAATTGCAAACCTGAAGACTTTGAGCGCATTGGGCTGAGTCGGGTGGTAGAGAAGCGAGTTCAAGGTTTGAAATCTGTTGAACGATACTCCAAACTGATGATTTTAGGAAAGCCAGGGGCAGGCAAGACAACCTTTTTAAGGAGAATTGCAATTCAATGTAACTTAGGGTGCTTTTTAAGCGATCGTGTTCCAATTTTTATTACACTCAAAGCCTTTGCTGAAGAACCTCAGCAACCAAGTTTATTGCAATATATCAATGACCAATTTGCTCTCAACGATATTTCAGACCAGGAAATAACTAAAACGCTGTTGCGTCAGGGTCGAGCAATTGTGTTGCTAGATGGGTTAGATGAAGTTAGGCAAGCAGACAATGACAGGGTTTTAAGAGAAATAGAGAAAGTTTCTACTCAGTACGATGCCAGCTATTTTGTGATTACCTGCCGGATTGCTGCCAATGAATACAAGTTTGAACACTTTACTGAGGTTGAGGTTGCCGACTTTAATCAAAAACAGATTACCAAGTTTGCTACCAAATGGTTTCAGGATAAAGACCCCGTAAAAGCCCAACAGTTTGTTGAAAAGCTCGAACAAAATCCGCCGATCAAAGAACTAGCAACTAATCCCTTACTCTTGACACTTTTATGTTTGCTGTTTGGAGATTCGACAGATTTTCCTTCTAGTCGTTCTGATCTTTACGAAGAAGGAGTATATATATTACTGAAAAAATGGGATGGTACACGCAGAATTGAACGCGATCAGGTATACCATAAACTTGCGCTCAAACATAAACAACACCTACTGAGCAAGATTGCCTTAGAAACCTTTGAGAAAGGAAATTACTTTTTCAAGGAAACCGATGCAGAAGAATACATAAGTAATTACATTAAGAATTTACCTGATACCCAAACCGACCCAGAAGCATTACTGTTAGAAAGCAAAGCAGTATTAAAATCCATTGAGGCACAGCATGGATTACTGGTAGAACGGGCATGGAGAATTTATTCATTTTCTCATCTAACATTTCATGAGTTTTTCACCGCTAAACAAATAACCTTAAATTGTAATTCTCAGCAGGTGTTTCAAAAGCTAGATAGTCATATCACCGACAAGCGTTGGCGAGAAGTTTTCTTGTTGAGTGTGGGGATGTTGGGCGATGCTGATGATTTTTTTCAGTTGATGAAACATCGCATTGATGACCTCGTAGCAAATGATGATACATTACAGCAGTTTCTCAGATGGGTTGAAGAAAAATCTAGTTCTGTAGACTCTCCATATAAATCTGCTGCTGTTCGATCTGTCTACTTCAAACTTAACCCCGCCGGCTTTGGCACTATACATTCCTCCAGTGACGACATCTACATCTACTTCCTTGAAAACCCCCTTGCTCTTGCCCTTGACAGCACTCTTGCTCTCGACTTTGGCGATGCCCTTACCCTCAGAACTGCCTTTGGCTTAGCCACTAACTTCACCCAGCGTTTCCTCGTCTTCCCCATCGCTTATAACTGCAACCTCAAAACTATCGGTACAAGTAGCCTTGACCTTAACCTCGACTTTTACCTTGAAAGCACCCTCCGAATTAGCATCGACCTTGACCTCGACAATGATTTTCACTTCAGACGCTACCTCGAAAGAATCTGCAACCTTGACTGTGACCTCTCCCTCGAATTAAGGCGATCTCTCCAACAACTCAAAGGACAAGTACCTGCGGTGAATGATGAAGAAGTGTTTAAGCATTGGTGGCAGACAAATGGTCAAGCATGGACTCGAAAACTCAGAGCCGCAATGATTGAGTATCGCAATATTGGTCATGATTGGCAGTTAAGTGGCAAACAAATAAAACTGTTGCAGCAGTATTACGATGCAAATCAGCTACTAGTAGATTGCCTAAAAAGCGAGTGTTATGTAAGCCGAGAAGTACGACAGCAGATTGAAGATACACTGCTGCTACCAGTTCAGCATACCCCTAACCCATCACAGGATTGAAGGTTAAAAAATTTTCCAAACTATCCCTACCCCAAAGCGATTGCTAGACTGGCAAGTATGAACTCCCGCAAGCACCACAACCAGAGACAAAATTATTACCTCCAGCGGTTGAGGAAATTTGTCAGGTCATTTATTTAACTCTCGATAAGACTGAGTTGCACCCAAATTTGATAGCGGCGGTAAAGTTGAATGCGATCCCCGCTTCATAGACCAGGAGTGGGAAGAATTTATGGCAGTTTGGGAGGATTAGTTCTGGAGGAAAGCGAGCAAACTCCAAGCAGTCCCATTTGTGCCAGTTGTCCTTATTGAAGGGCGATCGCCACTTTTGAATCAGGCTCAATTCCAACTCCTACCGGATACAGCTGGCGAATAGGGGGTAATACCCCTCAACTAAACGATAAAACAAGGCTTTCAAAAGGCGATCGCATTATGAGGATTGCGTCTTAAACCCTATAAAATCGTGGGGGTGAGGGGTGTCACCTACCATTCGCCAGCTGTATCCTACCGTCAGCGTCGATCAACAGGTGCATCCCACCAAAATGTAGTATTGACCACTGTCTTCGTTTCATAGCGATAATCCTGGTAACTAGCCTGTGGACGCTGCCAATATCAAAATTTCTGGATATCCAGAAATTTTGATATTACATCATTGAATTTTTAGCGATCGCCTTACTTTGCTCTCTTCTCATTTCTTTAGAGACAGCTTTTTAAGCCTTGGCACACGTTAAATAATTCAGTTGTTGGTTCATAGTTGGTTTCATTCAAAATTGGCAGCAAAGTAAATAAGCTCCTTGTGAGCAGATGCGATCGCTCTTCCAGTGAGACTGAAGGAAGAGAAAGGGGGTTGGTCGCAATATCAATCAGTTATTTCTCCCTCCTTCTGTGCCCTAATTACATCCTGCTTAATCAGCTGCTCGACATAGTTGCTCAAAGATCTGCCCTGACTAGCACCAACCTTCTCGGCAAGCTCTTTTAATCTTTGATCTATGTAAGTTGAAACTCTTGTCTTGTCAGTTGAGGGGTTGCACGTCCCATCTCTGAGTCGATTAATGGGTGGATCAAACCAAGCGATTAAAGCTTGCTCAATTTCTGGTAATAGGCTTGTATCGCTTATTTCCATCCAAGCCAGACGCACACCATCCATATCTTGCAAATGTTTTAACCTGTGATGATTAATCCATCTTGTCTTAAGATTATGCGTTTGTCCTATGTATTGAACTTGATTGCTTGCGTCAATAGCGAAATATATGCACGCACACTTAGGTAAAGCCTTTTTCCATCCTAAAGGCATTGAGGGTAAAGCAAGGGGATTGATAGTAGAAGGATTAATCATTAAAGCGTACTCCCAGATCGACACTTAAAACTTCTTCGATTTTCCGAAGAGTTTCTTCTGCTACTCCGCCTAAAACAGCCTCGGCTTCCAACTGATACCAATAGTTACGAGATATCCCAACTTCCTTAGCAAGCTGTGTAACTGGGCGGTTGCTAGCTTCCCTTGCTTGCTTGCTTGATGCGATCGCCCAACCCTGGAGCATCAACTTCTTGCTTTACAATTCGCCTTACTTTCAATCCTTTTGGCTTGTCAACAGAATTAATCCAGGCTCCCCCCATTCTGTTAATTGGAGGGTCAAAGTGCCTAATTAATGCAGCTTCAATTTCGGGTAAAAATACAATGTCGTCAATTTGTAAATAAGAAATTTTCACCTGACTACAAAGCTTCAGGTATTCATAACGATGATGCGAAACCCAGCGCTGTTTTAAATTTTCAGCCCTGCCAATATACTGAACAACGCCTTCAGAATCAATTGCGAAGTAAATGCAGGGTGTTATGGGTAACTGCGATCGCTCCTCTAATGCCACTGAAGGCAGGGTGAGAGGGTTGATGGTAGAAGGATTAATCATCGCTTTCCCCTACCTTTTCGTAGCCGAACAATTCATTAGGTGTACAGTTCAGTGCAGTACATAGCTTTGCAATACGCTCAAACCATTCGACTCCGCTGCGGTTGTTTTCCCAATTGCGAACAGTGGTTTCTGTAACCCCTATCAAATTGGCTAACTCCCGTTGTGTAAGATCTGAGCGTTTTCTTAATTCCGCAACTCGCGACACAAGTATCTCTCCCATAAAAAAACTTATATCAGGAGTATAGCGCAAAAATCTTTACGCAAATATATTGACACCATAAAGTTCTTTACGGTAGATTGGTAATAGAGAAGGCGGCTTGCCTGGAAAACGAACCGCCTCTCTATTCCAAAACTATGGAGATCATAATTATGACTCAAGCGATTTTAGATAATCAAGCGATCGCCCAACTTGACCTTGCGATTTACCTGGTTCAACAATCAGAGCAAGCAGCACACTACGAAATCGATTCTGTTCCCGATGTATTTGGCGAGTTGTATCGCGTCTGGGGTGGCGAAAAAGGGATTAACTTACTCGGCACCTTCTACCAGAATGTTGATGGACTTTGGATTTCTCAACCCTGCAACAGCGATGAGCGCCTGGCTTGGCACAGTGACCAAGAAGCCATAAACGCAATTTTAGCTGTGTAAGAACGACACCCATCATCAAGAAGCGCACTGCGCTTCTTTCTTCTTATTACTTTTGACAGGGCGAAAAATATGAATTTGATCACACAAGACTGCAACGGAACTGCGATCGCACAGTTAGTAATTGCCCTTCGTCCACAGATTGCGATCGCCTTTTGTTAAACCCCATAAGTGAGGTTATTTGATATGAAGATTACACAAGAGGTATCTGATGACGAAACTTTGGCTAAATCAGAGTTTGAGAATTATATTGACCAGTTAACTGAGATAGCACCAGAAATCGAGATTGACTCAGTGCCAGATGAGCTTGGAGAACTGTACCGAGTCTGGAGCGGCTACCATTTGCTGGGAACTTTTTATCAGAATCTCGAAGGTAAATGGGTAGCACAACCCTCCAATAGCGATGACCAACTCTGTTGTGGCACTCCTTTACAAGCCCAGCTTCTAATTATTGCTGCCAACGGATTGCTAGTAGCAGATGTAGCTTAGTTATCAACAATTTACGGAAAATTAGAGACGTGGTTCAATTCACGTCTCTTTCTTTTGCTGAGGCTTTTAGAAGCAATATCAGAAATTTTACAACCTGTTGGAATTTGGTATTTGAAAGACTAATGTGAGCACAACATATCAGTTTTCATATTAAGCGATCGCTTCCTGAGTGAGTGCTATTTCAAAAAGTTTGTAGACAGTTCATCAAATGCCTTGCGGAGTAGCTCACTAAATATCCTCAGTAGGTGGTCTACTGAAAGTATCCGATTGATATCATGCTTCTCCCTGTTTCATTACAGTTGCTGATAGGTACTTTATTTGTTAACTGACAAGTCTAATTCTTAAAACCATTCCTTAACAAGTTAATATTTAGTTTTCGATAGTGTGAAATAAAAGCTCAACGCCTGACGGCATAAAATGCTGAAGCACTAAATCAGCCGAAGTCAAGTTAATCACAATCTTCCGCTGCCCAACGCCTGACGGCATAAAATGTTGAAGCATACACCATTTTTGCAGATGAGGACTCAGCATCTGGGCTGCTCAACGCCTGACGGCATAAAATGTTGAAGTACGTTTTATCTTTTTTGGACGGCACTACTTATAAAGCCTGCTCAACGCCTGACGGCATAAAATGTTGAAGCACCACAATGGCTAAACATATTTTATTGATATAGGCTTCCACACTATTTTACAAGCAACTACTAATTGGAAATGGTAAGTTTGCAAATAGTAATGATCTCAGCCTAGCAGGTCAAGCTCGAAACATCTATGATTTAAGGCTTTTAAGGTATTGCAAGCATCTTAGAGCGGTGTTAAAGTGCTCAATCCCCCATGCCACAAAAGATTGAAGCTGTTTATTCTATTTTACAAACTCAACAACGAGAGATACTTGCTAAAAATTTATTTTTTATATCTCAAGTACTTTGAATTACAGTCCACGACAACTCAGGTGGTTGCCATAGTTGGGAATCTTGAAGTATATAATGCAACCACCGTGTTCCCCGTGATCCAACATGATCCACCCAATACGGCAAAGTTATTAAACCATCTTCATCTTGAACTAACCACCGCAGTAGCTCCTCATCCTTTTTTTGCGGTGAAAGAGTCACAGCATTAACTAAATCCCGACTTTCACCTAAGCACAGTCCACCAAAACGATTGATCGAGGTAGGATTAGCAAATGCTTGCTGCAATCGTTCTGCTAAAGTTGGCTTAGCCTTATCTGTTCCTTTAGTCACCCAAACAAAAAATTCAATATTTGTCAATAACTCCTGGTAGTCAGGTTTAGCATTACTAGGATGCTGGATATCCTTATGTTTAAATCTCCGAAATTTCCGCATCACAACTGATTTTTCTGGGTTAGATAACAATGCGATCGCTAGGTTTACGCCACAATGTTTGTACCTATTTTCCTCTCCTACTAGAGATAACAGCATTCCATAAACCGTCGATGGTGGTGGTACTGGATAAGTTTTGACATATTCCCTAGCACGAGATTCACGAAAACAAGCGATGGGAACTTCAACTTTTAATGTGATAGTTGTCATGCTACAAACTCCTAGAAGACAACTGCAAATCTTTAGCAATCACCTGTTTTAATGCTTCTGATGCTGCCTTCACTCCAGAAAATACATTTGCTCCTAAATCTCCTAGACTGTTAGAAATAGCTCCTCCTATCCATAATTCTTTAGGATTAATATCTCCAGCCTCTATCCGTCCTCTTAAGTTAAGAACTGATAATTGTCCTCGTTCATCCTCTGCAAAGCAATAGAGAAAGCGAGGAGAAAAATCATGTGTCCATCTAAGAATAATACTCTCAGGAGAGAAATCATATAGAAAACGAGCATGATTTCCTCCGACTTCACCAATCGAAATTAAGCCATCCAGAATAGCATTAATCCGAGATTTATCTTTGAGACTATTAGGAGTTACTGCAAACCCATACTGATAACGAGTAGCATGAACTTCTGTGCCATAAAGAGAAGTATTACTTTTTTTTCCACTTACAGCATTAAAGGTAATATTTCCACTATAAGGAATCATTGATACAGCACGAGTTACCTCTAGTACACCCCTTTTAGTCAATTTAGTACCTTTTGGCTTTGTTTTGCCCTTGGCAGGTTTTTTATTCTTATTAGAAGATGCTTCGTCCTGAACATCAGTTTCGATTTTGATAGCAGCTTCAACTTTTGCTGCTTCTAAATTCATAAATCCCAATACATCATCATCAATAAAACGTGCATTGTCATGATTGGCATCTTGCAATATGTAATCTGCCTCTGGTTGAGCATTCTCATCCCAAACTAGATTGACTGGATAACCCATATTTTGCCAGTAATACCGCAATGCCCAACGAATAGCTTCAGCAGAAACAGTAGTGTGAACTTCTCCTTTCCAAAATATTTTTTGTAAAGTAGTGATGTTACCTTCATTTTCTCCACGATTATTAGCTGCAGTTCCGTAACAAGTCAAAATATTGCCGTAAAGATGGAACATGTGCAAAATCCTTATAACTTAACACCTTTTGATACATTAATATTAAATTTTTGTAAGCTTTACTAAGCCTTCGTTGGCTCTTGCTTTAAATTTTGAGCATTTTTATTTCGTTTTATTGGATAACTAGCAATAGCAATAATAGTTAAATCTCTTGCTATCTTCCAATCTATCATTCCTGTAGTTACTGGTAGTAATTCTTCCCAATGCTCTTCAAGAGTTGAAAGATGTCCTGCTCTTCCCCAGAGTCTGGAAATAAATTCCCGAAAAGTAGCAGCATTTGTACAACGTCCTAATTGAGATATAATACGTGTATTTTCTCGCTCTATTTGTGCATATTCATCTTCTTTTGTCTTGCTATAAATTTTTGCATATATTACTTTTAATGCTTCATGACAAGTTTCAATAAACAATTTATATTCATTGATGTTCCATTCAAAATTTTGAATCATTTTGCAGATTCCCTCTTTTTCGTGAAAAATTTGTTTAAATGAATTTTTAGTTTTAGTTAAGGCATAGAAATTAGACCACCAAGGTAAACTATTTGCTAGGTTATCAGCAATTATGCATTGACACATACTGGTAATGATGAAATTGCCTGAACTATGTTTAAAAACTTCGTATTCAGGAAAACAACTAATAACCAGCTTGTAGTGAAGCTGAACTTCTTCATTTGCTTCTACTAAAGCAACTTCTGTGCGCGTTTTTTGCTGTTTTGACCAAGTTACATTTCTAAATGAAATTACCTGACATCTTTGGAGTTTATGCTGTTGAACTAGCTCTCTAGCTATTTCATAACTAAGAAATCTTAACCCTGCATCTCCTAAACTAGATACATAGAAATGTTTGCAACTCAAGTCGCCTAAATTTGAGAAACGTGCACTATAAACTTCTAGATCATTTACTTCAGGTATAACTAAGGCATACTGCTTCGTTGTTGCTTGGGTGTGCGAGCGCAAAATAAAATATTGACATGCTACAGGTGCAAATAATAAAGCTAGAGCATGTTCTGGTTTTTCCTGAAATTTAGTTTGTGCTTTAAAAGCATAATGACGAACCACTGCTCCTGGATAAAGCCAACCTGCTATACCAATTGGCTCTTGCAATAATTGCCCATCTTTAGTGCAGAGCTTTTTGGCAAAATGCTGATGAGCATAGGATGCAGCTTTTTGATACTCATCTACAAGTTTTACACCATTAACAGCCAGCGATATGGATTCTTTGCCTGCTGACTTAAAAAACTGATTATGTTGGAGAAATGTTCCTGTAATTCCTAAGTGGATTATTATCTGTGTTTGAAGATCCAATTCTACAAAATTCAAAGCAGTGAGCTTGATTAATCCTTCATTACTAATTTGGAATGATTGCTTAAGTAACCAGTCTAAAACACTGAAATCTTCACTTTCCCAGTAAAGACTGATAGTGCGCGGAGTCAGTAACCAAGTTAAACTACCTGGTCTTTTTTGGGGTATTGGATATAGTTGTTCTAACTGCTTGAGTGTCATCCAAAGTCCTGCCATCCCTGCACGGTGCAACCATGTCATAGTTGGATCGCTCAGATCTAGTTGAATTTTGGAATTAATTGCATTCTCAATCATAGATATTCGAGCAACTTTTATTGTTTTTCCTTGCTTGGGACAAAGACTCCACAACCCATCTTCTGCTTTCCACCAATACCGTGTATTTGCAAACTCAACGAATCTTCATTGCAGAGATTCGTGACTTCCAAGCTAAAACCTACAACTTTAAACTGTTTGATTTTGATAGTTCTAAGTTTTGGTTTGCCATTAGCGTTTATGGGGATGCTAGGTGTTCCCTGGATACCTAGTTTCTTTATTTGGCGCTGTGCTGCTTTTAAAAAGGTCTCTGGTTCTTCATAGCCTTTGATCACAACGATGCGCGATCGCAATTCCTCCACAGCACGAAGGACATATATTTGGGGAATGTCTAAACGAATTTTGTGCTTGCCAATTGTTAGCGATTTACCAGCAAAGGGATAAACTAACGGTATTTTATCTACTGGTAGGCGAATCCTCAGTCTAGAGTGGTCATTGAGACGCAATGAACCGTTTCCATCAGGAATACCAGGAATAGTTTGAATACTAAGGTCATCTAAAGAATGGAGTTTAGACTGTAAATGGGTAAGTGCAGCATATAACTCATAGCCGTGGTCTATGGGCAAAGTATGACCAATGATGCTAAAGCTCAAGTCTACGTAAGGAAACTGAGTCATTAAACTCTCCCTTTTGGAGAAGCCATTACTAGTAATTTGCCAAAGTTACTAATTTCAGCAAAACTAAAACTTTGGTAAATAGCACTAATTTATTCACTCAGTTAGTGCTATTTATTTATAATACCTGAATTAACTAAATTTGATAATAAAAAATGTTAATTAATTAGACATTAAATAAATAATTAAAAATAAAAACTTATATAAAAAACCACTCTAAAGAGTTTGCCAAAAACTTTATCATTAAAATATGAGTTATCCGATCAATTACTGGGTTTACATCACAAGCAAGTAGACAATGGGATAAATATTTAGCAGGATTTCTTATGAAATTTATATTCACAATTGATAAAAAATCTTGGCTGTACATCTCAAAAATGGATTGACAAAGCTCTGTTTCATGCAACTTAAGCTTATTCCCAGGTAGTACTGTTAAAAATTCGCGTTTAATTAAATATGATTGATATTGATTACGCAGCCAAGATAACCCTTGAAAACAGAAATTACTACTAATGAGCCACTCTATATCTTTAGCAAGTATTAATAGCTGAGTTAATGTTTGATATGAATCGCTAAATTGACTATCACTCCTCAAGCAATTCTCTGAACTTGCAGCATGATAATGTATACCTTTAGTTTCTATCATTACTGTACTATCATGCAAAAATGAGTTGTGATTGAGACACACGTATATGCCTGGAATTTGGTGACTTCTATGCCAGTAAGGCTCTCCATATTGTTGAATCTCTTCTTCCAGGCACACAGGGCAAAATTTTAAAAACTTTTTTTCGTTGCCTGTAGACTTCAAAGATAGTTTAGCAATCTCAAATACAGAGCCATGAAATTTTTTCTTGATTGAATCTCCTAATAAAAAGATTTCTTGTTGAGTTAAGAAACTAGCATAAAAAGGGTATAATGTGTGATTGCAAAGAAGATGATCTACTCTTTTTCTGGAATAGAAAGGTAGATTATTGACTAAATAATTTAAGTTATTAGTTAAAGTAACTTTACTAAGTTGTTGCGAATGGAAGCCAAATAATTCTATGTCAGTTTGCCGAAAACTTTTGTTGCCGCTTCTGATATGGTATCTAGCCAAGGCGCTATATAAAAGCTCATCAGGATATAGGGTTGGGAAGAAACTAAGCATAGAATTAGGTGATAGTGATAAAATCCTGAACTGGATCTTTGATAATTCCTATCGATTTCAAGCCTTCATATGCACTAGTTTGATTTTTCTTTGCTTTTTCCACAATTAGTCTAATATCATTTACTTGATATTTTGGCTTTGATTTTAATATGCGAGTTCTCACTTTCGTTATAGTATTCTCTTGAACTTGCCCCCCCAAAGCTAGAGCATAAGCTTGTTTTACCAAAATAGGAATATCAGCATCTTCTTCGCCAGAAGTAATTACCTGTGCTGCACATTTCTTGGCTAATTGTGGTTCTACATCTAATCCTAAAAGTTCAAGAATTATATGACGTTGAGTTGCTGATAAATGTCCATTTTCAGTCTGCTGTTTTTTCGCTAATCTGCTAATTTCTTTTAGGTTATTAGTTTGAAGATTAGACAAAGACTGATTGTAATATTCTGTAGTATCAATAGGAGCTATATCTTTATACTTAATCATCCACTCCTTATCTCCAGAGCGGATAGCATTTAGCATTGGTTTTACTAAAAATAATCCGTCTTTGGCAGATTGTTTAATTAAATTGACATTTATTTCCTCTTTCCCACTCAATGAAATAGCTCTCCATTGAACCATTTTATAAAGCTTAATGGCAATATCAATAATTCCTTGACTTTCATCATAAAAAACATCATTAAGCTCATCAGAAAAATCAGTAGATATTTTTGTCCATTGATACTCCCACATGGTCTCCATGAAAAAATACCATTCATCATCATTTCTCATCCTGTCCCAAATAACGCTTCCTTCACCAGTTCCCCTTCTAGCATTTCTAAAATTACCTTGAAGAATTGGAAAAGCTTCATTGGTACCAATACGAATAACAGGAACTCCAATGATGTTATCCATTTTTACTAAGAAATTCAGCATATCAGAGCAACTTCTTCTTGCTGTCACTAAATTTTGCATCTCATCAATCACTAAAACTCCCAAATGGTGGGTATGAGCGATTTGAGCGACTTGAGCCAGCATATAATCTTCAGAATTTCGTGATGCACCAAATTTCTTGAAATAGTTGGTTCCCAGTAGCCTATCTATACCAACAAATATATCTGTACATAAGCCTTTGAGAGAACCAGCATGAGGACAATCGACTTTTAACCAAACAATTTGGTAAGTACTGTATTCTGGATGCAGAATTACTTGAGGATATAAATTAAGAATATTACTAAAATTAGTAGATTTACCCATCCCTGATGGGCCAATTAATGTTAAACCAGATGCGGATGTGGATGTAGGAACATTTACATAAACATCTAAATTTTTACCATCTCCCGCTTTTATTGCTTCATAAATTTGTCGGGATCGGCGTGCATATTCAGGTTTTAAAATATTACGTGCTATGTAGCCCTGCATTAATAATGCACACATAACCTGCTGTAAATTGACTGTTTTATTCAAAGGTTGAAAGTATCTAGATAATCGTTCAACGCAGTGAAATCGACGGTGTGCAGCCAATTCCCTCTCTTCAGGCGCGTAACTGGGAAGTATTATTGCTTTTTCAATAAATTCTTCTCCAGAAAGGATTGGAGGCAATGCTTGAATCAAAGGGTGATTATTGTACTCTGGTAATTTATGGTCATTATATTTAGCTACAGCAGCAGATTCACCATTTGGAATATCAACCCATCTCCAATCATCTATCTTGTTCACGCTTTCGTTCCTCTCGCTTCTGTCGAAGAATATCAAGATAATTAGGTTGCAATGATTGTGGCTGCTCTACTTTTTGACTTTCAGTATCCACAGTATTGCTAGTATTTTTATTATCACTCTTTTCTAATTCAAAACCTTCAATTTCTCGACGTTTAGATTTTTCAACACTTCTATTATCTCGAATACCAGCGGTTCTTTTTCTATTGCTCAGTTTATCATCTTTCGTTTCCTCGGTCATTTTTTTTGCTTTATTAACAACACTTTCAATTTCTGTGATTAAATCAACTTTCTGTTGCTGTTTCAAACCCTTATTTTTTTGTTTCTGCAACTCTTCAAAAGCAAATAAATATTCAATTTCATGTAAATTCTTATTAAGATATTTTGATTCTGATTCTAAAAGAAAACATTTCTCAAAGTCTCTACCATCAGGCGAACGAAGATATATATAGTCAGGTTTTCTGATATCATATGAAATTTCTAATTTCTTCTCTAATTTAGAAAGTGAATTGCTCCTAGCTTTCTCAAACCAAAATTCGTTTTTTGCTTTTTCACATGTGTAGTACATTCCTTTAAATTTAATGCCACGTTCTGTAATCGTTGCGTTTTCTGTTGGCATTAAATTCAGCTTAACAATATCTTCAGGAATAGTCCTAAGTCTACCTGAACGATTTGCAATTCCCCACTGCCATAATTCTCTAGGTATGGGGAGAACATCATCAGCTATCATTGCCTCATCTCTTTCATAGTTATCTAAGTAATTTTCATTGTTGTGGTAGAGAATTATTTTAATAATGATTTCAGTAAATTGCTCTATATCAAGCTTGCTATCAAGTCGATAGTCTCTTGCTCCTCTTTCCCTAAAATCTTTGTCTATGTAACCTGGCACAAATGGTTTTATATGACCGTGGAAGATGCCAAAATGTCTTTCTACTAAACCCTTCCAATCTGCTCGGTAGGGTGCAGCATTTTCGATACGAATACCGAGATTGGGAATTAGTGTTTCTACTTTCATTCCTGCTAACTCGCCGCGATCTCCTAAAATTGCATCAGGAATATGATGACAAGCCCATTCATCTTCTGTAATCTCGATACCGTATTCTTTGCAAAATGCTACTTTATTACTGGCTGCATTTGCTAGAGCCATCATTGCTCCTATCCAAGAAGGGCCTTCAAACCCAACATAAACTCCTGTTATCATCCGGCTAAAAACATCGATGACCACATAGATAACAGGTCTACCAACAATCCAGTTGCGATTGTACGCAGAAACTAGGTACACGTCTGCGATTGTCGCATCTATTTGGTATCTAGAACCAGGGCCAATAGTTTCCATTGTGGAGTTGCCTGTAATTGCTCTATGTTCCAGAGCATATTTTTTAGCTCCCCTACGAGAAATTATTTTCTTTCTAATGTCCCCTTGTTCAACGTCATACCAATATTTAAACTGGGTTAATGTCGGTCGTTTATCTGGGGGAATTAATATATGTTTTTTGACACCATTATCATCATAAATAGTTTCCTCTGAATAGTAGTTTTTAATCATTAAATCATAGGCAGTTGTCAAAAAATTTTCCTTTTGATTGTGATAAAACTTAGTAACTGCTAATCTAAATATTTTCTTATCTTCATCGGTTATATTTATACCTATACCGATTTCTGGCTCATGAGCATATTTTCTAGGTCTTCCTCTTTTTTTCTCTCCAGATGCTCTTACTTTGCCTTTACCACCAGAATTTGCATAATCAGGTAAAAGAGAATTTTTATCTTTCCCTCGTTGCCAGTATCTCCTAATAATCTGATAAACGCTTCTTTCAATTATTTTTCCTTCACGTCTATTATGATTATATTTTTCTACAACTTGTTTAATGAGTGAGCCTCGTTTATCTCGATAGTATATAGATGGTTCTTGAATTACTATAGGTGAAATAATATCCCAATACTTATCTCTAATTTCTTTTTCTTTAGCAGATAAGTCTTCATCTCTAACTATTCTTGCCCAAGGGTCTGTTTTTAGCTTCAATGCATGACCTTCACTAATTGCTGCCTGAATATCTGAGATACTTTTAGACACTGGAAATCCAGTTTTGACATTTATATTAATCGTAAAGGCAATGACATAACCTTCATCAATCCAGAGAATTCTCTCCACAGAAGTGTTTCCTGATTCGTCAACCCACTCAATTAAGTCATTAACAAACAAATTCTTATTCATAGGAACAACTAATATTATACGAATTTCTAGAAAATAATATTTTGAATTTCTCTAGCCGAGATAGAACTAGATATTGTGCTTGTTTGCATATCCATAATTATTTTCTTATTGGCGAGGAGATGCTTAAAAATGTAGAGTGATGTACCTACTTCTAAATTCATTTCTTTATCTA
This sequence comes from Nostoc linckia FACHB-104, assembly GCF_014696615.1. Classification (GTDB taxonomy): domain Bacteria; phylum Cyanobacteriota; class Cyanobacteriia; order Cyanobacteriales; family Nostocaceae; genus Aulosira; species Aulosira linckia_A. The sequence goes on along the minus strand of NZ_JACJQJ010000029.1, from coordinate 80,554 downwards.
AGCAATTTGTAATTTTATTAATGGTAAAATCACTTTTTTGCAATTTTGACTTTAAAATATTTGCGATGTTATGTAACTCATCAACCTTGATTTCTGCGGCTGCTTCTAACTTATAACTAGAATGAATCCACTCAACATTCTTGACTAAAAACATGGGAATTTCTTTCTCTGTAATAATTCCCCAATCAATCCCTTTTGCTGCGTAATAACGCTTTTCTAGCTCAAATTTTTCAGCAACAGATTTAGTTCCTAAATCCTTAACCAGTTTGAAAGTGCGAGCTTTTTCAACTATCTGCTTCCCTTGCTTCACAGATAACATAAAGTCTGTAGTTAAAACATAGGGAGTCTCATTATTAGGATCTTTGGGATAGTCAATCCCCATTTCCGTAGCAATATTAATCGCTAAGTCTAAGTCAAGTAAAGGAAATTGCTCCCTTATATCGATAATGCTGTCCGACCACTCAAACAAATAAAATAACCGTTTCTCATTATCAGAGAACAGATGATGCTCTCGGTTTGTTTTCCAACCGGGTGGTCTGGATACCCTACCCTTTGACGGAAAATCTTGAATTTTTATCCAGGGTTGATAATTTTTTCCACTACCCTGACCTCGACCTTCCTTCATGTAGCGCTCAAACTTAGCTTGCGTCCACTCTTGCTTGGTTCTAGCCATAAAGACAATCTCCTACAGGTGGAATAATACTCACCCATAGGAGAAATTGTATAACTTTATTATGCATTGTACAACTTTATTATTTATTGTATAACTTTATTATGTTTCCACAGCTAAAATTCCGACGCTGATAGGTAAATCAAAACTTGGCCCTTCCTTACGCAAATCAGCCGGAGTCAAGTTAATTACAATCTTCCGCATCGGAAAAGCAAAACCCGCGTTTTTCAGTGTTGCTTTCACCCGTTCTTTGGATTCTTGAACTGCCGAATCTGGTAATCCTAATACCACAATTCCTGGTAATCCCCCGGATACATCGACTTCCACACCTACTTTTATGGCATCGATGCCGACAATTGATGCACTCCAGACTCTAGCAAGCATTTTTTATCTAACAATAACCCTTTAAAATCTCTAGCAGATGAGTAAGTAAAATGACATGAGTGAAACCACAGAGACGATTTTCAGTAAAATCATTCGTCGGGAAATTCCCGCCGATATTATTTATGAAGATGATTTGGCTTTGGCTTTCAGAGACATTCAACCCCAAGCACCAGTTCATATTCTGGTGATTCCCAAAAAGCCGATCGCTAAATTAGCTGATGCAGAATCTCAAGATCATGCTCTTTTAGGACATCTGTTATTAACCGTTAAGCGTGTTGCGGAAAAAGCGGGATTAGAAAATGGTTATCGGGTTGTCATCAACACCGGTGCTGATGGAGGTCAAACTGTCTATCATTTACACCTACATATTCTAGGCGGGCGACAAATGAAATGGCCTCCTGGTTGATGATTAATCATTAAGCTAAAACGCAACTACCCATAAAGGTCGTCCTTCAATACTTGTCGGTTAAGGGTAAAAGGGGAAGGGGAAAAGGGGCAAGAAAAACCTTTAACCTTACCCTTTCACCTTTTCCCCAAACCAAATTCCGAGTTGAAAATCCTTAACCGAGCAGTATTGGGTCGTCTTTTGTCATTGGTCATTTGCATTGACAAAGGATAAATGACAGTCTCCCTAGAGAATGTGCAACGCCGAACCCATATCAAAATATTCTTTTAAACTGAATTCATCTAAAATCTCGGAAGATTGCTAACATAACTCTGTATATATATAGTGAAAACGGATTGTGACTGTAAAACCAGACTGGTTGCGGGTAAAAGCGCCTCAGTGGGAGCGCGTTGGGAACGTTAAAGAAATTTTGCGGGATTTAGCGCTCAATACGGTTTGTGAGGAAGCGTCCTGTCCGAATATTGGCGAGTGTTTTCAAGCTGGTACTGCCACATTTTTGATTATGGGCCCTGCTTGCACTCGTGCTTGTCCCTACTGTGATATCGATTTTGAAAAAAAGCCCAAACCTTTAGATCCTACAGAACCAGCACGTTTGGCAGAAGCCGTGCGCCGGATGCAACTCAATCACGTAGTCATCACCTCTGTAAACCGAGATGATTTACCTGATGGTGGTGCATCGCAGTTTGTACAATGTATTGCCGCAGTTCGGGATGTTTCACCCAAAACTACAATTGAGGTGTTAATTCCAGATTTGTGCGGTAATTGGGATGCTCTGGAAATAATTCTCCAAGCTGCACCCGAAGTATTAAACCACAATACAGAAACCATCCCTCGTCTGTATCGTCGTGTCCGTCCCCAAGGTAACTACGATCGCACTCTGGAATTACTAGCGCGATCGCGTCAACTTGCTCCTTGGGTCTACACGAAATCTGGCATCATGGTGGGACTTGGCGAAACTGATGCCGAAATTCGTCAGGTTATGCAAGACCTACGTGCCGTAGATTGCGATATCTTAACAATTGGGCAATATCTCCAACCCAGCCAAAAACATTTACAAGTCAATGATTTTGTCACCCCAGAACAATTTGCTGCTTGGCAAGCCTTCGGCCAAGAACTGGGATTTTTACAAGTTGTATCTTCTCCCTTGACAAGAAGCTCTTATCATGCAGAGCAAGTACGTGAATTAATGCAGCGTTACCCCCGGAGTAGGGGATGAGGGGACAAGGGGACAAGGAGAATAATTTTTAACCCTTGACCCTTGACCCTTGACCTTTGACCTTTGACCCTTGACTCTTAACAAATGACCAATGACAATCCACAATCTGTAGCAATTTTGGGAGCCGGTGCTTGGGGAACAGCACTGGCGAAATTGGCTGCGGCTAATGGTCATCGGGTGCGCGTTTGGTCACGTTGGGGAGAGGAAAAGTTGGAAGCAGTTTTAGAAGATGCTCAAATTATCCTTTCCGCCATTTCGATGAAAGGTGTCAGGGATGTAGCGGCTCAAGTTAAGTCTTTACCTGTCTCTCCGGAAACAATTTTTGTGACGGCTACCAAGGGTTTAGAACCAGAAACAACCTGTACGCCGTCGCAAATTTGGCAATCTGCTTTCCCTGATCATGCAGTTGTTGTTTTATCTGGGCCTAATTTATCTAAAGAAATTGAAATGGAATTACCAGCTGCAACGGTAGTAGCTAGCAATATTTTTGCAGCGGCGCAAACAGTGCAGCTGGTGTTTTCTTCTAATCGCTTTCGGGTATATACCAATCCTGATCCTGTGGGAGTGGAATTAGGTGGAACTCTCAAGAATGTAATTGCGATCGCAGCTGGTGTATGTGACGGTTTAAAATTGGGAACCAATGCCAAAGCTGGTTTAGTCACCCGTGGACTCACAGAAATGGTTCGCATCGGTAATTTCTGGGGTGCGAAAACAGAAACATTTTATGGTTTATCAGGTTTAGGGGATTTGCTAGCAACTTGCAACAGTCCCTTGAGCCGTAATTATCAAGTAGGTTACCAGCTAGCTGCTGGCAAAACACTTGAAGAAGTTATCTCCCATCTCCAAGGAACTGCTGAAGGTGTCAACACTTGTCGAGTGTTGATGCAACGAGCCAGACAGCAGAATATTCCGGTACCAATTACCGAGCAAGTTGATAGATTACTTCAAGGTAAAATCACACCCCAACAAGCTCTCGATGAACTAATGCTACGAGATATTAAACCTGAGTATCATTTTGAGGATGGTAATTAGGGACTGGTGACTGGTGACTGGGGATTGAGTTACAAAGAGAGCAGGAAAGAACAAATGCTTATTACCCATTCCCCATTCCCCATTACCCATTCCCCATTCCCCATTACCCATTCCCCATTCCCCATTACCCATTCCCCATTCCCCATTCCCCATTCCCCATTCCCCCTACTCCTTATAAATACTGAACTGGTAATTGCTAGGTATTAGCACTTCAGCGTTCTTACTAACGCATTGCCAATGACAATTACCTCAAATACTTACCAAATATTCCCTAGAGAAAATTCGTAATTTGTCAGGATACAACGTTTTTAGTGGTGTAGATATGACTATGCCGATTATGAACATCATTTTTACTGAAATATGTTTATACATTGTTACTTTTGTAACAGTAAAATCTCATCAAATTTGAAATGTTGAAAAGCTAATTCAAAACTTAAAAGCTAGCTGTAGAAATGAATAGCTATTGGTTCAATGAAAGAACTACAGCAGCTTACTATTTCGGTAGTTATGTAACAAAAACAACTATCACAGTTTTTTTGAAAAAAAAATCAAAAAAAACCGTAATAGAATCCTCAACCGTGTTAGTTCTTCGTAAATCACGGGAACAATAGCAACAGTTGAATAGCTGACCATTAATTTTAGCTGACCGTAATCTATTGTTACCTGGAGCCATTGAGACGATATTTATGCCAGCAACATCTTTTTACGCAGATGCCCCCTACAACGCACAAAAATCTCAGCAAATCTTAGACCCAGATCTCACGGTTGACGATCATGAGTTGCCTTTAGATGATTTGCAAGATTTAGAGTTGGCTTCTGTTGATCCCGCAAGTTTCGCTGCTAGCACCAACCGTCGGAGTACAGATTTAGTACGCCTTTATCTTCAAGAAATTGGTCGGGTACGCTTATTAGGGCGAGACGAAGAGGTTTCAGAAGCTCAGAAAGTCCAACGTTATTTGCGGATGCGGATAGTGCTTGCTAATGCTGCCAAGCAAGGGGATGCAGTCATTGAGCCTTATCTGCGATTGATTGAAGTCCAAGAACGTTTAGCATCTGAACTGGGACATCGTCCGTCTTTAGAAAGATGGGCAGCCACAGCTGGTATAAACTTGTGCGATCTCAAGCCAACTTTATCTGAAGGTAAACGTCGCTGGGCAGAAATTGCCAAGATTACAGTGGAAGAATTGGAACAAATTCAGTCCCAAGGACTCCAGTCTAAAGAACACATGATCAAGGCGAATTTGCGCTTGGTTGTGTCTGTTGCTAAGAAATATCAAAATCGGGGATTAGAATTGTTGGATTTAGTCCAAGAAGGCACACTTGGCTTAGAACGCGCTGTAGAAAAATTTGACCCAACTAAGGGTTATCGCTTTAGTACTTACGCTTACTGGTGGATTCGTCAAGGTATTACCAGAGCGATCGCTACTTCTAGTCGGACAATTCGCCTTCCTGTCCACATTACTGAAAAGCTCAACAAAATCAAAAAAGCTCAACGCAAAATTGCTCAAGAAAAAGGCCGGACTCCGACTTTAGAAGATTTGGCTGTTGAGCTAGAAATGACACCAACTCAAGTTAGAGAAGTTTTGTTACGGGTTCCTCGCTCTGTTTCTCTAGAAACCAAAGTAGGAAAAGATAAAGACACTGAGTTAGGCGAATTACTCGAAACTGATAGTGTTACCCCAGAAGAATTATTAATGCGTGAATCTTTACAAAGAGATTTACAGCATTTATTAGCAGATTTAACCAGCCGCGAGCGTGATGTGATTCTCATGCGGTTTGGTTTAGCAGATGGTCATCCCTACTCTTTAGCAGAAATCGGACGTGCGCTGGATTTATCACGGGAACGTGTACGCCAAATCGAATCTAAAGCTTTACAAAAGCTACGCCAACCAAAGCGTCGTAATTTGATCCGCGACTATCTAGAGTCTCTGAGTTAATTCATGTTCAGCGGTCAATTAATTTTAGATTTTAGATTGACCCCAGCAACTCTGGGTATTTAGCACAAGGATTTTAAATTTTGGATTTACTCCGCCTACTAAGGGCGGCATATAAACTAAAAAAATCTAAAATTGGCAATCTAAAATCTAAAATTGGCATAGTCAATAATCAATAGTGACTATCACAAAATTCAATCTATAGATTGTTGACTCTGAACTCTTTATTGGTCACAAATTTGCTCGATCCCCGTGCCAAAATCTCTTTTTTAGGTTATGGCAAATAATTTTCATCTAAATAGCTTTGAGTTTTGTAAACTCTATATACATAAGACTGTATGGGCGGGGATCGCCTATTATTTTTGGTGCGTTAAGTTCTCATGAATTCTTCTTCAGTCTTTAATAAAGATTCTCAATAAGCAACGATTGTTGCAAATACCGCAAAATATTTGCTATATTCTCAACTATGAGGCTTTATTGAGAAAAATTAGTATGACTGTTTACACTTCTACTTCACTAAAAGCGGAATTAAATGACCGGGGTTGGCGTTTAACTCCCCAACGTGAAACAATTCTACACATTTTCCAAGAGCTTCCGCAAGGCGAACACCTCAGTGCTGAGGATCTTTATCATCGCTTAGAAACTGATGGTGAAGGAATTAGTCTGTCAACTATTTATCGAACTTTAAAGTTGATGGCTAGAATGGGGATTTTGCGGGAATTGGAACTGGGGGAAGGACATAAACATTACGAACTTAATCAGCCCTACCCCCATCACCACCATCACCTTATTTGTGTGAGATGTAACAGTACAATTGAGTTTAAAAACGACTCAATTTTGAAAATTGGAGCAAAAACTGCCCAGAAAGAAGGTTTCCATCTGCTCGACTGTCAAATGACTATTCATGCAGTTTGTCCCAAGTGCCAAAGAGCTTTGATGCCGTTATAGCACCTGGGTGAGATAACCAAGCGGAGTCTGAAATAAAACAAATCAATGGAATTTTGAGCTATTTCTCGTTCGCTGTTATCGGAGGTAAGAAATCAGTTGGGGACTCTTAGTGTTAATACCTAAGCGGATGCTAAAAGCGTCCGCTTCTAATATCCTTGAGACTGATACCGTAAAACTCTTGGGCTTGTTTAATGGCTTTTTTGGTGTCATCTGCCATTACACCATTGAGTTGACCTTTGTAGAAACCTTTTTCTTGTAATCTTCTTTGAATTTCCAAAACACTAAATTCACTCTTAGGAGTATTAGTCACTAAGCTATATAACTTAGCTCTGGTAGTGGGGCCAGCTATACCACTAGGTGCTAAATAATTAGCGGCTTGAAATCGGCGAACAGCATCTGCGGTATTTGGGCCAAAATAGCCATTCGGTTCTCCCTGTAAATAGCCAGCTTTGATCAAATGATCTTGCAGAATCCGAACGGGTTCACCGCGATCGCCTATACGCAATTTATCGCGATCGGCTACGGCTTTGGGAGCATCCTCACCATCACCAACACCAAGGGGTGGTAATTTCCTCATTGTTGCTGGGCCGACAACACCATCAGCATCTAGGTTATAAGCTGCTTGGAATCGTTTGACAGCCTCTTCTGTAATTGGGCCAAAAATCCCGGTGGCGTTACCGTAGTAAAAGCCAGCAACCCGTAAGCGTTCTTGTAAAACTCGGACGGATTCACCTTCATCACCCTTCACAAGGTAATTGGGATTGCTGCGTTTGCTGGTTGTCGCCGTTGTCGGAACAACAGTAGCTTTTTTAGCGGTTGTACTGTTGGTAGCTGTTTTTTTCGGCTGTGTACTGACAGCAGTTGTTCTAGTAGCAGTTGTACTAGTCTTTTTTGCTGGTGTTGTTGTACTTGCAACTTTTGGCCGCCAGTTGTCTAATTTTTGTAAAGTGGTTGTACCAACGATTCCGTCTACTGGTAAGCCGGCAGCTTTTTGGAAGCGGCGCACAGCATCTTCAGTGGGGAAGTCATAAATTTGTGTAATGGGAGCTTGATAAAAGCCTACTTGTTTCAACTTTTGTTGTAGATTCCTGACAGAAGGGCCTTGATCGCCGCGTTCAAGTGCCAAGGCACTACTAACAGCACTGAGAATCGACAAAGTGAGGGCAAGAGGTAACATATATCGCCAAGCCCTGCTAGAAAGTTTCTTCCAGTCTGGTGTTGCTGCTGTGTTAAAAAAATCTTTCAGAGAAACCAATTCATTGGATTGGCTATCTTCATAGGCAAAAGCTAGGTGGAAATACGCGAGGTTGTCCATATGGGGTTCCTACACCACTTATTTTTCTTCAATTGCTGCTTCAGCTTGATGTACTAAGGCTCGTAACATTTCCAATGTTTGTGTATTTACATCCTGCCATAAACTGCGCTTATGTGCTTCCAATAATTTCTCAGCAATATCACGCAAAGCCCACGGATTTTTTTGGTGAATAAATTCTTCCACAGCAGGATCGAGCAAATAAGTATTTACTATACCTTGATACATATAGTCTTCGACACATTGAGTTGTGGCATCGTAGGCAAAGAGAAAATCTACCGTCGCCGCCATTTCAAATGCTCCTTTGTAGCCGTGGCGCATTACCCCAGCAATCCACTTAGGATTAACGACGCGAGAACGATATACTCGGGCAATTTCTTCTTTAAGTTGGCGGACTTTTGGTTGGGCGGTATTGGAATTATCACCAAAATAAATTTGCGGATTCTGTCCTTGAAGAGAACGGACTGCTGCAGTTAAACCACCTTGAAATTGGTAATAATCATCAGAATCGAGTAAGTCATGTTCGCGGTTATCTTGGTTATGCAACACAACTTGTGTTTGCATCAAGCGTTGCTGCAAGGCTTCGGGGGCGGCGGTTGGAGATGAGGGAGATGAGGGAGATGAGGGAGAGTAGGCGTAGCAACTCCAGTTGATGTAGGCGCGGGCTAAATCTTGATCGTCTGTCCAATTGTGCGATTCCATGAGGCCTTGGAGTCCAGCACCGTAAGCACCTGGTTTAGAACCAAAGATGCGGTAGCGCGATCGCATTTGTGCTTCCTCTGAAGTTAATCCTTCTGCTTGCCAAAAATCAGTATCTTGCTTCACTTGCGCTGCGAGGGGGTTTTGTTCTGGCGGTTCATCTAGGGCGGCTACGGCTTGCACGGCTGAGTCAAATAAATCAATCATGTTGGGGAAAGCATCGCGGAAAAATCCCGAAATTCTTAATGTGACATCAACGCGAGGTCTTCCTAAAACCGACAACGGTAAAATTTCAAAATCTACTACTCGCCTCGCTGCACCATCCCATACAGGCCGCACGCCTAACAGCGCTAAGGCTTCGGCAATATCATCACCACCTGTTCGCATTGTGGCTGTGCCCCACACTGATAATGCTAGTGTTTTGGGATACTCGCCATTATCTTGGGTGTAACGCTCAATAAGTGTTTCAGCTGCTTTTCTGCCGATATCCCAGGCTGTTTCTGTGGGTAAGGCACGAATATCGACTGAGTAAAAGTTTCTACCTGTTGGTAATACTTCCGGGCGACCGCGTGTAGGTGCGCCAGATGCAGCACTCTGGACATATCTGCCATCTAGTCCGCGTAACAAGTTGGTAATTTCTTGCTGAGTTTGTTGTAATGCGGGGAGAAGTTTGAGGGCGATCCAGTTGAGGATAGTGCTGAGTGCTGAGTGCTGAGTGCTGAGTTGTAATTGTTGAGTTATCAGTTGTTCGACTAGGTAAGCGGCGTGTTCTTCGAGGATTTCTACAGCATCGCCGATGGTGTGGCAAGATTTCAGCTTGGTAACGAGGTGTAAAGGTGCGAGGCTAGATTCTGGTAGGGTAAATTTGTCGCCGAAATTGGCGGTGAGGGGGTCGAAATCTAAACTCCATTCTGCAGCTAAGGCGCGAGTAATACCAATGGAATAGCGATTGGGGATGCGGGCGATCGCTACTATTAAATCGCGTAATTGTTTTCCTTGGGGACATTGTCCAAAAATGTGCAATCCATCTCGAATTTGGGCTTCTTTTAATTCACAAAGATAGCCATTGATGGAATTCAAAATTAAATTTTCAAAGTTTAATATGTCTGGTTCATTGGTAATCCCTAAGTCTTGATGTAAATTCTCTTGCAGAATTAGTTCACGGATGCGATCGCGAATCATTGGTAATCGCACCGGATCTAAACTTTCCGCTTCGTAATATTCATCAATTAAATTCTCCAACTGTTGCAGTGAACCATAGAGTTCTGCCCGAGTCATCGGTGGTGTTAAATGGTCGATAATGACAGCTTGACTGCGGCGTTTAGCTTGTGAACCCTCACCTGGATCGTTGACGATAAACGGATACAAGTGAGGCATTGGCCCCAAAGCCACTTCCGGATAACAATTACTAGATAAAGCTAAACTTTTACCGGGAAGCCATTCGAGATTCCCGTGTTTTCCTACATGAACCACAGCATCCGCACCAAAACATTCTCTTACCCAGTAATAAAAAGCTAAATAATTATGGGTTGGTTCTAAATCTGGTGCATGATAATTCAAACTAGGGTCAAGATCATAACCCCGCGATGGCTGAATGCCTACGAAAATATTACCGAGTTGAATGCCGGGAATTGGGCATGGGGCATTGGGCATGGGGCATTGGGCATCAATTAATATATTCTCCCCTGCCCCCTGCTCCCTGCCCCCTTGCCTCATCTCCTCAATTCCCCATCGCTGAGTGATACCCTGCTTTACGGCTGATGGCAAATTAGCAAAATAGTTTTGGTATTCTGCTACAGAAAGAGTTTGCTGAACTGCGCGCCAATCCCTACCCTCTGGATCGTTGGTTACGCCAGCGGTGAGACGTTGAATTAATTCATCGCTATTAACAGGTAAATTTTCTAGGTGATAGCTGGCTAATTGCAAAGCTTGAAGAATTTCTACACAACTAGCCGGGGTATCTAATCCCACACCATTAGCGAGTCGTCCATCGCGGTTGGGGTAATTGGCGACAATTACCGCAATACGCCTTTCTTGAGGTGGCTTGCAACGTAAGCGTACCCAATTAGCCGCTAGTTGAGTCACAAACTCAATGCGATCGCTTATTGGTTCATAAACTACCACATCGGTTTCTAAATCTTGGTTGCGCGTTTGCACTGTTTTAAAGGACACGGCGCGGCTAATAATTCGCCCATCTACCTCTGGTAGTGCCACATTCATCGCAATATCGCGGGGAGAAAGCCCTGCCATTTGTGATTCCCACTGTTCAACTCCTCCCCCACTGAGAATAACTTGTAACACTGGCACATCCAATTTTTCCCACAGTTCAACCTGGGGTGTTTCAGTTTCTAACCGCGCCAGGGAAAAGCTAGTGGTATTGAGCAGTACTGCAATTTGTTCTGAGTCCTTGGGTTGGAAAAACTCGCTTAACTCCTCTTGAATATCCGGTTCGCGCAATGAAGAAACAAACACAGGCACAGGCTGTAAATTTTTCTGTATCAAAGCTTGACATAAACTATCAATTACTCTTGTATTGCCAGAAAGATAGTGAGCGCGGTAGAACAGAATGCCGACGTTGGGCATGGGGCGTGGGGCATTGGGCATTGGGCATGGAGCATAAGTTCTTTCTCCCTCATCCCCCTCATCTTCCTCATCTCCCTCATCCCCAGTCCCCAGTCCCCAGTCCCCAGTCCCCAACCCCCACTCATACAACCCAATTCGCGGCACTAATTCCGGTGCTGGGGGATTAAAAGAAGTTGAAAGACAACTGTCAGAAATAAACTGGAGTGCGTTAACAAAATTCTTTACACCACCTTGGCTAAAGTATTGCCATACTTGGTTCACAATATCCAAAGGCACGCTAGACTGAGAAACTAAATGGGGATCAAAAGCATCATCCCCTGGCATTACAATGAGGTTTATACCATTACGTTGAACAATTTCTTGTACTACTTCTAAACCATAAGCCCAATAGGAACGTCCTCCTAATAGGCGCACAATAATTACTTGAGCAAGTTCTAAAACTTCCTCCCCATAACTGTCTATACTTATTTGTTGTTGTAACTGCAACAGGTTGGCAACTCTTAATGCAGGAAACGTCGCAGGTAATTGAGGAACCGCAGCTGCCAGGGTTTGAATGTCTGTATCAGCAGCCGTAATAAACACAAAGGGAGCTGGAGTTTGTTCTATAAAAATCAAGTCTTCTGACTGATTCCATCCTCCGGATGTGGCACTTACACGATGCATAATTCTGTATTACCGTCTTAAACTGTTGATTAGAACACAAAAAAAACCTTTGAGCGTTAGCAGCTAGCCTCTCACACCAGACTTTTAACAATGCTTAGTTCTCCTGATTTGAGCTTCTCCCGAACCTTACCCTTAGATACATTTAATCAGCTTGGGGAATTGTTACAACAGATGGCTCAAGCAGTTGGAAGTGCAGCTTTGGTGTTGACAGAAGCGGTGCTGGCAAGGATTCGCGTCCCTGCTGAGTGGCAAGAGCAACGTTTTACATTGCTGGTATCTGAGGGGTTTAGTGCGCTGTTAATGGGAAATCTCACTAAGAGGGAACAGCAATCACCAGGTACGGAGGTAAGAGGAGTCAACTTTACAACGGGGACAAATTCCACTAATAGTTTCTCCAACTCTGGTAACCAACCCAAGCAACCCTCCTCTACATCGCAGCTTAACAGTATTTCCTATTCTCAGGATTCAGCAGAGCTTAATACTAGGTTGACATTTAATTGCGAAGCGATCGCATCTTTCTTGGCGAAATTGCGAGATTTGTTTGACGCTGATTCCTATACTCACCAAAATCTGCAACGTTATAGTCAAATTCTCCGTACTAATGATGCTAGGCTCCAAAGTCAATTTACGCTGTTGTTATTAGAATATCTCCTGCCGCAGCACAATCAGCAGGTAGATTTAGCACAAACTTTAACCGAGCCTCATGCTTATGTTTGTCAACCTGTGGAAGATGCGCTGAAAAAACAGGTTGCTCAAGAACGACTGTTAAATCGAGTCACAAACCAAATTCGCAGAAGCCTAGATTTATCTGTCATCATGACAACGGCGCTCACACAAGTGCGTGAGTTTTTAGAATTAGACAGATTAATAATTTATAGATTTGAGGATGCAAGAGCCACAAATACCTCATATAACTTTGACGCTGCGTCCTTAAATAGTGATAATTGCCGTACTTGGTTTGGTAATCAACCAGGAGAACCGCCTCATCAACTCAATGGACAATATTCACCGTCAACATCAATGAACCCCCAACCCCCACTACAAGACTATCAACTGCATGGGGGTTGTATCGTCTATGAAGTCCGCGCTAATGAGGCAATTCCTTCCGTTTTGAATTATCGGGAAGAAACTTGCTTTGTACATCACTCCCAATGTTGGGAGAAGTATCGCCAAGGTTTTACCTTAGCGGTGGTTGATGTGGAAAAGACTTATCATCTGGAACAGTGTTTGTTAAATTTTTTAAGGGAAGTTCAGGTACGCGCTAAGGTAGCTGCCCCAATTATGTTTGAGGAAAAACTTTGGGGGCTGCTAATTGCTCATCAGTGCCACCATCCACGGGAATGGACGGAAAATGAGAAAAGTTTACTGACTGCGATCGCAGAACAATTAGCGATCGCCATTCACCAAACAGAATTAATGCGATCGCTGCGAGATGCTGCAAGAACTCTCACTCAAGAAAAACACACTCTCGAACAACGAGTAGCTGAACGCACACTAGAGCTACGCGATGCTTTACTAGCCGCAGAAGCCGCTAGCCGCCTGAGAAACGAATTTTTAGCGACTATTAGCCATGAATTGCTTACGCCTTTAACTTATGTCATCGGCATGTCTTCAACTCTGTTACGCTGGCCTTTGGGTGAATTGAGCCAACGTCAACGAGATTATCTCCAAACCATCCATGACAGCGGTGAACATTTATTAGAAATGATTAATGACATCCTCGATTTATCCCAAATTGAGGCAGGCAAAGCAGTTTTAAATATTACAGAATTTTCCTTAAGAGATATAGCAGAAAGTACGCTAAAAACCTTAGAAGACAGAGCCAATCAGGTACAGTTGCAGCTGACATTGGATTTGCAAATCGACCCTAGACGCGATCGTTTTACCGCCGATGCCACCAGAATCGAGCAAATTATCTCAAATTTATTAACAAATGCCATTAAATTTACCCCGAAAGGCGGCAATGTTACCTTACGGTTGTGGGTAGAAGAAGAGACTGCCATCTTTCAAGTAGAAGATACAGGTATTGGCATTCCTGAAGAACAGTTACCCCTACTATTTGAAAAATTTCAGCAACTCGATACACCCTATCGTCGCCGCTACGAAGGTACAGGATTAGGTTTAGCCTTAACGAAACAATTAGTAGAACTCCACCGCGGGCGCATTGAAGTAGAGTCTACTGTAGGCATCGGTTCAATTTTCACCGTCTGGATACCAGCGCAGCCGATGACGGCGTGTAAGTCGTGATTGGGGAGATGAGGCAGGGGAGCAGGGAGCAGGGAGCAGGGGAGAATATAGCCAAATACCCAATACCCAATGCCCAATGCCCAATGCCCAATGCCCAAAAGGTTTAATTGTCTCTTGCCAAGCCCCTGTTGATTCACCGTTGCATCAACCACTAGTAATTGCGGCGATGGCACAGGCTGCTGTAAATAATGGTGCTGTTGGGGTACGGATAGATACACCCAGGCATATTCAAGCTGTGCGTGCTTGTGTGGATGTGCCGATTATTGGACTATGGAAGCAAGTTATAACTGGCTACGATGTTTACATTACACCTCAGTTTCACCATGCTGTAGCTGTGGCGCAAGCTGGGGCTGATATTATAGCCATTGATGCCACCATGAGAAGCCGCCCTGGTGATGAGCAATTAGCAACGATGATTGCCAGAATTCATCAAGAATTAAATAAACCAGTTATGGCAGATGTCGATACAATTGAGGCGGCAAAAGCAGCAGTCAATGCTGGAGCAGATATTGTGGGAACAACTCTTTTTGGTTACACAGCTTCAACCAAAGATTTTACACCTCCTGGTTGGGAACTCCTGAGCCAGATGGTAGAACAGCTAAATATTCCCGTGATTTGTGAAGGTGGGATAGCTTCACCCCAAATGGCTCGCCAAGCCTTAGCTTTAGGGGCTGATGCTGTTGTCGTTGGTACTGCTATTACTGGGATTGACATTCAAGTCAGAGCCTATAAATCAATGATGAGTTCTGAAGAATTATGAAAATACTTGTACTGAATGCCGGATCTAGTAGTCAAAAAAGTTGTCTTTATGAAATCAAAGATGATTTTCTCCCCAAACAAGCACCGCAACCGCTTTGGGAAGGCAAAGTCAATTGGACTCAAGAGCAAGGTGTCGCAGAAATTCAGGTAAAAACCGCTACAGGTGAAGTGCTGGAAGAATCAATCTATGCGGACTCGCGACAGGCACATGTCACCTATATGCTGTACACTCTGACTCGCGGTGCTACCAAGGTAATTAGTAGTCTGTCAGAAATCGATGTGGTAGGTCATCGTGTAGTACATGGTGGAGAAGATTACCGTAAAAGTACGGTGATTAACGAAGATGTGAAAAAAGCGATCGCCCAACTCGCTACTTTAGCACCAGTCCATAATCCGGCGGCTGTGGAAGGTATAGAAGCAATAGAGCAAAATTTAGGTGATGTTAAACAGGTGGCAGTATTTGATACCGGATTCCATGCCACTATCCCTGATGCCGCCGCAATTTATCCCGGCCCTTATGAGTGGGTAGAACAAGGTATCCGCCGCTATGGGTTTCATGGTATCAGTCACCAATACTGCGCTCAACGTGCGGCTGATATCCTGGGGCGAGATTTAGCATCGCTGAAATTAATTAATTGTCATTTAGGTAACGGCTGTTCTTTAGCAGCAATCCAAAATGGACGTAGCATTGATACGACTATGGGCTTTACACCCTTAGATGGCTTAATGATGGGTAGTCGTTCAGGTTCCATCGATCCAGGGATTTTAATTTACCTGCTACGACAATCTAATTATTCTGCCGAAAGCCTTGATTATGTACTAAATAAATCTTCAGGATTACGTGGAATTTCTGGCATATCCAGCGATTTACCAGAAGTCATTGCGGCGATCGCTCAAGGTAATTATCGCGCCCAGTTGGCTTGGGATATGTACGTGCATCGCTTGCGTTCTAGCATTGGTTCTATGCTGGCCAGTTTAGGGGGCTTAGATGTCCTAGTATTTACCGCAGGTGTCGGTGAAAAATCCCCCGGAATTCGCCAAGCTGTGTCCGAAGGCTTTGGGTTTTTAGGGCTGAAAATCGACCCACAGAAAAATCAACAAAACCCCGTTGATATCGACATTGCCACCCCAGAATCAACGATACGGGTTTTGGTGATCCATACTCAAGAAGATTGGGCGATCGCACAACAATGTTGGTTGCTTTTAAATAAGTAAAAGATAGCACTTATAATCTTCACGTAATTATTTCTCTGTATTACCATGAGCCTTGGCTGTTGATTATTGTTGTGCTGTAATTATATATACCAGCCAAGGCGCTGGGGATTGCAGTTTTTTGGTGGAGGTTGTCAATTGGAATCGGGGATAGGAAATTCAAAAATATTTTGTACAAACGCGATTAATCGCGTCTCTGCAATTCTTGACTCTTGACAACCTCCACCAATCAATATGCAATTTCAATGCGTCACAGCTTACTCAAAGTCCCAAGCTAATAAGGTAAGTCAAGCAGAATGTTTGCTTTATATCGTGAAACTATAAGTACATTTTTGACAATTAGTGTTTGTATTCTCGGAGTAGGCTTAATGCAATTTCCTCGAATGCAAAACTTTCTAAATAATAGACAATCTGCTTCTTTAGAAGCTATAGAAAGAGAAATTAAAGCAGAACAGGCACGACTCAATTTTTTAAAACAAACTCCCAGTTTTGGCTATGAAAACTTGATAGCCGATTGGGTATATTTAAGCTTTCTCCAATACTTTGGTGATGAAGAAGCGCGTGATAAAACAGGTTACACAGCCAGCCCTCAATATTTTGAAGTGATTCTTGGGCACAATCCCAGATTCTTGGATGCTTATCTAGGCTTATCAGTTAGTACTTCTCTGTATGCAGGTTTACCTGAACGTTCTATAGAATTAATGGCACAAAGTTTACAATTTTTATCGCCTAAACTGCCGGAGAGATCTTATTATGTATGGCGTTATAAAGCTATTGACGAATTATTATTTTTAGGTGATGCTCAAGCATCTAAAAAATCTTTGACTAAAGCTGTCGATTGGGCTAGCACTTATGATGATGAAGAAAGCAAAAATGTAGCTAAAATATCTCAAAGAACTGCTAACTTCCTCAGCAATAATCCTAATAGCAAACATGCTAGGATTTCTACATGGGTAATGGTGTTAAATAACGGAGTTGATAAAAACACTCAAAAAAGAGCAATTAGAGAAATCGAGGCTTTAGGTGGCAAGGTAGTTAAGACTCCAGAAGGTAATAATCAAATTCTATTTCCACCAAAAGATTAAATTTGGGGTTTGGTAATGGGTAATTGGTAATGGGAATTTCTCACCTTGTCTCCTTGTCCCCCTATCCCCTATCCCCGAGGTGCATTATTTACTGGTACAACGGTCAATTAATTGAATCCCAAACCCTAGAATTAAGCATTAACGATCCAGGGTTGCTTTATGGTGCAACAATTTTTACTACGATGCGGGTTTATGAGAATTCACTGGATAGCAGGTTGACTCACTGGACTTCACACTGCGATCGCTTACTATTCTCGCTCAAAACTTTTGGTTGGCAGCAACCAGATTGGAATCGGGTACGTCAAGGTGCGGAAATTCTGTTGCAATATTTCCCAATTCTCAGAATTACCCTGTTTCCTGATGGACGGGAGTGGATAACGGGTAGGTTATTACCAGAGGATTTAAGCGAAAAACAAGCAAATGGCATAGTTTGCGCCATTGTGAATGCAGAATACGATCGCACTCTGGCTTCTCATAAAACTGGTAACTACCTCAGTCCTTGGTTAGCTAGAAATACTAGTCTAAAGTCAGCTGCTCAAGAAGCGATTTTAGTCGATAAAGCGGAAAATTGGCTAGAAACCAGCACGGGGAACCTTTGGGGTTGGCGCGATGGCTGTTGGTGGACACCGCCTTTAGCTGGGGGAATTTTGCCAGGAATTGTGCGATCGCAGCTTGTAAAATGGCTGCAATCCCAGCCGCAACAGGTAAAAGAGGAACCCTGGACAGTGGAGTTAGTCAAGGGATTTGAAGCGATCGCCTACACTAACTGTGTAGTGGAAATCCTCCCTATCCATACCGTCCACCAGCTTGCTGGGTCGCTACAATATAATCCTCACCATTCTAGTTTTCAATTGCTCAGGAGTTTTTTTTAGCATGACAACGTCACCATTTTGGTATACGTTAAGATAAGTTAACATAATTCTTAAAAACACCCTCTCTTTTAGAGACGTTACCAAAAGGTGGCGAAACAGCCTATTTCTGCTCAGAATGGGACGTAAAGTTACCTCACAGGGAAACCCCTGCTTCGCCACAGTCATAAATTATTGCGTCAGAGTCATTCATAAAAAAATGACAAAGGACAAATAACAAATGACAAATAGAAGCGATCGCACGAAAAATATTAGGAGGATTTACCTCAGTGAATAAAAGATGGAGAAACGCGGGGCTGTACGCACTGCTTTTTATAGTTGTAATTGCTTTAGGGACAGCATTTTTTGATAAGCAACCCCAAAGCCGAGAACCATTACGTTACAGCCAATTTATTCAAGAAGTTGAAAAAGGCAGAATAGATAAAGTCAGTTTAAGTGCAGACCGTTCTACAGCCTTGGTCACATCTAGAGACGGTAATAAAAAAGTAGTCACATTAGTCAATGACCCTGACTTAATTAATACTCTTACTGCCAAAGGCGTTGATATTTCTGTTTTGCCTCAAACCGACGAAGGATTTTGGTTTAAGGCATTAAGTAGCTTATTTTTCCCAGTATTGCTTCTAGTAGGCTTATTTTTCTTACTCCGCCGCGCTCAAAGTGGCCCTGGTAGCCAAGCCATGAACTTTGGTAAGTCTAAAGCCAGAGTGCAAATGGAACCTCAAACCCAGGTTACTTTCGGTGATGTCGCTGGTATTGACCAAGCCAAGCTGGAATTAAATGAAGTCGTAGACTTTTTGAAAAACGCCGATCGCTTTACTGCTGTTGGCGCGAAAATTCCTAAAGGTGTATTGCTAGTTGGCCCTCCAGGGACAGGTAAAACCCTCCTAGCTCGTGCGGTTGCTGGGGAAGCTGGTGTACCATTCTTCTCTATCTCTGGTTCTGAGTTCGTAGAAATGTTTGTGGGTGTGGGTGCTTCCCGCGTCCGTGACTTGTTCGAGCAAGCCAAATCCAATGCTCCCTGTATCGTCTTCATCGATGAAATTGACGCTGTAGGTCGTCAACGGGGTGCTGGTTTAGGCGGTGGTAACGATGAACGGGAACAAACCCTCAACCAGCTACTCACCGAAATGGATGGCTTTGAAGGTAACACTGGTATCATCATTATTGCTGCTACCAACCGTCCTGATGTACTAGATGCAGCGCTGTTGCGTCCTGGTCGTTTTGACCGTCAGGTAGTAGTAGACCGTCCCGACTATGCTGGACGTAGCGAAATCCTCAAAGTTCACGCCCGTGGTAAGACCTTAGCTAAGGATGTGGACTTAGATAGAATTGCTCGCCGTACCCCTGGTTTTACTGGTGCAGATTTATCCAACTTGTTAAATGAAGCCGCAATTTTAGCAGCACGGCGGAATTTAACGGAAATTTCGATGGATGAAATTAATGACGCAATTGACCGCGTGTTAGCTGGCCCAGAGAAGAAAGACCGCGTCATGAGCGAAAAGCGCAAGACTTTGGTTGCATATCACGAAGCCGGTCACGCTTTAGTCGGTGCGTTAATGCCAGACTATGACCCAGTACAAAAGATTAGCATCATTCCTCGCGGTCGTGCTGGTGGTTTAACTTGGTTTACTCCTAGCGAAGACCGGATGGATACTGGCTTATACAGCCGCGCTTATTTGGAAAACCAAATGGCAGTAGCTTTAGGCGGCCGGATTGCCGAAGAATTAATCTTTGGAGAAGAAGAAGTTACCACTGGTGCTTCTAATGACCTACAACAAGTAGCCCGTGTTGCTCGTCAAATGATCACCCGCTTTGGGATGAGTGATAAACTTGGCCCCGTAGCCCTTGGTCGCCAGCAAGGTAATATGTTCCTCGGTCGCGATATCATGTCAGAGCGTGACTTCTCAGAAGAAACAGCTGCGGCAATTGATGAAGAAGTCCGCAAACTGGTAGATGTAGCCTATACTCGCGCTAAAGAAGTATTGATGAATAACCGTCATATCCTTGATCAAATCGCGGATATGCTGGTTGACAAAGAAACAGTAGATGCCGATGAATTGCAAGAAATTTTGGCAAATAACGATGTCAAAACTGCCGCTTTTGCATAAGCGATCGCTTCTATAAATTGAAAATTTAAAATTGGGGTAATTCTGGAGTCTCAGAGTTACCCCAATTTTTTGTTACCAAATAATTCTTTCTCCTTAGCAATCAAATTTTGCCACAATGTAAACGGAGAAATAGCTGCATATCCACTCTCTTGTCCATCATTACACTCAATCACAACCCACTCACCATTGATTTTTTGTGCAACATCAATTACCACAAATGGTAGATTGAGGCGCATTGCAGCCTCACTAGCAACCAAGAGAGCTGCTTTATGTTCTTGTTGATTCCAATCATAAGAGGTTGACCAGTATTGCGCTGCTCCCACACATTGCCCTCGCCACCAAAATGAGCGGAACTCGAAAGATGCAGGGATTTTCTCAGTCAACTCTGATGGTACAGGTCGTAGTTGGACAAATTCTCTGCAAACAAGGTCTTGGTAATGCAAAATCGGATCTTCTTTGTAAGCCTTGATTGCTCGGTAGTAATCCTCAGACGAACGAATGATTGAAAGTGCGGCTTTGTGACGGCTGGTTTGACGACTACCTTTGAGAAAAAGCGGTAGTCCAATTGTCTGTTCTAGAATTGCAATATCAGGTGGTTCCGAAAACCAAAAACTTTTGGGTGTTAGTCCTTCCAGCAGAGGATACCAACGCGGTAACTCGCTGGCAAGAAGATGTTGTTCCGGTGAGTGAACCAAGAATATACCATCTGCTGCCAATTGTTGATATAGCTCATCGTAATTAGTTACTGCCCCAAATCTCCCAATCGCTGTAATTTGCTCAGGGCGATTCCACGGCCGACGACAAGCAAAGAATTGAGAAAGAGAAAAGTCGTAACTCGGTAGATTGACTTCTCCAAGCAAAACCCAAACTGCTTCTTCAAGCAGAATGAGATCGAGATTGTCTGGATTTACACGAAACATTAATACTTACTGTAGAGATAAATGTACGGGTCACTTGAGGATCATGTAGCGAAATATAAGGGTTTGTACATCTTCTTTTTACCAAATATTTTTCGGCAATGTAAGTAGCTCGGTGTTAAAAATTATCGCTATGGCAAGGCAGGAGCCAGGAGGGGGAACAAGAATTTTTATCTTTAATTCTCTTTATTTAATTGCAAACTGCTGTAATTTTTCACCTGCTCCCTGCACCTTGTTCCGTAATTGTATGTGATATTTTGCGAGTTTTTAGTAATTTTAAGTTGCGACAACAAACTGGATATCTAAGTTGCTTGAATAGTATAAATACCAAGCCTAGAATTTTTTTTGGGATGGTTACTTGCAGAATTTAATCTAGGTATATATCGCAATTTATTTTTTAAGCAGTATCAGGCAATTTTTTTTTACAATTTATACTTATCTCTTATGGCAGAAGTCACTTTAGACTGTAATCAATAACCTAGTAACTACATTTGGTATAGAATATTATGAACCTTCTTGCTTGGGTTGTTCTTGGTATTATTGCTGGCGCTATAGCTAAAGCTATTTACCCAGGTCGTCAGGGTGGCGGAATTGTTTCGACAATGGTTTTAGGTATAATTGGTGCTTTGATTGGAGGAACTTTAGTTTCTTTCTTAAGTCCACCAGGAGCAACATTTGCTGCTGCTTCTCTCAGTATTCCTAGCCTAATTATTGCTGTCATCGGCGCAATAATTGCTATTTTCTTATGGGGCTTAATAACTGGTCGTAGCAGTTATTAAGCCCCATAATATCAGGCTCATGGCTAGAGTTAATTTATTACCTTTCTTAAAAAGAATAGAACTCCACTTTCTTTACAAAAATGGAGTTCTACAATTTATACCAATTCTCTACAATTCATTAATACATTGATAAAGCTATAGGAATACAATTTGATTTTTGAAAGAATTTCAGTGACTCGCGATGTGCATTACGCTATTGCTAAAGCACCATACACATGTAATTTCAAAAATCAAATATGAATCCTATAGAGGCTGAGATTCCGTCAAAATTTCGTAATTACGAATTACGAATTATTATCAAAGGTTGCACTCAAAATTCTGACCTAGATAACTAATCTATAGCCTTTTTGAGTTCATCTTTAATGTTTTCGGTGGTGTGTGTAACTTGGGCTTCAGCTTGCTTTGCTTTACCTTCAGCTTTATCTGCTGGGTTACCAGTTACTTCTCCCATTATTTCCTGAGCTTTACCTTCGATATTCTTGGCGGTAGCTTCTACTCTTTTTTCAATACTCATAAGTTTTTACCTGCACTCTTAGTAAGTTGAATTATTAGTAACAAAAATAATTTAGACTAGAAAATACAACATTCGCATCTATCACGAGAAAGTAAATGACTTTCTGATTTTCTCTACCCAAGATAGATGCAAAATTAGAAGCTTCTATAATAAATAATAAAAATCTTCCTAAATCATAAATCAAGTAAGTATTTGGGATTAGCTTACACCCATGCTTGAGTAAGCGATCGCTCTTGATTACTGCCCAATTAATTACTTATTTTAGACTAACAATAACTCAGTAAGTTTTAACTGAAAGGAAAATTTAGTAGTGTCCAAAAAATATCGTAAAAAAAATATATGGAAAAGTGAGATTAATGACATCATTAGGGGAACCTGTGGCGGCTTTTTGTTTGGAATTCCCTTGTTGTACACAATGGAAGTATGGTGGATTGGATCGCTAGCAAAACCACCCATGATGATGTTAGCGATCGCCTTGATGTTTATTGGCGTATTCTTAGTTAACCAAGCAGAAGGCTTCCGCAAACGCAGACATAGTAGACGAGCTTACGAAGATATAATAGATACTATAGAAGCAATGGCGATCGGGCTAGCTTGCTCTAGCTTGATGCTCTTTTTGTTACAAGAACTGACACCGCAAACTTCTCTGAGAGAAGCACTAGGCAAAATCATCTTTGAAAGTGTACCATTTACTCTTGGTGTAGCATTAGCTAATCAATTTTTAGGGGATACTGATAGTACCAATACTGAAGGGCAAACAACTAAGAAACCACGGAGTAACTTACACGCCACCCTCTCTGATTTAGGTGCCACTCTTATTGGTGCGACCGTAATTGCATTTAACATTGCCCCCACAGATGAAATTCCCATGCTAGCAGCCACAGTTTCACCTCCGTGGTTGCTAGTGATTATCGCTACATCGTTGGTGATTTCCTATGGCATAGTGTTTCAGGCAGGTTTTTCCGACCAGCAAAAGCGCAGACAACAAAAAGGAATTTTTCAACGCCCATCAAGCGAAACCATTATGTCTTATTTAGTTTCACTGTTAGCCGCTGCGCTGATGCTGTGGTTCTTTCAAAAGTTGAGTTTGAGTGACCCCTGGACAATGTGGTTAGATCACACTTTAATGTTAGGATTACCTGCAACCATTGGTGGTGCAGCTGGCAGGTTAGCGATATGAATAATCAAGATAACCAGCATGAAGAGCGATCGCTTGCTGAATGGATCACATTTACTGCTGCCTCATTTATCCTCACAGTAATTATCGGGATGGTGGGATTCACTTGGCTAAATGACAAAAATCAACCACCCATAGTATCCATCATTAACAAACAAAGAACGCGCCAAATTAATGGACAGTTTTATGTCCCTTTTGAAGTGATCAATAAAGGTGGAGATACAGCCGAATCAGTGCAAATCATGGCTGAGTTAGAAATTAACGGCAAAGTTACAGAAACTGGGGAACAACAGATAGACTTTTTATCTGGCGGTGAAACGGAAGAAGGGGCATTTGTATTTAGCCAAGACCCCAATAAAGGTAAGTTAACTATCCGCGTTGCTAGCTATAAATTGCCCTAATACTGTAATTGAAGAAGCGCGATTAATCGCGTCTGAGCAAAAATAAAATACATTTATATGTTTTTTAGCGTTATTGAGTAGGTATTAACGCTTAATTATTGTTGATCAAATTGCAGATAAAAACAGATAAATCTGCATTCATCTGTTTTTATCTGGATTTATAATTAGTTGTCAAAAATCAAGCTTTTATCTTAGACTTTGACCAAACACCATTTTCATCTTCATCAAATTGCTGACGCACTGCATCCCAAGCTGCTTGTTCGGCTGTGAACTCGTCGCTAGTTTCCGTTAGGGTGACGTTATAGCGTTCAATAAATGTGCGTTGTGCTTCATTCGATAAATGAGAGCGAACTTCTGGCGATAAGTCTTCTGGGCGGTTGCAAAGGCCAGGACAAGGACGAGCTAAGATTTTCTCATTACTGTGAATTTCTTCACCGCCAGCACTTTCTAATAATAATTGAAATTCGCCAGTGCGATCGCTTGGGACTTCTGCCATTAATAAAAACTCGCCAGCTTGTAAGCGGGTTTGGTAAATTGTGGCTTTATCTTCTGGCATTCCTAAAGCCGTGAGAACTGATACTAATCCCGCACCAGCGCTACCTGCGATCGCGCCTGTTGCAGCCCCCAGTAACACCGCACTAATGGGGCCAGCGGCAACAATTGGCCCAACAAAAGGAATGAACAGCACGCCTACACCCGTAAGCAGGCTGAGAAAGGAACCAAACAAGGAACCAAAAATTGCTCCTGTTCTTAAACCTCCCAAAATTACATCTCTCTTGGTAATAAACCCAGCAATTCGAGTTTCTGATTCAAAGTTTCTGCCCAACACAGAAATATGATCTCTCGGTACACCCCGATCTAACAAACGCCGAATTACATCATCAACTTGCTTCTGTTCTTTAAATACAGATGAAATAGTACGTTCTGCTATATAGGTTTCTGCCACTGGAATCTCCTTAAATCTTTTTATTGCAATTTTTTATATGTTTGTGGTTGGGGAAAGGGGAAGGGTAAAAAGGGTAAAGGATTAATTGCAACCTTTACCCTTTCAATCCTTTTCAATTAAAAGAAAACTTGTCGCGCTTATCCCTAACCCTGAACCAACTTTATTAGCCTATACACCTACAGGAGTTTGAGTATCAGCCGCTGAAGGTTGGCTGGTTGCTTCCAATGCTTGTCCTTCAATAAAGGAGCGCAGCATCCAAGCGATCTGTTCATGCTCTTCCATCAATCCAGTTAAAAAGTCAGCAGTTCCTTCATCGTTGAAATCTTCGCTAGAGCTATTCACGTGTTCCCTGAGGTTACGAATTACCTGCTCATGATCTTCTACTAGTTGAGCTACCATTCCTGTAGCTGTCGGAATTTTTCCAGCTTTTTCTTTCAGGGTAGCAATCTGTAAAAATCCCTCTAATGTACCTACAGGGTAACCACCCAAAGTCCGAATCCGCTCTGCGATCGCATCGATATTTTCAGTCAGTTTCTCGTAGTGTTCTTCCCATAGTTGGTGCAGGGTGCGAAACTGAGGCCCGACAACATCCCAGTGATACTTTTTCGTTCTGACTAACAGCACATAAGAATCTGCTAAATCTTTATTTAGTAAATCAATTACACCTTGACGCTGTTGTTCTGTTAATCCAATGTTTGGCTTAGGCATGACTTTCTCTCTTTTGGCGAACTTATTTATTAAGTGTCCAAATTTCATCCTTAAACTACATCAGCCCACAGAAATAATGTTAATTGTCTTAAACATAAACTCAATAATTATTTTTTATGCTAATTGACAGATGCGTAAATATTAAAATTTGAACTATCTATTATTTTTTATCAATTGTAATAAGCATCTTGAATATTTATAGTTATCAAGATGCTTTTACATTAAGAGATTATAAACTATTTTGGAAGATAACCTGATGCTAGCTTAGACCTAGAATCAGGCGAAAATCAAAACATAGCCTCAGACTATTACTCTGAGGACTATTCGTGGCTTACTTCTTGCCTGTTACTTTTTCCAAAAAGTTTTCGATATTATCTTCTACTGAGGTTGAACTAGTGGAATTTTCAGGACGTTTCATTTTGTCGATATCTGCATCACCTTGAACTTCGTTCAGTCCCTCATTTGATTTCTTTTGAACTTCTTTCAATCCTAGGGGGTTAGATCTGCCTACTTCGTCAGTCTTGCGTTGAGTTTCCAAAAGTTGTGTAGTGGCTTCTTCTGGATTGCTTTGATAGCTATCAATTGCAAAAGCAGGGAATGCATTAGATACAAAGAGCAGTGTGCAGGTAAAAGCGAGAACTAAAAAACGTACTGGACGTAAGATGGATGAGACCAAAGCAATAATTTTCATTTTTATTCCTCAATAACAGCGCTAAAAACGCATAACTTGGACTTCAACACAGAAGCATCTACCTAAATTCGGTTAATTGAAAACTCCCTTTTTTTAGGTGTGCTTCCATCTTGATTTTGCTCATAAACCTAGCGAAGAAATGAACTTCTGTATAACTTGAATAACAAATTAATTTATAATAATTCTTATTCAAGAGTTATATGATATTTGAAGTTGTTAACTCTTCATCTGAGGTTCGATAATTTATTTTTATCTGGATTTATTAAAGCACGCATCAATCTGGAGAATGAAAATGAATTAGAGAATTCCGGCGATAAAATCACTCTCTAGGCAGAGCAAGCTCATTTATTCAGTTTATTTAATGTAATTCTTCGATGAATTATGTAATTTCAAATAATGATTAATTAATATTATTAATGCTCTAAATATTAACATCGCAAATTATAACTTTCAATTGTCATTTGGTATTTGGTGTTTATATTCCAATACAGTTCGGCTCAGCCTTTTTTCTCTCCCTCTGCTTCCTCTGCCTACCTCAACAGAAAATCTTCTTCACGGAACCGTATTGGTTTATATTCCTCATCCCCCATTACCCAGACTCTAGTATGGGAACATACAAGTTCTAAATTTTTTCCGGAATGGGTCAAAAGCATCTTGTATACACATACATACAGAACCTCTTATACAGAAACCGGGGCAATAAAGCTATAAAGCCCCATGTACAATTCTTCTCTCAAAGCCGCCCCAGAGTTAGTTTAGGGCGGTTTTGATATATGTAGGGAGCTATGGTTAAATTTTCAGTTGTGTAAGCAAGCTGAGAGTTTAATTAATTATTCTGAGCTAAGTTGTTACGCGGTTGAGAAACGGAAACCTCATCTGTAAAACTGAATGAAGGTGAATATGCGAAAAATACGGTTATTTATCGCCTCTAGCCTTGATGGATATATTGCGAGAACATCAGGCGAAGTAGATTGGCTATTTACAGATCAAGATTATGGTTACGCTAAGTTTTTTGACCAAATTGACACAGTACTTATGGGTAGCAAAACCTATCACCAACTGCTTGGATTTGGCGAATATCCATACAAAGGTAAGCAAGGTTTTGTTTTTTCCAATACTCTCCAAGGTCAAGTAGACAACAACGTAGAATTTATCGGCGGTGATTTGAAGGATTTCATTAACAGGTTGCGTCAATCACCTGGGCGGGATCTCTGGTTGGTTGGCGGGGGCGAGATCATCCATTATTTTATGAGCCACAGTCTGCTTGATCAATTGATTCTCTCCATCCACCCGATTATTTTGGGTGATGGAATTCCCCTAATCTGTAAAGATGCCAGTTTAGAAACATTACTGGTATTGAAAAATGTTGAAACCTATGAATCTGGGTTATTGCAATTAACTTATGATTGGAAACATCATGCTTAATCTCTAGAAAGCTTTTTCTCGCCATAAAATACGCAATTTGACCAGATCATTATTATCAGGGGTGTACAGATGTACGCCCCTAAAGTCAAGTCATGTGTTGCATTATTTTTTCAAATTGGTATCAGATTAAAGAATCTGACGATTCATCGGAAGTCTGCGGGAAACGCCATCCCCTTGTGGGTGGAGTTTTTCATTAAGTCCCTGTTTATTGTGTTTTAGGACAATCAGCCAGGTATCTTGATTGTGCATAATATCATGTCCGGCAAATTACCCATAATTAAGCTGCTACGTCGGATTCTGGGTTTTGTGTTTTGCGATCGCACTGATTTATGCACCTCTCTTTATATTATGGGTGATTTACCGGAGATCATATCAGCCCTCATCACAGATAACTTTGTTCCGCATCTTTTACAAAACCCAGCATCCGCATCGTGGTAGGCTAATCCGCATCCAGAACAATTTGTTTCTATTTGGTTTGCAGTTTTTACCAATCGCTTAATTAAATCACCAACTTGCCAAGGAATTAGGGCAATACCTGTCAAAATCATCAATACTGTTAACCAGCGGCCTAATTCTGAAGCGGGTGTCACATCTCCAAAACCCACAGTTGTCATAGTGACAATCGAAAAATACAATGCATCTAAAAAAGTGGCAAAACCTTGGGGATTAACAGGATGTTCAACTTGATAAATTAAGCCTGAGTAAACAAATATAATCGCAAATAAGGTAAATAATATTCGTGCAAATATTACACCGTCTTCAGTACTAACACTACCAAAGAAAAATCTTTTATCGATAAACCTGATTAGTCTTAAAATTCTAAACCATCGTAATAAACGAATAAAGCTTAAATCTACGGCTCCTAGAAAAAATGGCAAGATAGCAATTAAGTCGATAATGGAATATAAGCTGAAAAAGTACTTAACCTTATTTTCTGCACTCCATAGACGGATGGCGTATTCAACTACAAAAACTATAAATATAACAGTATCAATAATTTGTAATTGGCAACGGACATAATCAGGAATAGTATAAGTTTCTGCTACAAAAATTCCTGAAGACAAAAGAACCAATCCGGCGATAGTTAAGTTAATTACTTGTCCCAGTGGTGTTTCTATGTCTGTTAAATAGAATTCGGCTTTTTCTCTGCTAAGTAACATATTTAACCCTAGCTATTTTTCAGTATTTTGTAGAAACAACATTTAAAATGCGATATTGTTAACAAGTATCTTTTTGAACTCCTTAGGTAATATGGATCGTGAATATTTTATGCGTCTAGCGATCGCAGAAGCCAAAAAAGGTGATACACCTTATGGCGCAGTGATTGTGAAAGATAACGAAGTTGTTGCCGTAGGTCATAATACTGTAAGACAAGATAACGATCCATCTGCTCATGCAGAAATCAATGTTATTCGTAGTTTAACAGCTAAAATTCAAAATCCTTCTTTGGCAGGGTATACCATATATACCACTGGTGAACCTTGTCCTATGTGTGCAACGGCTTGTGTTTGGACAGGTATCTCAGAGATTATCTATGGCGCTTCAATTCAAGATTTAATTTCTATCAATCAATCGCAAATTGATATTTCTTGTGAAGAGGTGATTGCTAAATCATTTAGAAATATCAAAGTGATTAAAGGAGTTTTAAAACCAGAATGCTTGGCATTATTCAATTAAACGCCAAGTTCTAATTCTTTAGTCCCAGTAGGACGATATAAAGTTACTGTCTTATCCATATTTAGCTATTGAATAAAATTAAGTAAATCAACTCTAGTTTATTAGTAAATATTTTAATAGATGATTAATCGCCATCATTCAAATATGCTAAAAATGTATTAGCAAAAATGGCCGCTTGAGTGCGATCGCGTAAATTTAGGCGATTCAACATATTGGTTACATGGTTTTTGACTGTTCCCTCAGAAATGTAGAGTTGTTGGGCTATTTCTCGATTACTAGCACCTTGAGCAATTAGGCGTAAAACTTCTTTTTCTCTGGGAGTAAGTTCTGCTAAACTAGGCGGGATTTCTGGTGGTGGGGTTGGTTCTAAAGTCGGAAACTGCGTCAATAATTTTTTGACTATTCCTGGCCCTAATTGAGTGTAACCTTTATGAACAGCACGAATTGCAAAAGCTAACTCTTCTGAAGGTGTATCCTTGAGTAAATAACCCATTGCACCATTCTGGAGTGCAGCTTTGACATATTCATCATCATCAAAAGTTGTTAATACTAAAACTTTAATACCGCTAAAACTCTTTTGAATTTCTCTTGTAGCTGCAACTCCATCCATGATGGGCATTCTAATATCCATCAATACTACATTTGGTTGTAATTCGGCAATTAAATTCAGTGCTATTGCTCCGTTTTCTGCTTCGCCAACAATTTCTAAATCTGTCTCTAACTCTAATAAGGCTCTTAATCCTTGACGAATTAAATTTTGGTCATCTACTAGTAATACTTTAATCATCTATTCAGCCTCATTAGGGGAATATCAACTACAATTTTACAACCCTCTCCAGGTGTACTGATAATATTAAATACACCACCAATTGCTAAAGTGCGATCGCGCATACTTTGCAAACCAAAACCAGTAGTATTTTGCTTAAAGTCAAAACCTTGACCATTGTCATGAACCGTTAAACGTAAACCTTTAGGATTTCTATCTATTTCTATTCTAACTTCTGTAGCTTTTGCATATTTAGAAATATTTGTCAATGATTCTTGAATAATGCGATAGATGGCAATCTTAATTTCGCTGGGTAAAGGATTATCTAAGTTAATTATGCAAATTGGTGAAAAGCCATTTGCATGATGAAAATCTTCTAATAGTTGATTAATTGCTTGTTCTAAGGATTGCTCTTGCAAGGGATGAGAACGCATGGTGGAAATAGATTGTCTGACATCTTGCAAGGCTTTAGAACCTAATTCT
This sequence comes from Nostoc linckia FACHB-104, assembly GCF_014696615.1. Lineage (GTDB taxonomy): Bacteria > Cyanobacteriota > Cyanobacteriia > Cyanobacteriales > Nostocaceae > Aulosira > Aulosira linckia_A. Next base: position 49,943 of record NZ_JACJQJ010000029.1, on the reverse strand, counting down.
TTCGCTCTTTTTAAAAAATCATGAGCTTTATTAGGGTTAGATTGCGAAAGCTTTAAAGCTGTTTCTAATTGCAGATTTAATGCTGTTAAGGAATGTCCTAAAGAATCATGAATTTCCCGCGCAATGCGATTACGTTCTTCTAAAGTTGCTTGGTTTTCAATTCGGAGAGCATATTGACGCAGTTTTTCGTTAGCAACAGCTAATTCTTCCCGACTTTGGCGTTCGGATAATACTGTATTCATGAGCATTAATACAAAAATTAAACTTAAGCCAAATAATAGAGATAAACTCAGAGTAAAAAATTGTACGCGCTCTTGTATTTGGGGGGTTGGAGGAAAATTATGTAATCTGCGCTGTAGTGTCAGCCAAAATAAAATAAACGAGATAAATGTAACTATTAAACGCCCAGGTAACTGAAAAATTAAGCAACTACGAGTTACTAAAATCATATAGATAAAAGGAAAAAGCCGAGAAATTCTACCACCTACGAAACCCGTAGTAAAAATCAAAAAAACTTCAATAGCTGTAAAAATTATTTTACTTATTTGGTTTCCAGTGGGTAATCTCAAACCCATTAAACCAAAAATAATTAAACAGCCAGTTGCAATGATTAAATTTTCAGGGCTGGGTTCGTGAAACTTACCAGCAAAGCGTGGCGGTGGTGGTGATGGCATAATCGCAGTTAGCATAGCCAGTGCTAAAAGTATCCACTCTAGATAAAGTAGAAATCGAAATGGATGATTGTTAATTTGTATTGGTGGTTTCATCAAAGTAACGGTTAATTATATTTTGTTTATCAAATTATTTACTCAAGATATGAGCGAATATATTTAAATCTTGCAAGTTTTTTCTAATATTTGATTTATTGGCAATTTCTCAAAACATGATTTTTATTTACGTGCATACACCGATTGAACTGCAAGCCTTTTAAATAGAAATACGAAAATAAACGGCTAAATCAGCAGTTTTCTCACCTTAGTTTAATTTACCTGAAATGACTAGTATGATTGCTCATGAAGGAATAATGACTAAAGTCATGGGTATATCCGTGACTTTTTCCTCATGTATTGACTGAAGATCAGTTCGTATGATGATGACATCAGAAAAGGAAACAACACACGAGGTCAATCATGAAAGTTAAAACATTATCCTTAGTAGCTGGCGCGATCGCTTTAACTTTAACAGCAACTCCCTTTGCAGCTCAAGCGCAACGAGGTTTTTCTGGACATAAGCAAGTAGTTGCACAAAACACCAATGGACAACGTGGAGAACGCCCAAATAAAGGTGCTTGGCAACAGTTAGGGTTGACCGATGCACAAAAAACCCAAATTCAGCAAATTCGCCGCGATACCCGCACCCAAATTGAAGGAATTCTTACCCAAGAACAAAAAGACCAGTTAAAAGCGCAATTTGAGCAACGTCAAGCGCAAAGAGGTCAGCGTCGTGCCCAAGGTGCACAACGTCCCCAAGGTCAACAGCCTGGTGAGTTTGGCAAGAAAGGTTTTGAGTCTCTGAATTTAACAGAAGCCCAAAAAACCCAAATCAAGCAAATTATGCAGAATTCACAACAACAAATTCAAGCAGTTTTGACTCCCGAACAACGCACAAAATTACAGCAAATGCGTGAGAATGCACGTGCACGCTGGCAACAACGTAATTCTAACCAAGGCACACCACAACCATAAGTAAAATCCTAAAATAAAGGCTTACTACCACTTTCTACCGCATTAGTTAATAAGTGTTAATTCCTAAGATTATCTTGGTTGTTTGTTTGTTCTAAACCATGGTTAAAAACTAAATTCCCAACTTTAGCAAAGAAGTTGGGAATTTGCATATCACAATCTACAAATAGAAGATGATGCAACCTGTTACTGCTTCCGCAAATGCCATTCCTCGCCTGCAACAACTCTTAGATTTAGTTGACCGTAAAGCTGAAGCCAAAGGGCTAGCGGTGCCGCAAATAGTATACATCGAGACATTGCAGTTGCTTCCTCAAGGCACTTTTGGCAGAGCTTGGGCAGATTTATTAGAGCAAAATAACTTAAAACCCTTCACTACAGGCCCTCGTCGCAAACAACTCCACGATGGTATTCATGCGATTACAGGCTATGGTACAGACTTGATTGGGGAAGCAGAAGTACAGGCTTTTCTCTTAGGAACTAAATTTAGCCCCATTAATTTTATGTTGGGTTTGGGACTATTACGCGCCATCCACAGACACCAAAATCATCGACAGCAGTTTAGTTGGGATAGACTTTGGCAAGCATACCAATGCGGTTATCACTCCCATTTAGATCCAGATACTTGGCAACCAGAATTATTTTGGCACCTACCTTTAACTGAGGTGCAAGTTTTATTTGGTATAACCCAGAATCAATCATCAAAATAGCCGTAGAGAGGCGATTAATCGCCTCTGTTGATTTTAACCTTGTTACCTTAACCCCTAGCTTTTGCTGGGGGTTTTGAGTTATGAGTAATTCAAAACTCTTTGTTGAATCAAAATGTCTAAAGAATTCATTATTGGTAGTAAAGTACGTGTTGTAGCACTACCGCCTTATGTCAAAACTGCGGAACCCATGCCCATGCTTCGCCCGCCAGATGTGATTCAACTGGGAGAAGAAGGTATAGTGATGGATCATCGTCCTGGGGGATATTGGGGTATTCGCTTTGCTAAAGGCGCTTTTCTGCTTGACAGCCAATACATAGAAAGTACAGATATCCCAGCCGAATCTCCGCCGGAATCAGAAGAACAGTGAACAAGAATTGTAAACTTATGTTAAGTTATCATTCTTATCTGTACCATGATTTCTCGTCGCAATTTTTTAAGCATATTATTTGCCAGCTGTGTTGCTGTCATTAGTTGGCTGAACTTTACACCAACAGCTGATGCGCTAGGCGGAAAACTACCTGCTATTAATCAACCTGCACCAGATTTTACCTTGCCTACTAACACAGGCAACGGTAACATTTCTCTTTCGGACTTGCGTGGTAAGTGGGTAGTTCTTTATTTTTATCCCAAAGACTTTACCTCTGGTTGCACCATAGAGGCGCGGCGTTTTCAGCAAGACTTACCCAAATATTTAGCCCAGAATACTCAAATTATTGGAGTCAGCGCTGATGATGTAGATTCTCATGCGGAATTTTGTGATTCAGAAGGGCTAAAATTTCCCCTTTTAGCAGATACAACTGGCGCAGTTAGTAAAGCCTATGGTTCTTGGATTGGTTATGTTTCTATGCGCCACAGTTTTATCATCGATCCAAATGGGATAGTGCGTCAGACTTTCGTTAAAGTCAATCCCAATATTCACAGCGCAGAAGTACTAGCGCGGTTGGAAGAGTTACAGTCACAGGCTTCTTAGGATAGACAAGGGATGAGGGGGATGAGGGAGATGAGGGGGATAAGGGAGATGAGGGAAATAACTGTTGCCTTTTTTATCTTTTGACCTTTGACAGCCTTAGGCCAAAATATGGAATTCTAGAGTTTTACTCTTACTTTACGGCAACTAAATAATAGAGGGTGCTGCTTTAATGTGGAGATATACCAATTCGATTTAATTTTTGACGAATCCAGAGTCAACAGTCAAGAGTTCCCCCTTGTACCTAATCCTCAATCCCCAGTCCCCAATCCCCAATCCCCAGTCCCCAATCCCCAATCCCCAGTCCCCAGTCCCCCTTCAACTAGACAGGCTTTTGCTGCAACTATTTGCCTAGTCCCTAACTGATTCGCTAGGCTATTGATAATTCTAGTTACTCAGAAACTTGCTGTGTATGGATTTTGAAGGCGAAGCTACTACTACATCTGCTACAGATAACAGAGAATTGCCACAGTCAGAGACTACTCCTAATCCCTTGGAATTGCTGCGAGACACTGAGGCTTTGCTACGTCGCCCAGCTGTAGAATCTCTCACGCCGATTTTACCTACCAAGTTGAGTAGCAAATTACAAACAGCCTCGTCTCTAGCAGATAAATCTTTAAAGGAACTAGCAGAAATTGATTTAGACGAAATTGGCGACTTTGATTTACGACCTGCAAGGATTCGTGTTGGTTTAAGCTTTGTGGGTTTTGCGGCGTTAATGACGGTTATACTGTTGCTGCATTTCAGTACTCTACATTTAGAATTACGCACAGTTGAGCAGATAAGACAATATTGGTATCAATATGTTTGGTTTGTTTGCTTAGGTGTAGCGGGATTGTTTGTATTAGGACGAGAAGCGATGCGTCCTATCCGTAAGCCGAGACGGGTGAGGAGAGAGAGGTTAGAAGTTAGGGACTAGTACCCCTAGGCGGAATTGAAAATTCAAAATGAATACAGCGTTCGCATTTTGTTCGTTGAGAATGGGTAGTTTATTTACGCCATGTTGCGATCGCCATTTGCAACCATATATTGACTTGATAAAAGCTGTTCTCTGGAGAGATTGACTGTTGTTGATAAATTTGCTATTATAAAATCGATAAGGAAGAAATATACTGAATATGTTTATACCGAAACAATAAACCGCTTGCCGTCAGCAAGCGGTTTTATGGCGTTTTACCAAATTGATGGAATTAAACAAGTTTCAAATCGGGATACTCAGCCAACAAATCATCAGAAGTCAAAGTATCGCCTTCAGCTTGAGGAGTCCAAAGTACCTCTATAGCTAAGAGTTGATCGCTAGGAATGCCACCAATTTGTCGCAAAGCTTGACGCAAATCATCAGCACTGTTCACTTGAGGAATTGCAGACTTACCCAGAGTTGCCACTAACAAGGTGACGATAATATATTCCCCAGGGCCAGAGGTAATTAAATCAGTGGGATTTTCAGGAGTTTCAGCACCAGGTAGAGCTTCTTTAGCCAGTGCTGCTCGGAGTTGGTTGTTAACGTTAGATAATGTTTCTTCGCTAAATTTGCTGCGTTCTGCTAGTGAGAGACGGTTAAATTGAGCTTCAGCTGAATTTAACTTAGCTTGTTGTGTACCACCACCAACATATACCCAGTATTCTGGATGGCGGAGTAAAGCTAGGCTAGTTTCTTGCAGAACTTCTGCTCTTCCTTGTGGGGAGTTAGTATCAGCGGTTTCAGCAATGCGGTCAAGTTCGCCTTGTAAACCACGTGCTTGAGCTAATAAACCAACTTGCAAGCGAGTTACAGATACGGCGGGATTGCTGTTATAACCTACATCGTCAGTGATAGTGTCTCCACTGCTAGCCCGGCGGAAGGCTTGAAGTATAAAATTAGCGATCGCAATAAAGATTAAGATGCTAAACAGTCCGCCAAATCCTCCCCCAATACCCCAAAAAGGAATTAGAAAAGGAAATCCAAACCCACCACCACCAGGGTAATATCCTCCGCCAGGAGGCGCATAGGTGCGAGGTGTATAAGTACGGCTGGAAGGTACTCTAAAGGAACCGCCACCGATTCGTCCACCACTACGGGCGGCTAACGCTCCATCGGCGTGACCAAGTGCTAAAGTTAACACCAGGCTGAGGACAAAGACAGTTTTTAATAGCGGTTTGATGGCTAGTTGTAATTTTTTACGCATAATACAGTTGCTTGAAAAACGGTATTGGTGATGATTTCTCCCAACGCTGCTAGGAGAGATTTGCTTGGTCAGTAACGCCAGCCCGTAGCAAGCAAGCGAGTTTTTGATTGGCAGTAGCTCTCTGTAGTATTCATCTTTCTGGGCTACATATTCAATGTACCGCGTCATATCTTGCCTAGACAGCAAGCTTAGGGGGGATTTCTTGAGTAGATAACCGTACCTCAGATTCTTTTGCGATCGTCAGAATTTTGGGATCAATTAATCATTCGGGAGATGGGATTGGGGGCTGGGGATGAGGAAGATCAGGGGACAAATCAATTCAAAAGAATACCCTGTTCCCTCTGACAAACACCCACTACACCTTGATCAGCTGTTCAGCATAAGTAACCACGCAAAATTAATTACAGTCATTGCGAGCGCAGCGTAAAGCCTACCGCATAGCTTCTCTACGAGAGGCTGCGCCAACGCTTAGCGTGCAGCGTCTCCGTCAGGAGAAGGGTAGAAGGGTAAGGGAGAGGGTTTACAGCTTTTAGCAGCATGAAAATGATGCAATTTAAATGACGATTAGATTAGAGAACATAATTAAGGTAAGGAAAAGACGCAATTATACGCATTATTGGTAACTTCTCTGAGATTTATGATGGTTTTTTGAAATTAGTTATCTAAATTACAGTAATTTGCTTTAATAATTATCAAAATTGATTTATCTGGCAAGTAATTATGGTATTTACTTTTCAAATTTCCTTAACTACCCTAATTACTTAGGAATTATTTTGCTTACTGCATCTAGCCTTTGGGGGATCTCTTAACCTAGAGGTGCAGGATTTTTGATGCTAATGAGCTGCTTGATTAACTAATGGAAATGACTTTAATCTTTTGGCATTTTGGCACAATCTAAATTAGTTCCAAGATATTCTATTAATAGAAACTAGCTTTAGTAATTCCCACAGAAGTCTATGAGCAATTGATTTCGCTGGTAGTCCCAAATTTCAATGCTTGTTAATTAAGTAGACACGATTTAAGTGGTGAACAATTGAAAAGAAAATTAACAATTTTAAATATCTAATATTTCCAAATACTCTTTCAAAAAAATGCTGGCATTAGTATACTGCAAGCTCTCAAATAAGGATGAAAAAATATGCTTTTCTCAACAATGTATTAAAAGTTAATCAGTATTAGTGTAAATACTCTTGCCATGATGGAATTAGTTACTAATGCTAAAAATCTAATGTTAAAAAAAATATAGAGATTAAAGGTTGTTACAGGATAGCTGTTGGCGAGAATGATAAAACAGTGGAAAATTAGATACAGAGGAGGAAAATTTCCTATTGGTATTACCCAAAGGAATTTTTGCTCGATGTCCAGTGGAGGCTGCACCTTAGGCAAGTTTCCCACGCTACTTCTTACCACGGAGGAGGGTAACCGTACAGGTGATGCACCAAAATGTAAAAGTCACTGCTTTGTTATTGCAGAATTGAGGCGAGTTAAGATGTGAACAGTGTCAAATAAATAATTATGCTTTCTGCTTTATCTTTGAGTTCACACCGAAGCAAAAAATTTTTCAATAAAGATAATTTAGGCTCAAGGATAGCAGTTGATTATCACTCATTTCTGCGCTCTAGTTGATAGTATGAAAAATTAAAATTTTTTAAACTATACTTATCACAATTTCTTATGGAACATATTTCACAACTGGCGGGAAATGTTAGAGAACAAACTGCATTACCAGACATTCTAGTAATATCCCGCAGTTTCTTACCAAAAGAAGCAATTATTGGTGAATATATATATAATCGCTGTCTCCAAGACCCAGAGCGGGTAATTGTTTTAGCAGCTAGTTGTTCAGGTGATAAAGCATTTGATCAAGCTCAAAAGTTTCCTATATATCGCTGGCCAATTTTGAGGGATTGGAGTTTTTTAAATCCTTTTATCAACCTTATATATTCATTTTCACTAGCAATCAAACTTTATTTTCGCTATCGTTATCGCTATATTGAATGGGGTCATGGGTACGAATTTCCCTCACTATTACTACTAAGTTATTTTCTACCGATTCGCTTTTTTATCTACCTCCACGGGAATGATATTGTTTGTAGCTTACGTAATCCTTTGTGGCGATCGCTATTTAAATTGACATTGAAGCGCGCTGAGGGTATTGTTTGCAACAGTTCTTTCACTCAGGATTATCTCAGAACAAGGTTAAGATTAGAGACTCCTACCCATGTGATCAACCCAATGGTGAGGGCGGAGAAATTTAGCCATGTGATCAATCCAGGGAATTTGAGTGAGTTACGTGCAAATGTCCGCCAGATGTACAATATTCCCGAAACAGCAGTAGTGATTCTTTCTGTCGGACAGCTTGTCAAGCACAAAAGCTTTAATCGCGTCATTGACAACTTACCACTACTACTAACTGTTGGCGTGGATGTTCACTATATAATTTGTGGTCAAGGCCCTTGTGAAGCGGAACTGAAATCCCTAGCTAATCGCTTACGAGTTGACCAAAGAGTACACTTTGCAGGAGAAATCAGCGATCGCGAATTAGCTGGGTATTATGCAGCCTGCGATATCTTTGCCATGCTGAATTTAGTCGATAACAAAGCTAGCAGCATGGAGGGTTTTGGTATCGTTTACTTAGAAGCGAGTTACTTTGGTAAACCTGTAATTGCTTCTCGTTTAGGCGGAGTGATTGATGCTATTCACCACGAAGAAAATGGCATCTTAGTTAATCCTTATTCTGGCTATGAAGTTTTTCAAGCCTTCAATCGGTTGTGTAAAGACCAACAGCTACGCGAACAACTAGGTCGCAAAGGCAAAGAGTTAGCCAAGCGCAAAACCCTTCACCGTTCGCTGTATAAGTTGGAGTAAGGGTTGGGGACTGGGGATTGGGGACTGGGGAGATGAGGGGGAGAAAAAATCCAAAATCCAAAATTTTTTGACTCTTGTACAGACGCGATTCATCACGTCTCTCCCACCAAATATTCTTTATCCACCACCAACAATAGTGACAACTTCTAGGCGATCGCCTGGTTGTACTTTTGTTTGCTCCCAAAATTGGCGGTGTAAAATTTCGCCGTTGTATTCTACTGCGACTAAGCGGGGGTTGAAACCTAGTTTTTGGAGTAATTCGGGTAAAGGTGTTTGGGATGAACAGCTATGGTTCTCCCCATTGACCTGAAGCGTGATTTCGTTAGACATAAAATGTCACAAATTTTTGAAAATTTTTTTGATTTTGGAATTATTTAAGATTCTGGTTTAATGCGATTGAGTTGGGAGAGCAGATATTGAGTCACAAGGGTGGGTTGTTCTGCTTGCATGAGCGATCGCACTACCGCCACGCGTTGCGCGCCAGCATCAATCACGTCATTGATATTATTGGCATCTATACCGCCAATAGCAAACCAGGGAATAGCACAATTTTTGGCAGCATAGCTGACATATTGTAAACCTGCTGCTGGCTTACCTTCTTTGGTTGGTGTTTCATACACTGGCCCTACACCAATATAATCAGCACCTTCCGCGAGTGCTGCTTGCATTTCTTCAGCATTTGTAGTGGAACGACCAACTATCCGATGAGAACCGAGTAATTGTCTGGCAATCTCAATCGGCATATCTTGCTGTCCCAGATGTACGCCGTCAGCATCTACTGCTAAGGCCAGATCTATACGGTCATTAATAATGAACAGCGCGCCGTAGAGGTGGCATAGTTGTCGCAGCTTTTTAGCTTGTTCGAGACGAACACCATCATCAGCCGTTTTGTCACGGTACTGTATCAAAGTTAATCCGCCTTTTAGAGCAGCTTCTACCGTTGATAGTAAATTTTCGGCTGGTGAGGTTACCAAATACAGACGCGATCGCCATAATAGTTGATGGCGTTGATAACCCAATAAATTACTTTCTAGGGTATAAACTTGATACCGCATCTGCTTAAAAGCTTTACCCATATTAGGGTCATGCAGCTTGCCATATTCTTCTAGCACCCGCATTGCTTCTTGCACGCGGCAAAAATTAGCTTGCAAAACAGATTTGATGCTAGTACGTTTTTCCTCGTGAGGATGTGTTAAGTCTGTTCCCGCATCACCTGGCGTATCTCGTGCTGCTCTCAGTTCAGCCGTATGCCAGTGAGCTATGTCTTGCCGCAAGCGCTTACACTCTCCAGTGAACTGAGCATTATTCAGTCCAAAGCGACACCACTCCTCAACAATTCGCAAGCCTTCACGAGCGCGATCTAAATTGGCATCTAAAATGCGGTAAACAACTTGCTGCATTTGCTCTGTTTGGCTGTGTGGCTCGACCATTACAACAACCCCATTCCTGCTTTCATCAAAAGACGGAAAATCAACTATTCTAGTAATTGTCATTGATAAAATTGCTATTTTTACTAGAAATTTACTATGCACTCAAATCGTAAGAGTAGCAAGGATTCTATCAAATTAGCAGATATACGTGTCGGTTCGGATAAAGGTAATTTAAGGCTACAATTCAGCACTCGTATTAGCCAGCAGTTTTATCGCAAGCGACAAGCTTATAAAGGGCTAGGGAGAAGTGACACTCCAGAAAACCAAAAATGGGCTAATCAAATAGCAGCAAGGATACAAGCCGACATCGATCATCCCGATGGCACTTGTTTTGATCCAACACTTGCTAAATATTTAACGATTAAGCAATTAACCACAATTAGTCAGTTACAAAATCTGATACAACCACCTCAGCTTGGTGAGCTATGGCATGAATTTGTGGATTGGAAATTGCAAACAAAGCAGATTCAAAAAACTACTTATAAAAAGAATTTTGTTGTTTATACTAACCTCATTAAAGACTTTTTAGATTTAGAGCTAAATTTTGATACAGCTAATAATTTAATTAAGCATCTTTCACTTAAACAAAGTAATAAGCAACAAATTAAAAAGCTATTTAGTTTGTTGAGTAGTATGTGCCAACGGGCAATCAGCAATCAGCAATTAACTACTGATTATTTTCTAGAAATAAAAAAAACTTACAATCTAGCTAACAAACCTCAAAAAAATGCAGATATTGAAGATTATCGAGCCTACACTCTACAAGAAAGAGATTTAATCATTCAAGCCTTCAGAAATTCTGAACAAGCATCTATCAGGCATGGTGCTGATTTAATCGAATTTTTGTTTCTTACTGGTTGTAGGCATGGTGAAGTGTTTGCGTTGAAGTGGAAGAATGTCAAATTAGATGAGGGCTGGATTATCTTTAAAGAATCTTTTGACAGTAGTACTGGCATTACTAAAAGTCATAAAAATCATGTTAATAGACTCTTTAAAATGCAAGGTATGAGCAGATTAATTAATTTGCTCACCCGACTATATGATAATGGTAAAAGAGATAATGAATTAGTTTTTAGAACTATTTCTGGTAAGCAATATTCAAGTAATACCCTGACAGATATATGGGCAGGCAATACTGTTGAGTCTAAAGGTAAAGTCTACCACTATCCTGGGGCAGTTAAAGCGTTAGCAGAAAATAAAAAACTTGAGTATTTAAAACCCTATTCCACCCGTCATACTTTTATTAGTATTCAAGCTAATAATGGTGCTGATATTAAGTTGTTAGCCAATAGCTGTGGTAATAGCGTTGAACAGATTATCAAACATTACTTGCATTTCGATTATCATGCCACATTAAAGGATATTTAATATGAATTTTAAAATGCCCAAAATGGCTAACCTACAAGAGATTTAGTTACAATCACCATATTGTCGATAGAAAATAGGTTGTTTGCCTATTGCTTTTTACTAGCAATACCTGCAATTATCTTATATACCACGTGCATATACGGTATTTCCATAGAATCACCGTAGATATTTTAGAGGAGGATCTGGAATGAGTCTGTGGCCGCACCCCCGGAAGCGATCGCAACTGAGTATTGAGCGAATCATCACTCGGTTTAAGCTAAATTCGCTCAAAGGCTTTGTATCGATGTTTTTGGTAGGGACAATTTTGAGTGTGGCCCTCGCCGCCTGCTCTGGTGGAAATGGTAACAATTCTGCCACGGAAACCCCTGCGGCTAGTAATGTTGCTGCCAACAAACAAAATGTGGAAGTAACTCTTGTGTCTTTTGCAGTCACCAAAGCAGCCCATGAAGCTATTATTCCTAAGTTTGTAGAAAAATGGAAGCAAGAACATAACCAAACCGTCACCTTTAAGCAAAGTTATGGTGGCTCTGGTTCTCAAACTCGTGCTGTAATTGATGGCTTAGAAGCAGACGTTGTTCACTTAGCGCTAGCTGCAGATACTCAAAAGATTGAAAAGGCAGGACTAATCCAAGCAGGATGGGAAAAAGAGGTTCCTAATGATGGTATTGTCTCTAAATCTGTAGCAGCATTAGTAACTCGTCCAGGTAATCCTAAAGGTATTCAAACCTGGACTGATCTAGCAAAAGATGGTGTCAAATTAATTACCGCCGACCCCAAAACCTCGGGTGTGGCTCGTTGGAATTTCCTAGCATTATGGAATTCAGTAATTAAAACTGGTGGAGATGACGCTAAAGCTTTAGACTTTGTGACCAAGGTCTATAAAAATGTGCCTATCTTAACTAAAGATGCCCGTGAAGCTACAGATGCTTTCTTTAAACAGGGTCAAGGTGACGCTCTGATCAATTACGAAAACGAAATTGTCCTAGCAGAACAAAAAGGTGAAAAAGTCACTTCTATTATCCCAGATGTGAACATATCTATTGATAATCCGGTTGCCGTAGTCGATAAAAACGTTGACAAACATGGTAACCGTGAAGTCGCTGAAGCTTTTGTAAAATACTTGTACACTCCAGAAGCGCAACAAGAGTTTGCCAAATTAGGATTTAGACCTGTAGATGAGACAGTAGCAAATACTAAAGAAGTTGCAGACAAGTTTCCCAAGGTGAAAACTCTAGGTACAGTTAAAGACTTTGGTGGTTGGGATGCAATCAACAAGAAGTTCTTTGCTGATGGCGCAATCTTTGACCAAATTCAAGCCAAAAATAAACGGTAGGGGAATGGGTAATGGGTGATGAGTAATGGGAAAATGACCATTGACCCTTAACCATTAACCCTTGACCTTTAACCTTTGGGGGAATGGGGAATGGGAAAATGACCATTGACCCTTAACCATTAACCCTTGACCTTTAACTCTTGACTCTTGACCCTTGAAGCTTTTCACTATGGCTATCTCTCCTCCTTTTGAAGTTGACCGCGAAACTCCGGGCTGGAAAAAGTTGCTCAATAAGTTACGTCAGATTCCCTGGACTTGGCGAATCACTTTCGGCTACCTCTCAGTCATGTTATTTCTCCCGATCGCGGCGATGTTTCTGAAAGCGAGTACGGAGCCGCCAGCTAGATTTTGGGAAATAGCTACTAGTCCTCTAGCACTAGCTACTTATAATGTCACCTTTGTAACCTCATTGTTTGCGGCTCTGCTCAATGGGGTTTTTGGGACTTTAATTGCCTGGGTATTAGTGCGTTACGACTTCCCTTTAAAACGCATTATTGATGCTACCGTAGATTTACCTTTTGCACTGCCGACTTCTGTAGCAGGTTTAACACTGGCGACAGTATACAGTGATAATGGCTGGATTGGTTCACTGTTAGCACCACTGGGGTTGAAGGTATCATTTACCCGTACAGGGGTTGCGGTAGCAATGATTTTTATATCACTACCATTTGTCGTCCGGACAGTGCAGCCTGTACTTCAGGAAATGGAACATGAAATTGAAGAAGCCGCTTGGTCATTAGGTGCTTCTCAATGGCAGACTTTTTGGAAAGTAATTTTACCGCCTTTATTTCCCACAATTCTCACTGGTATTGCCTTAGGCTTCTCCCGTGCAGTTGGGGAATATGGTTCTACTGTAATTATTTCTTCTAATACACCGTACCAAGATTTAATTGCACCAGTACTAATTTTCCAGCGACTAGAGCAGTATGACTATTCCGGTGCAACTGTCATTGGTATGGTTTTGCTGACAATTTCCTTGATACTGCTTTTAGCAATTAATCTCTTACAAGCCTGGTCAAGAAGATATGACGGTAAATGAGCCAAGTTTGCACTCATCTCAATCTGATAAATCTACAATCAAGCCCAAACAAACTAAGAGTTGGGTACCAGCACTTTTAATTGGGATTGCGATCGCCTATTTAGCGTTGGTGCAATATATCCCAGCAATCAACGTTTTTGTTCAAGCTTTTAGTAAAGGGATTGGCCCGTTCTTTGCCAATTTATCTAAACCCGCCTTTCTCCATGCAGCTTGGCTAACTTTGTTATTAGCAGCCGTATCTGTACCAGTAAACACAGTATTTGGACTCTGTGCAGCTTGGGCGATCGCGCGTCACAAATTTCCTGGTAAGGCGATAGTTTTAAGTATTATTGACCTGCCCTTTTCTATATCGCCAGTAGTAGCAGGATTAATGATTGTGCTACTTTATGGGCGGAATGGCTGGTTTGGCCCTTGGCTACAAGCGCATGATATCCAAATTATCTTTGCCTTTCCGGGGATGGTACTGGCTACATCATTCATCAGTATGCCATTTGTCGCTAGGGAAGTAATTCCGGTTTTAGAAGAGTTTGGCAGCGATCAAGAAGAAGCCGCTAGAACATTAGGTGCAAATGATTGGCAAACATTTTGGCGTGTTACCTTGCCTAGTATTCGCTGGGGTTTACTTTACGGCTTAATTCTTACCAATGCCAGAGCAATGGGCGAATTTGGTGCAGTTTCGGTTGTATCTGGCAATATTGCCGATAAAACCCAGAGTTTACCGCTATTTGTAGAAGATGCTTACAAACAGTATGAAACTGAAGCCGCCTTCTCTGCTGCTGTACTTTTGGCACTGCTAGCAGTTGTCACCCTGGTATTGAAAGAGATTCTAGAACGCAAGACCCGCATTAAAGATGTGGAATGAGTTGGGGATTGGGAATTGGGTAATAGGGACAAACACCAAACCCCAAATAACAAACACCAAACACCAGACACCAAATGACAAATAAAAATTCACTTACCAAACGTATTAGACTGAGGATTCCTAAGGACTATCACCAAGAACCTGTGATTTCTCGCCTTGTTTCTGAATATGGTGTAACTGTGAATATTACTGCGGCAATTTTGGGCGCTAATGCTGTTGGGGATGGTTGGTTTGACCTAGAACTACAAGGAACAGATGCACAAATTCAAAGTGCCCTGTCTTATCTTGATGAATTGTCTTTACAAGTCTGGGATGATACAAACCAAAGTAATTGGTAAGGTCTTCCATAAACAGCGCTTAACTTTTAGCAGTTACAGCAATTTCAAGGTAAATGATGTACAAGAGTAGGGGCACAAAATTATGTGCCCCTACAATTATCTGTACCTTTTGCAATCTACTGTAGTAAGCTAATACGCCTCTAAATTGCATAACTACTAATAAGGGCTGTTGACTGTTGACTGTTGACTGTTGACCGTTGACTGTTGACTGTTGACTGTTGACTGTTGACTGTTGACCGTTGGCTGTTGACTGTTGACTGTTGACTGTTGACTGTTGACCGTTGACAGCCCTCAAAATGGATTGTGCAACTTAAAAGCCGAATAGCTTATTACAGCGTATGAGAAAAGGGAAGAAGAAATTTGCAGCTTGACTTTTAAGTACAGACTCGATTAATTGCGTTTCTCCAACTTTTGACCTTTGACCCTTGACTCACCTAAATTTTCTCTTGCTAAATCAATTTAATATTGCCAGCAGTAACTTCATTAAGAGGTATTAATTTAAATTAAATATGCATAATTAGTAAAAGGTAGCAACCTCCAGCGATGGTAAAGCGTCTCATCTTTAGTTGTGGATGCGATAACTCCAAAGCGTCAAAAAGATAATAATGTGATTAAACCATAGGCATGAAATTTAAAGTTTTACTTGGCTCTTTACTTTCCCAGATAAAAGGACAACATTGGTGGGTAACTTTCCTGTTGTGGATAGCCTTGGTTGCACCAGCACAAGCATCTGTAATTTTACGTGTCGCCATTGAAAGAGATGTTAATCAGGTAAAAGTTGGTAGTTCGACACCAGCAACCATCAAAGATAGTACTGGTAGGGCTTTGGGGCAATTACCAGCGATGAATTCATTCTATGCCCAAGCTGTTCCTGGGGGAGTAGCTTTGGACAAATGGCAATCTGGTTTATTTTGGATTGAGCCAACAGGTAAAGGATTCGTTTACATAGGCGATCGCTGGTATCGCGGTAGAACTTTAGTTGTTGCTACAGAAAAAGGCTTAAGTGCTGTCAACTGGGTAGATATGGAAGAATATCTCTACAGTGTGATTGGCGGTGAAATGGATGCCCAATGGCCCCAAGAAGCACTCAAAGCCCAAGCGATCGCCGCCCGTACCTATGCCCTTTACGAACGTGAAAAGCAACGTAATCGTAATCCCATTTACGATTTAGGTGATACTCCCGATCGCTGGCAAATTTACAAAGGTGTTAGTAGCGAATCTCCTACTACCTACGCCGCAGTAGATGCTACAGCTGGACAGGTACTAACTTACCAAAACCAAATCATTCTCTCCGTTTTCCATGCTTGTTCTGGCGGACATACTGAGAATGTTGAAGATGTTTGGCTGAGCAAAGAACCTTATCTGCGTGCAGTTCAAGACTACGATCAAAATATCAGTGAGTGTAACTGGGTAAAAACCTTCTCACCTGCTGAAATTAGTTCCCGCATTTCTGGTATAGGTAATGTCAAGGATATGGTTCCCGAAGCTTTCTCACCATTCCAAAGTGTCAAAGTTCTCAAAATTATCGGCGACAGAGGCACAAAAGTTCTACAGGGAGAAGAAGTGCGGACTGCACTCAGGCTAAAAAGTACGCGTTTTCGTGTTAGTAGAGCAGCCGATGGTAGTTTTGTTCTCCAAGGTTTAGGTTTTGGTCATGGTTTAGGGATGAGCCAATGGGGAGCTTACAATTTGGCTCGACGCGGAGCAAGCCACCTACAAATTTTGGGTCATTATTACAAAGGTGTGGCCCTAACACCGATTCAAGCGAAGTAGTTCTCTTCAAGCCAATATCTTTATTTGTGATTCAATTAGTAGGGGTGCAAAGCTTTGTACCCCTTTGTATATTTTAAAAATCACACCAATTTACAGCAGTTTTCACCTATTTGCCCCACATCTGTTGGGTATTACGAATGACAAATTTTTTATGCCTTTTGCCAGATGTTTTAATCAAAGTAATACATAATTAAAAAAAGCTTCTAGTAGGTCTGGTACTAGAAGCTCGTCAAACTATTGCTTGGTAATTGCAGTATATGCATTTCTGATTAACTGTCTCTTCTACTAGAAGCATTAGGCTCAGGGTTTAACGACTGTTTCTAAAGAAATGGAATTGCTAAAAAAGAGTTTGACTTCTCCTTTACGGTATTAATTTACTTTCAACTTACGGTAGAAGTACAATATTTAATTCCTATCTACTATTAAGACCGTAGCAATAAACTGCAGTCTATCTGCTTTTTAACTTATGGACTTCAAATACAGATGGAAAAATGGCAGCAAGCCCAACCGAGATCAAGCAGCTACGAGCGAGCATTTGTTAGATGAAAGTCAGTTTGAAAACGAACAAGACCGCTCAATAGCTGAAGAGATGGCAAGGAAACATTTAAACGTACCTCTATCCACGGCCGATCAAGACTTGTCTGTATTACCACAAGCTGCTCCGCCAGAACAGAAGTAGTAATCATGGGTGAGCAAGGGACTTCCAACTAAAAAAATATTCCATCCCTGCGGGACGCTACGCGAACGTTTTGTGAGCAGAGCAAGCAGAGGAGAAAGAATCTGCCGCTATGAAAATGGGATAATTTATTTCCTGGAAGTCCCTAATTTCTTCACTGAAGAATTCAACTCCAATTTGAGAAGTTATTGCCAAACTGAGAAAGAGATATTAGCTGAATGCGTTGGTCATTTTGGGCAGCTTCTTTTTCTGATTGGGTATTATAGCCCCAGTCTGCCAAAAAAAGTTTGACATCTGCAAGGTCTGATTGCTGTTCTACTAATTGCAATGTCTTAAGTCTATCTTCTACAAACCAAAGGCTTACTGGCTTTTGGGATGCTGTCTGAATTAATTCGCGGAGAATTTCATATTTAGGACGTTTTTCTTCTTTGCCAAAAATTTCTTGAGAAGATAATTCTACTCCTTCTTGTTGCAATAGTTGTTGTACAAAACGCCCTTCTTTGGTGGTGACAATATATAAGCTAACCGCACTAGCAATAGTTGCTTTGATTTTGTCTATTACGCCAGGATAAAATCTATGCAGACTTAACCAGCCATTCAAATCAGTAGCAATCCATTTATCGCGGATATTATCTAGTGCAGCAGCAATTTCTCTTGCTTGAAGCTTGTGGTTTAACAATATTTGCGGAGCAATTTTTACCCAATCTTGCAGAATAGTGTCATCTGGAATTCCTTCTACTAATGCTTTGATTAAAACAGGCATTTCCCAGCCTGTTTCAATCACAGGTCTTAGCCGATAAAATCTCGAAGCTAAATCATCGGCTGGTGTGTTGTCAGCAGGCGACCAGATTTGACAATAGGTACGCCATGCTACCTCAAAATATTCAATTAGTCCATCGCAAATCACTCCATCAAAGTCTAGGGCTAAAATTGTGGGACTACTTGCGGTCATGGTTTTGAGGATGAAAACTGCTTTGGTTAGCTTATCCGATCCTGCAACAATTTTTCTGTATCAATGCTAGTGCATCGCGGCAACAGTTTCTAACCAGTCGTGATGGTAGTGCTGAGTCCTGAGTCCTGAGTGCTGAGTTGAATTTTGTACTGATTAGTTATTTCTGCCAGTCTGTACTAGTTGTCATTTTTTTCTGACCAGTCCACCGGTTCTTGTGTAACTTCCTTTGATTGCAGAATGTCTAGTGCATCTTGGTCTGCCATTTCGATAATTGCTGCCACATATTGCCTTACTTGTTCAGCAACATCGGGTTTCCATTGACGCAATTTTGTATCTAGAGTTTCCGCTAAAGCTTCCATAGATACCTCTACCATGAATGAGTGTGGTGCCTAGTACCATGTTAGAGTATCTCAGCCAGAGGTTGCTCAACAGTGACCTTTATCGTCAGTAAATTGGTTAAGTAAAATAGTCAAAATGCATATCAGACAAGCATTTGGTAAATTTTAAATTTGTCGGTTGAATAGTATTTAATATTCGCTGCTAGGCTAATTAGGTTTCAAGGTTTGGTATAATTGCGAATTAAAATAATGTTTGCAGTATATCAATTAAGTATAGGGGCGCAAAGCTGTCTGAGTCTAAATGCTCAATCGCTATGATATACTATCGCAGTCTCTTCCCAAAGAGCGATCGCCAGCAAGTTTCTGTTAATAATTCTTCTAGAGAATGGGAAATTGCACAAGGAACTGAGTTTGATTGTTACTACTTTCAGCAATTATCGTCCCATTTATTTGTGCAACTAGTTTTTTCACTAATGCTAGCCCTAAGCCAGTACCGCTATATTTCCAGGGGTCGTGATTGGGAATGCGGTAGAACTTATCAAAGATGCGGGGGATTTCTTCGCTAGGAATTTCTACTCCGGTGTTATTCACAATTATTTGCAGTATTGGTTGGGGTTCTGGTGTTGCAGTGTTGTCTTGAATAACGCTAGCAGCTAGCGTTATTTTCTCGCCTGCGGGAGTGTATTTATGGGCATTGTTAAGCAGTTCTGTAAGAATGCGGCTGAGGCTGAAAGCATCAAGGTTGAGGGTGGGTAAGTCTGGCGCTAAATTAATTTCCAGGATTTGCTGCTGATTTTGGATGAGAATTTGAAATTGCTCAATAATGTGCAGAATCCAATCATGCAGATTAATTTGAGTGAGTTGTTGGGGGTAGGTTCCCGCTTCTAAATATTGCAAACTTAATAAGTCTTCAATTAATTCCAATTCCCGATCGCACTGTTGTTGCAAAACATTCAGACATTCGATAGCTTGACGATTTTGCCCATGCGATCGCACTTCCTTGGTTAACTCATCTGTCTGCTGGCTGAGGGTTTTCAATAGCTCAATACCAATTTTCATACTAGCAACGGGTGTACGCAATTCATGGGAGATGGTGCATAAAAAATCGTCTTTGAGTTGGTTAAGGCGTTGGAGTTCTTTTACTTGGGCTTGGGCGGCTTGATAAAGATGAGCTTGACGCAGGGCTACAGCACATTGGTTGGCGACTTGTTGCACCAAATGAATTTCCATCTCAGTGAAAGTAGAATGGGTGTCTTTAAATAGCCACAAGTCACCCAAAATCCCTGTTTCTGCAACTTGATCGTCAAAAATGGGACAGGCCAAAGTTGCGGAGTGATTACGAATTGGGATTGGCTTAATTTGACAAAAGCTGAGATAAGATTTGTGCTGTTGCAACTGATGATAAATTTCTGGAGTGTCTGTCATATATAGCATTTGTCCCTGAGTTAAAGGTTCTCCTGATGCTACATATTGATAGCGGATAATTGTGGATTGGTGATCGTGAGTATAAAGGTTGGCATCACAGCATTTTAACTCTAAGGCTAGAGCTAGTTCTTCTACAGCAACTTGCAAAATTTGGTTTTGGTCGAGAGAATCGCGGACTTTATCAGAAATGCGTTTGAGTGTGGCTTCAAAGTTTAATGATTGCTGTAATTCTAAAGTGCGAAGTTTTATTTGTTGTTCTAATTCAAGATTGAGTCGCTGAATTTCAGCTTCAGCGAGTTGGCGGTGTTGGATTTCCTGCTCTAATTTTTGATTTTGCTCAATGAGTTGTTGCTGTTGTTGTTGAATTAGTAATTGATTTTTAATTCTGGCTAAGACTTCTAACTCATGAAATGGTTTAGCAATATAGTCTTGACCCCCCAATTCAAAGGCGAGAACTTTATTGTTGATGTTATCAAGGGCACTGATAAAAATAATAGGAGTATTTTTGGTGGCTGCTAAAGTTCTCAAATGTAGACACACCTCATAGCCGTTGAGATCCGGCATATTAATATCGAGCAAAATTAGATCTGGTGGCTCTCGCTGCACAGATTGTAATACTATTTTGCCACTGAGAGCTTTACGCACAATATAACCATGAGCCTCTAAAATTTTGGCTAAAAACCGAATATTATCAGGATTATCATCAATGATGAGAATCGTAGTTTGCGATGCTGATTTAAGTAATTTAGACATATCATTTGTTACAAAAAATGAGTAATTAAAATGCAAATTTTTGATTTTAAGTTAACGCCGCATAAAATTTTAGATTTGCGATATTAAACTCCTCAATTTTATTTACTAAAACCTACAATTTCAAATCGCTCAGGTTAATAATTGCTTCTAGTTGAAAATTATTGAGCAGGTATTTTAAGCTTTCAGCTAAAGTTATTTCCTCTGTAGGAATTTCGGCAATCAGTTTGTAGATTCTGGCATCATCAAGATTTAGAGCAGCTTCATGAACTTGGTTAATCCACTCCAATGGCATTACCTGTAAATCTTGAGTAGTGAGAGGTTTTTTAAGTGAAGTTACTATATTGCTGTCGGGTGTGATCACTTCGCTGTATACATAGCGTACCCGCAAATACTGTGCCATCTTCTCAAATAGCATTGTTTCTGTGAAGGGCTTGGCAATATGATCGTTGCAACCTGCTTGCATACTGGCAATGCGGTCTTGTTCAAAAGCATAGGCGGTGAGAGCAATAATAATCACATCTTCGCCGCCTGCTGTGGCGCGGATTTGTTGCGTAGCTGTGTAGCCATCCATGATAGGCATTTGAATATCCATCCAAATTAGGTGGGGATGCCATTCTTGCCACATGGCGATCGCTTCTGCACCATTCCCGACAGCGCAAACTTCAAAGCCTACTGACTCTAGCAATTTGACTAGCAGTTGCCGATTTTCTAAAACATCTTCTACTATCAAAATCCGGTAAATGGGTTGTCCTGGTTCCAAACCTATAACATGGTGAGTTGTCTCGGACTCTACCAAATCGACTCCATCTACTAAATGTAAAAGTACTTCACAGGTAAAGGTTGAACCCTGATTTAAGCTGCTATTAACTGTAATATTACCGCCCATCAACCGGGCAAACTGGCGACTGATAGATAAACCTAAGCCTGTACCTTGGGCATTGCGGCCCCTTTCTGTTTGCATAAAGGCTTCAAAAATCGATTCTAGATCTGAGGGCGCAATTCCACATCCAGTATCTTCAACTTCCAGCACCAAGATGATTGAGGGTTTAGGTTGTGTAACAGTAGGATTGCTTGCCGGTAAAGCTTGTACTCGTAGTGTTACACTACCGCTAGTAGTAAATTTAATCGCATTACCTAACAAATTAATCAAAATCTGCCGCAGTTTGGCTTCATCACCCCAAACATAACGGGGAACAGTTGCATCTTGCTCAATTTGCAGATACAAGCCTTTCTCGATAGCTTTGAGGGCAAACATCTCGTTAAGTGAGTGCAGCAGTCGATGTAAATTAAAGCAGCTTTCATTAAGTACCAATTGCCCAGCTTCAATTCTTGACATCTCTAAAACATCGTTAATTAGTCCTAGTAAATGTTCGCCACTGCGGGTGATGATGCTTAGATGCTCTTGAAATTGTTCGGGAGTTTGGCGATCGCGTACCATTAATTGCGTAAATCCGAGAATGGCGTTCATCGGAGTCCGCAATTCATGACTCATTTTGGCGAGGAACTGACTTTTGGCACGATTGGCGATCGCAGCGCGTTCTGCGGCTTGTTCTAAAGCAACTTGGGAAAACTCCAGTACTGCTAGCATGAGAGTATTTCGCATTTCCAACGCTGCTTCCATCTCTGCACTTTGCCAAGGTAAAGATGTTTCTTTAACTGTTTGTTGCCAAAGTTCAAAGGATTTACGCGGTGTTAAGCGCATTTCGCCATCACTAGAAATGGATACAGGTTTGTGGGGATTCCCTGCCCAATTAACTATTTGAATTTGCTCTGGTCTAAACCAGATAATATGATAAGACTTTTGTTGCAGCAAAATGGAAATGGCTAAAATGCCACTAGCAATCATGGCAAATTGCTGCGCCTGGGGGTAAAGTTGTGGCAGTGAATCAGTTACAAATATTGGTTGGCAATGTTCATGCAATAGCCAAGTAACTAATGCTTGCACATCTTCCATTGATGGAGTTGCACCTATTAATGAAACTTCGTTATGTAAAATAATTGCGGCTCCCTGGGCGTGAACTAAATTTAATAAAGCCTCTGTGTTACTTTGGAATACCGCTTCTATAGAGCCGACTTCTTGAGATAAATTTGTTCGCAATTGCTCTTGAATTAATTTTACCTGGGAGCGATAGCGATTCAATTCATGTTCTTGTTGATAAACTAATTCTATTGAGGCAAACTGCCCTAAAAATTCACAGGCTTTGCGTGTTTCATAATCTACAAATTTGGGTGTGTGATGGTGACAAGCAATCAGCCCCCAAAGTCGTTTCTCATTAATTAAAGAAATCGACATGGAAGCAGCCACACCCATATTTTGCAGATATTCTATATGCAGAGGCGACACGCTGCGTAAATTCGCATGACTGAGATTTAGTGGTGTTCCATTTATGGGGTTATTTGCTGGAATTAGCGATGCTGGTTGATAGTTGACATTGGGAATTAGCCGCAGCCAGCTATTGTAATAGAGTTGGCGGGCTTGTTGCGGAATATCAGAAGCCGGATAATGTAGCCCCAAATAGCTGTTTAAATGATTGGCGTTCTCTTCTGCAACTACAACTCCGCTATGATCGCTAGCAAACTGGTAGATTATGACGCGATCAAAGCCAGTAATTAACCGCACTTGTTTGACTATAATTGCTAATAAATCATCGAAATTTTCTGCGGTGCGTAGCTGAGCGATCGCTTCTTCTAATAGATGATAAAACTTCAGAACTTCTTTAGAGGTATTGATCCGGCTAAGTTCTAACTCCATTAATAAAAGTCCCTCGCTACGGTGCATCATTACCTTAAAGCTTTGCCAATGTGCTTTTTGGTTAGCTGATGCTGCGGCGACTCGCTTAATTTTTAAATTTAAAGGGTTAAATACTTTTAAAGTATCTTGTCTGAGATATTGGGCTATTTCTTTAACTTTCCCTTGAGAAAGAAGTACGCCCAGAGATTTACCGATGAGATTTTCGGCAGTTATTCCTAATATTTGCTCTACGTTTTCACTAACTTGTAAAATCTTCAGTTCTGGCTCTCTTAATACCAGCAACACCCCATGCGGTTGAATCAAACCAGGAATATGAATCGGTTCGCGATCGCAATTGGTTAAATTTATAGCTTCTGAAGTCAAAAAATCTGGATAATTAAATAACTCTGATTCTTGCATTTTATTTCAGGTTGATTGTGGAAAAGTAGTTAAGCAGAATTAAAATTCCAAACGAAGGCAAGATAACAGATGACAGTTATTATTTTGATTTTTAACTTTTGTTTTTTGTCTGAGAATTGATTCATAAAGAAAATCTGAAAATAACTTAACTCATTACTAGGTTTAAGTTTCAGCACATAAATGCTTTATGAGCTTAAATTCCTGAACCCCTTACATAGTTGATATTTTACTTTAGGTTACAAATTAGCTTTTGTTAAATTATATAGAATATCAAAATTATCTTATGTATGCATAAGCTATTAACTATCGCGTATAAGGTCTTCATAAGCAGAATTAACTGTTTGCAAAAAATCTAGAAAATCAAATGGTTTATGCAGAAAATAAACAATACCTAAAGATGAGGCAATTTTTGTTAAATTACTATTAGCTACCAAAATCTTAATATTATTATTGATTTTTGTCTTATGTGAGTTAGTCTTCATCTTGATTCCAAGCCATACGCCACCACAATTTTGTCTTAGATAATTAGCTAATTCTATAAACCAAATAGATATAGCAATTATATTTCAGTTATAAAAAATATCGGTTTTGACTGTTAACAGTTAACAGTTAACTGTTAACGAAAATAAATTATCAATTACCCCATTTTCATACCTGCAGATTCTTTCTCCTCTGCTACCTCTGACTACCCTAGCGTATAAATTTCTTTAACTTAACCGTATTGTTTTATAAGTACCAACCTATAATTTTTGCAATCTGAATATGGAGTTTCAGGGGATTGAAGGGCTTGGGAATTACACCTGTAATTTGATACTGTTGTAGAAATTGCGTATCTAACCATCGCAATTTAGCGCTCAGTAAGACAACAGGAATTGCTTGAGTTTCTGGATGATTTTTAAGTTTGCTTAGAAATTTAAAACTATCTATAGAGTACATAGATACATCCATAACAATCGCATCAGGATGATTCAGTCCAGCTTTCTGCAATCCTTCTAATAGAGAATCGGCAATTATCACATTCCAACCAGCGACATCTTGAAGGCAAAGTTCTATCATCTCTCGTACATAGACTTCATCATCAATGAGCAAAATACTTTTGGCAGAAATAGTCTCCGCCTCGCCCGTTCTCATTTAACCCTACTCCAAAAAAACTTGTGATATTTAAG
The DNA here is from genome assembly GCF_014696615.1 of Nostoc linckia FACHB-104. Taxonomy (GTDB): domain Bacteria; phylum Cyanobacteriota; class Cyanobacteriia; order Cyanobacteriales; family Nostocaceae; genus Aulosira; species Aulosira linckia_A. Next base: position 24,950 of record NZ_JACJQJ010000029.1, on the reverse strand, counting down.
CGATGTATTAATCTACTAAGCCAGAATGCAGTGCTAATAGAGTAGCTACCCATCTGTCGTATTCTTTTTTTAAATTAGTATCAGAACACAAAGTTCTCTCTGTGTTAAAAGATTATCTACAATTTGCTTTCGCTGCTGCAAATTGATAGTACGAATACTCACAGTTTTTGAGTGTATAGTTGAAACCCCAAACAAATTCTCGTAATTTGACCGTTAGTAGGTCGTTGAGATGGAAATAAAGTAGTCTTTTTAATTTAATACTTTCAAGCTGTTCAATATGACAAGTTTTCATATCTCTTCCTTGTGAGCTTAAAGATGTTCGCCCCACAAACAAAGTAAATGACAAAAATAAAAAACTTGTAAAAACAAAGTCAAATTTACAAAACTGAACAATTAATTATTCATCCCAGCCGAAAATCTCAGCAACCTCCTGAGAAATACTGAAAGCCTCAAAGGGTTTGGTAATCACTCCTGCAATTCCCAATTGAGCAAAACGCAGGCGATCGCTTGGTAGCACTTTCGCCGTCAGAAAAATCACTGGTATCGCTTGGGTAATAGAATTGGCTTGAAGTTGCTCATACACAGCAAAGCCATCCATCTCTGGCATAGAGACATCAAGTAAAATACCATCAACCTTTTGTGTCTGAGCGATTTTCAGCGCTTCTGGGCCTGATGCAGCCGTTAACGTATCCCATCCACCCACGTCTGATAAACAAGCTTCTACCAGTTCTAGGATACATTCTTCGTCATCTACAATTAATACTTGTTTTGTCATTGGTCATTTGTCATTGGTCATTTGTCATTGGTCATTGGGCATAAATTTAAATAAATTTGCCATAACTTGAGACAATTAGTTTAGTTACTGATTAATGTGGTCACAGCCTGTACTAAGATATCTGGGTCTATTGGTTTGGATAAATGCTTTTGAAATCCAGCTGCTAAAGCAAGTTGTTCATTGATTTCACCCGCATAAGCTGTGAGAGCGATCGCGGGAATTTGTTTGCTGCGTTCTGATGGGAGAGAACGCACTTGTCTCATTAGTGTATAACCATCAACCGCAGGCATACCAATATCACTGACTATAACATCTGGCTGGAATGATTCTATAGCTGCTAAAAATTCGGAACTAGTAGCAACTGTCATGACTTCTGCGCCGTAATAAGCTAGCATAATTGTGAGAAAATCACGGCTGTCTGCTTCATCATCGATAGTTAAGATTTTAATACCTGTAAGATTGAGTTCATCTGCGGACAACTCCTCAGTGCGATCGCTTTCTGGTTCAATGTTGAGCAAGGGTAAACTGACGGTGAAAGTGCTTCCTTGTCCTTCGCCTTGACTCTCAACAGTAATTGTACCTGCATGGGCTTCGACTATGTGCCGCACAATTGCTAAACCTAACCCTAATCCGCCATATTTGCGGGTAACTGAAACATCTTCTTGACGGAAAGATTCAAATATGTGAGGGATAAAATCGGGGTTGATACCTTTACCGTTGTCTGTGACTATAATTTGGGCTTGGTTGTCTAAGCGTTGTAACCGGATTTCTACCCGTCCCCCATTGGGAGTAAACTTGATAGCGTTAGAAAGCAAATTCCACACTACTTGCTGTAGGCGCACAGCATCACCAGATACCTGCCCAATATTGCGTAACTCTGGATGAATCAGAATTGATTTAGCAACAGCAGCTGTTCTGACGGTATCAATGGCAGCTTCAATCACAAATGTTAAAGTAACTGGGTCAGCATTGAAGCTGAGTTTACCGCGCAAAATTTTGGCAACATCAAGTAAGTCATCAATCAGTTGGGTTTGCAACTTGGCATTACGCTCAATTGTGGCTAAGGCTTCCACTGTTTTGTTTTCATCCAACCTGCGACTTTGTAGCAGCTTCGTCCAACCAAGGATGGGGTTAAGGGGGGAACGCAACTCATGGGAGAGAATTGCTAAGAACTCATCCTTAATGCGGTTAGCTCTTTCAGCCTCATTGCGGGCTACTTGTTCTAATTGCAAAATGCGATCGCGTTCGATTTCTAATTCTTTTTGATCATGAATGTCTGTACAGGTACCAAACCACTTCATTACCCGCCCTTGTTCATTTTTGAATGGAAAACCTAAAATTAAATGCCAGCGGTAACTATTATCTGAGTTTCGTCGCAGGCGGTGTTCATGTTTATAAAATGTACTATTTGCAACGGCTAATAACCAGGTAGCTTGGGTTGATTCTACATCTTCTGGATGTACTGCCGATAGCCAACCAAATCCCAAGGCTTCCGCAAATGTTAATCCCGTATATTCATTTAATTTTTGGTTAACATAGTCACAATTACCATTGGCATCGCAAGTCCAGACGAGGTGGGGAATAGTTTCTGTCAAGAAGCGGTAACGGGCTTCGCTTTGGCGAAGTTCTTCTTCGGCCTGTTTCTGATCGGTAATATCTAAATCTACACCTGCCATGCGTACAGCTTGCCCAGCCTGGTTGTAGAAAACTTGACCTTGACTGAGTGCCCAACGAATATTGTTATTGGGATAAACTACCCGAAATTCAATGTTATAGTCTGCGCCTGTAGTGATGGCAGCATTAATTGCCTCCTGTACACGATCGCGATCGTCTGGATGTACCCTAGAGAAAAACATCGCCAAGGAGCCATCAAACTCTCCCACTTGCAACCCAAACAAAGCCGCTAAGTTATCAGACCATTTAATTTCACCTGTAAGAATGTTCCAGTCCCAAGTCCCCATCCGGGCAGCTTTCAGCGCTAACTGGAGTCTTTGTTCACTCTCTTGCAGAATTGACTGAGTACGTTTGTGTTCAGCTAGTTCATGTTGTGCTTGTTGTAAAGCTTCAAACTGGCGGATGGCAATACTTATATGAGTTGTTAATTCCTGAAGCAAATCAATTTCTGACTGTTGCCAATTTCGGGGTGCGGCACAATGATGAGCAATTAAAATCCCCCAAAAGTAGTTGTCGTACACAATTGGCACTACCAAATTTGCCCGGACTTGAAACTGCGCCAGCAGTTCTACGTGGCATTGGTCAATAGTACCATCATAGATATCTGTTTTGAAGGTAACTAATCCCTGACTATAGCGTTCGATATAAGAATCTACAGCAGTCGGATCAAGGTTGAGTAATCCTTGACGATAGCGTTCAATATAATCCTCTGCCAAACAGGGATCTGTCATGGAATAATTGAGAATGGGTTGCCATTGTGCCCCTACAGATTCTGCAATTACCTCGCCGTTAGCATCTGCATGTAATCGAAAAATGATTACTCTATCCGTTTGTAGGAATTGCCTCACCCCGTTGACAGTGGTTTGGAGAATTTCCTGGAAGCTAGAAGATTTATAAATTTGTTGGATAATTTGGTTGGATAATCGCTCTTTTTCTGCACTCTTTTGCAGTTGAGTACGTAACTCCAGCTTTTCAATTGCCCCATTCACCGTTTGCCGGAGTTCCTCAGCCGTAATTCTGTCTTTTACTAAATAATTTTGTGCGCCCGCTTGCATCGCCTGCACGGCGATCGCCTCATTTCCTAGCCCTGTTACTACAATTACAGGTAAGAATGACTGGAGCATCATTGTTTGCAATTGTGAGAGAAATTCCAATCCATCTAAGTCTGGTAGTCGGTAATCTAGCAACACAATATCTGGTTGATGATCCCGCCATAGTTCTAACCCTACTTCCCCCAATTCTGCTACCAAAAAATTGTATTGGTATTCTCTATCTTGTAATAAATAACGCCGATACAGATCACAGTCTTCTGGGATATCATCAACAATCAAAACAGTGCGCTGTTGCTGGCTCATAAATATTTTATTAATTAGCAGATAGCTCAAAACTACTTAAATACCCAGAATGATTCTACCAATAATTAAGTCTATCGATAATAATTATGAGTGGTAACTTCAGTAAATTATATCTGTGTTTAATATCGTGTTATGTGAAAGACTTATCATAAATCTTGCTGGTGTGAGAAGAAGTTTTTAGTTTTTTTCTATAGATTAGAAATTACGCAAAAGTCACGGAATTACGTCATTACGAGCGTAGCGGCGTAATCGCCTAAAATTGTGGGATTGTTTCTCTACAATACGTTGCGGTCGCAATGACAAATTTTGCTTGCGTAAGTCCTGTAGATATGGGATTCATAAATAATTAGCCGGATATGAGATTAAATATAATTTATGCTAAAGTAACCAATTGATTATTTGGCTATAACTATATTTAATTTATTATATATTTTGTCAGATTATATTAAATATTTATATTTTCTTGATTTGAGGAATTTTAAAATTTATAAGCCTATAGTTTTAAATAATTAAAAATGTCATTAATTTAGCATTCAAAAACTAATAATATGTCAAATTTTACCATTTTAATTAAATCATTCTCTGGATATTTTAAAGTATCCGTTCATGGGATAAGAAATGTTATCAAGAAAACGGGGGGACACAACCCGTATTTCTCACAAACAATAAAAATCAATTTACATGAGTTGATCTTTTTAATGCCTTCAAGCTGTTCAACCTGACAAGTTTTCATATACAGCAGATTGCAAGTTGGTGAGCTTAAAGATGTGTGCTTCACAAGCAAAGTAAATGACAAAAGTAAAAAACTTGTAAAAACAAAGTCAAATTTACAAAGCTTAACAATTAATTATTAGACCTGCCTTGCAAAAGTGCTTTTTGCAAGAGATGGGCAAAGGGAAAAGGTTAAAGGGGAAAGGGAAAATACAAAACCTAGCCCCCTTCTCCTTTTCCCGACTTCTGCAAGAAATCTATTCATCCTAGCCGAAAATCTCAGCAACCTCCTGAGAAATACTGAAAGCCTCAAAGGGTTTGGTAATCACTCCTGCAATTCCCATTTGAGCAAAACGGAGGCGATCGCTTGGTAGCACTTTCGCTGTCAGAAAAATCACTGGTAATTGGTAATGGGTAATGGGTGTTTGTTATTTCCCCTTGTCCCTCTTCGAGTTCGCCAGTCGCATACGAAGGGAAACCCTCCTGCAGCGCTGGTCTCACCTTGTCCCCCTTCGGGTTCGCCAGTCGCCTGCGGAGGGAAACCCTCCCGCAGCGCTGGTCTCACCTTGTCCCCAATCCCCAGTCCCTAATCCCTCACCAATGGCAGAGTAAAGAAAAATGTGCTGCCAACACCAAAAGTACTTTCAGCCCAAATTTTACCGCCATGCTGATCAATGATACTACGGCAGATTGCTAATCCTAAGCCTGTGCCACCTTTGACGCGAGAGTCGGAGGCATCTACTTGCTGAAATCTGGTGAAGATTTTTTCTAACTTGTCTTTGGGTATCCCTCTTCCTTGATCGCTAATCCTAAACAATACGCGATCGCTTTGCTGTGCCACACTCAAAGTAATTGTAGAATCGGCAGGGGAAAATTTGATGGCATTACTTAATAGATTAGTTAGGGTTTGCAGTATGGCATCAGCCGCAACGCAAACTTGAGTATCTGTAGGTTGAATATTAAAAGTAATATTTTGCTGTTTGGCGATCGCTTGTACTCCGGCTACTGCTTGCTCAAATAAGTCAGCGGCTGTACAGATGGTTTTTTGTAAGGTAACACGACCTGAGTCTAAGCGTTCCAAATCCAGAATATCGTTAACTAGCCTCACTAAGCGATCGGTTTCCCTGGCTGCAATTGCAATCATCCGCTGGGACTTCTCTGGTTTTTGCTTGTAGAGGTCACTATTTAATAAGCCTAGAGATGCGCGAATTGAGGTTAAAGGTGTGCGGAGTTCGTGACTAACAATACCAATAAACTCTTGCTTCATTTGCTCAAGTTCTTGCTGCTCTGTAATATCTTCTGCAATACCTGCAATGCGAATGATTTCCCCTAGTTCATTTTTAATGGGAAATGCGCGATCGCGTATCCAGCGAATGGAACCATCAGGGCGGATAATACGATATTTTTTGTCTTTTTCTCCGGTTTTTGCTTGTTCATCGATGTCAATTTCTAGGCGCTGGCGATCATCAGGATGAACTGCCTCAAACCAAGCCGATCTGTTCTGGTAAAGTTCCTCACGGCTGCGTTGCCAGATACTTTCATAAGCTTTGCTGACATAGAGAAGTTGCTGATAGTGACCATCTGTAATCCAAAATATAGCTTGGATGTTGTCTGCCATCTGGCGGAACTTTTCTTCACTCTCGCGCAAAGCGTCTTGAGTCAGTTTGCGATCAGTAATATCTTGGTGAACCGCTACCAGAACATCGCCATATTCGGGATGACTAAATACAGAAGTTGTAGCACTACACCAAAATGGAGTCCCATCTTTTTTGACATTATGAACTTCATAGGTGGCTTCACCTGTTTGCAAAACACCAGCAAGAATGGCCTGATTGACATCAAGAGCAGTTACTGATTCGGTGGCATAGTTGATAATTGAAATATGCTGACCATTCAGTTCACCAGAGTCATAGCCAAACATCTGCTCAAATTTCGGATTGGCATAGACAATCACGGCATCACTAGCCCTGACTAAACATACTCCTTCCGCTATATTGCGGGTGATCACAGCTTGAAACTCCAGCAATTTTTCTGCTTGTTTTGCCGCTGTAATATCATTATTAATTTCTAGGATCTTCTGCGGGTTACCAGCATTATCTTTTTGTAAAACCCAACGGCTAGATACAATAACAGGTTGAGCATCCTGGTTGAAATTGAGTAGTTCTCCTTCCCAATAACCTGTGGCTAATAATTCGGCTTCAATTTCGGGTAATGGTTGAGGAAATTGGGTTTTCAGCAGATCATGGGAAACTTGCCCCAAAGCTTCGGCTTTAAGAAAGCCATACATCTGTTCAGATCCCTCATTCCAGAAATTAATCACCCCGTTTAAATCGCGGGTCATGATGGTGTCATATGCTAGATCCAAAAGTTGCGCCTGTTCAAACAGAATCAGTTGGGTTTGTTGCTGCTCTATCAGCGTTTCTAGCAAGCGAGCGTTTATTTCCCTTAGTTGCTCTGTGCGCTCGGCTACTCGTTGCTCTAGTTCAGTATTCAGTTGTTCCAAGGCAATTTGTGCCTGTTTGTATAATGTAATATTGTCAGAAAAAATAATAATGCCGCTAATCTCACCAGTAGAAGTATGCCAAGGGCGAATTTCCCAGCGTATCCACTGTTGACTCCCATCTGAGCGCACAAACCAATCTTCATCACTTCTTTCAATTGCCCCAGCTAAACACCGTTGATGAATTTGTCGCCATTGCTCTGAGATTTCTGGGAAAATTTCGTAGTGCGATCGCCCAATTAGTGCTTCCACCGAATCGAGATCGTAGTATTCCACCCATCTTTGGCTTGCCATTACATAGCGCATATCGCGATCAAACATCGCAATCCCTGCAGGTGCATATCGGACAAATAACCGTAAGGTGGCTTCGCTTTGCTGCAAAGCGTCTTGGGCTTGTTTGCGTTCGGCTTCGCTGCGTTTGCGATCGTCTATCGCCATCACAGTTCCCGTCATCCGGATAGGTTGGCCTGCTGCGTTATAAAATGCCTTTCCTCGTCCTTGAACCCAATGTATGCTCTCATCTGGCCAAACTACCCGAAATTCATACTGGTAAACACTATGGGTTTGTAATGCTTGTTGTAGCGCTTGGTTTATTGCTGGACGATCATCAGGATACAAGCAAGCATCAAAAGTTTCATACCTACCATCAAAGCTACCAGGAATTAAGCCAAATAAAATTTCATGTTCTGGCGACCATTCGATTTTGCCTGTAACCATATCCCAGTCCCACATCCCCATCTGCGCCGCCGATAAAGCCATCCGCAGTTGCTCGGCATTTTCCTGCGCTAATTGCTGGCTCAGTTTTTCAACCTTCTGTTTACTTGTGCGAAAATTGCTAGTTAGTAGGTTAATAGCCACAGCTACTATGAGGAAAAGAGCTAGCCGCAATACATCCTTTGGGTGAGATATCCCCAGTTGGTATTTGGGAAGAATGAAGAAATAATCAATTGCCAGTAGCGAAAGCACAACTGTGACAAAACCTGGTTGAAAACCTCCATACCAAGTACTCACGATCACTGCTGTGTAGAAAAAAGCTCCAATTGTGCGAGATAGCAGATCTTCTAGCCAAAGTGATAGCAACAGAGCGATCGCAGTTGAAGCAATCGCCATTCCGTAAGGCAATAATCGCTGATAACTTGTCATAATTCCTTACCTTTGCTGGCTCTCCCAGCCTGTAAGCGCGATCGCACTCGCTGAATGCGATTGAGTACTCTGGTCACCAGTTCTGGCCCAATTACTGGTTTAGTAATAAAGTCATCCACTCCCGCCGCAAAAGCTTGCTGAAGAGATTCTGCATCAGTATAGGCTGTCACTACCAAAATCGCTAAATCTCCCCACTGGGCATCTTGGCGAATGACTTGGCACAAATCTAATCCATTAACTAAAGGCATTTGTAAATCTAATATCACTAAATCAGGAGAAGTTTTAGTCAGTACTTGCCAAAATTGCTGTGGTTGCGAGAGGGTTGTAACTTCCAGCCCCCAAGGAGTTAACAATGCTGATAAGCCAGCCAGCATTACAGGGTCATCATCAACAATTAAGACCTTAGCTTCTGAGGGTTGGCGTTGAGGTAGCACGCGGGCGATCGCTTGCAAAATTTGCTCGGTTGTGGCAGGTTTGTGTAGAAATTGCCTTGCACCTAAGTGTGACACAGCCAAACGATCCATTAAGCTATCCCGCCCTGTGAACACAATAATTGGTAATTGAGGTGATTTTTCTCCTAATTCTCGCAGTATTGTTAATCCATCTTCTTGTGAGCCAGGAAAGCTTAAATCCAGCAGCACCACATCAGGCATTACCACAGCCAGGCGCGAACGAGCAGTTGCCAAATCAGTAGCAATTTTAATCTGCAATCCCCAAGCATCTGCTTGAGCTAGCAAACCTTCAGCCAGGGTAGTATCATCATCAATCAGCAGCACGCGGTAAGTTTGGCGCATGGGTGCTGGTTTAGCAGTCACAGCTACAGGCGGCTGAGTTAATTCCTGTTGCAATGCCGTCACTAAATGAGAAAAGTTAGTAATTTCCTCATTTGTCTGGTAGCGATTATGTATGAGTAATTCTTCTAATTGCCTTGCGACCCTCGAAGCTTCTGGATAACCAAACGTACCCAGCGCCCCAGCCAACTTATGAGCTTCCTGCACTGCTTGCTGCTGTAACTCCTGCTGCAAATTCCTTGTAAGCAGTGCAGTTTTAGCTTGCTCCAGTACCGTCACCCGTTGCTGGAAAGTATGACGAAATTTTGCCATCACACTATTAATCGGGGCTGAATCTTGGCTTTGGGATGGTTTGTTGCTTTCCTTCTCATTTACAATCACCCCAGGTGTTGCAGCTAAAGGCTGTGGTGCGGGTTTTAACCTATAACCAATTCCATACACCGTTTCTAGGATATCTGCGGTGAAACCAGAAGCTTTAAGCTTCTTGCGGATATCTTTAATATGAGTTGTAACTGTATGTTCAATTGGCGCATCATCAAATCCCCACAGCCGATCCAGAATTACCTGACGGCTAAAGATGCGATTAGGATTTTGTAAAAATAATTCCAGTATGTTGTATTCTACTGCCGAAAGCGGAACTACTTGTTCTTTATAAGTGACTTGAGCAGAAGTTTGGTCTAAACAGAGATTTCCCCAAATTAACTTAGATGATGCAATTTCCCCACTGCGTCGCAACAAAGACCGAATTCTGGCCAGCAATGCTTCCGGGTGATAAGGCTTGATCACATAATCATCTGCTCCCGCATCTAAACCCGTCACCACATCTACATTGCTATTCTTGGCGCTGAGTAACAAAATTGGTTTAGCATAGCCTTGCGATCGCAATTGCTGACATAGACTAATCCCATCTAACTGCGGAATTTGCCAGTCCAGCAAAATTAAGTCATATTCTGCTGATAGTGCTAGGTCTAACCCAGTTTGACCATTGTTGGCTAAGTCGATAGTGTAATTATTTGCACTTAATAACTCTACTACCGCCTGAGCGAGTAATATGTCATCCTCCACCAGCAAAATTTTCATGCTTCTGCATCCTTGGTTTGCTCAAATCACTACCAAGAGTATGCGAATATTTTACTTTTAGGTGGAGCGATCGCCCAAGTTACAGGTACTAACCCAAAAACCGTGAAAGACTGGGGCAAAGATAAATCAGTATCCCGCTTGATTCACGAGTTTCAACAAATAAATATTGTGAATATGGGGTTTGAAAGTAATAACGTTGTGACTTTTAATCGAAAGAAGCGTAAGATGATCAAGACAAATGATTTGTCTTTATAAGTTTCTGTCAAATAATGTGTCGCCACGGACAAATAAAGTGTTAATCGACACAAACATATATGAAAGAGGCTTGGCCTAGCCAAGCCTCTGTATATACCAAGCATTTACTACACCATGCTTAATTTAGACTTAGTCTGACTCTAGTTCATCATCCTAGAGGATGTGTGCAAAAAGCCTGAAGACAGATTAAAGATTCACTTGTAAGTTTTGAAAAAAAAGGTTTGGTCGCGAGCCAAACCTCGATCATTGCTGTGCTTAACAACGTACTAAATTAATTTAGACCTAGTCTCATTACAGATCATCTTCCTTGGGGATGTATCCAAATATGCCAAAAACTGATAGTAGAAGAGTTGCCCAATAAACTTAATTTGTTAAAAATCATTCTTTTATAGTTATTTACCTATATGAATCAATAAAAAAAGCTATGAAAAAGGCTCGGTTAAAACCAAGCCTCCAGATATACCAGGTGTTTACCATATATAGCTAATTTAGACATACTAGACTGATATATCATCTTTCTATTTGGAGTTGACAAATATTATATTATTTAGTATGAGGATTCAAAATATATAAAAACGTCATCCACCGAATAAATTTTTTCCATACCTAGACAAAATTCATTACATATTTTCTATTTATCTTTGGCTTTCCTTCTCTACTTTTGCTGTGTTGTGCTGGTAGGTGCTAAATCACTAAGAGAGAGGATAAATCTTGTTCTTCCATTACCGCTTTCTACTTGAATGCTACCTTGCAGTTGTTCGACTAACTTTTGCACTATAGCGAGTCCTAAGCCTGTACCGCCTTGATTCCAGAGATCAGCATTAGGGATGCGGTAGAATTTTTCAAAAATATGCGGTAACTCGGAAGCAGGAATTTCTACTGTATTGCTGACAGTAATAATTGTTTGTGAGGCTGTTAAGGAAGTGTTTTGAGACAGGTTGATGATAATTTCACCACCAGTAGGAGTGTATTTACAGGCATTATTGAGCAATTCTATTAAAATCCGTTCCAAGCTGGTACGGTCTGATATTACTGTTACTTCATTTGGCGGCAGATTTAACTGTAGAGTTTGCTGATGTTCCTGAACACGGGCTTGAAACGGCTCGATCACTAAAGGTAACCACTGCTCTAATACTAAAACATCAGGGGCGAGAGGCAAATACGATGAAGTTTCGAGTCGTTGTAAATCTAACAAATCATTGATCAATTCCATCTCGCGATCGCACTCTGCTTTGATAATCTCAAGATAACGCTGAAATTCCTCAGATAGGGAAGAAACCTCTAGTAATTGAATCATGCCTTTCATATTACTCAGAGGTGAGCGTAATTCATGGGTAACTAAGTTTAAAAAATCATTTTTTATTTGATTAACTGCTTGCAATTGCGCTAATATCTCTGCTTGTTCTGCTTGCTTTTTACGAATTTCTATAGCTTTTTTCAGATCCGTGATATCCCGAAATACTAACACTGCACCCATAATATTATTTTTCTCATCTTTAATAAGTGCAGTACTATCATCTATGGGGGTTTCTTGACCATTTTTTCCTATTAAAATAATATTTTCTGGTAATTTCGCAACTATACCATCTTGCAGAACTTTTTTTATTGGATTTTCTATGGGCTGACGAGTTTCTGCATGAGCAATATTTAATATTTCTGATGAATTTCTGCCCATAGCTTCTGATTCTTGCCAGCCTGTCAAGTTTTCTGCGACAGGGTTCATAAAATTTACTATTTCTTGCATATCGCTAGCAATCACTCCATCGCTGATACTTTTTAGCAATGTTGATAACCATTTTTGGCTATTTTTTAATTGCTTTTCTAGCTGATGCTTAGTGAGAGCTATTTCAATATTAGTTTGTAGCTCTCTTTCTTTAAAAGGTTTGAGTAAATAGCCAAATGGATCTGTGATTTTTGCCCTTTCTAAAGTATTATCGTCTGCATAAGCAGTCAGATAAATAATTGGTATATCTAAATGCTTATGAATTTCGTCAGCCGCTTGGATACCATCCATTTGACCTTTTAATTTGATATCCATCAGTACTAAATCTGGAGATAGCTCTAGTGCTTTATTAATAGCTTCTTGTCCTGAAGAAGCTACCCCTGGAACAGTGTAACCAAATCTTGTTAGGCGATTACGTAAATCTTTAGCAACAATTGCTTCATCTTCTACTATTAAAATGTTGGCGTTAGTCATTTAATAAACCTATATATTTACGCTAGAAAAAATGTTATCAAAAACTCTACCCCGATATCGCTTTTAATTGTGATATCTCCTGTAAGCTGAGAGGACAAAGCTTCTACTAACTGCCAACCCAATGATGCTGTCTCTGTAAAATTGAAGTTTGGAGGTAACCCAATACCGTTATCACTAACGGTTAGCGCAATTCTATTATGTGCCATTTCTCGGATGGCAATATTTATTTCACCATTTCTACCTTCAGGAAAAGCATATTTTAAAGAATTAGAAACAAGTTCATGAATAATCAACCCACAGGGAATTGCTGTATCTAAGCCAAGTAAAATATGCTCATCAATATTAATGTGTAAGGTAATTGCACCATCATATACTTTGTATGATGTACATAAACTCGCTACTAATTCTTGAACATATTCACGAAAATTAATTCTGGATAAATCTCCTGATTGATACATTTTTTCATGAACCAAAGCCATAGATGCTATGCGCTGCTGGCTTTGTTGGAATATTTGCATATCATCCTTATCTTTAATATATTCTGATTGCAAACTGAGTAGGCTAGAAATTACCTGAAAATTGTTCTTAACTCGATGGTAAATTTCTTTTAATAGAACTTCTTTTTCTCGCAATGATGCTCGAATCTGTTCTTGAGAGCGCTGGCGATCGCTAATATCTTCAATCACAGAAATAAAATACTTGGGATTACCAAAACTATCGCGGACTAAAGAGACAGTAAGATTAATCCAGACGAGAGAATGGTTTTTGCGACAATAGCGCTTTTCTAAAGTGTAAGTGTGAATATCACCAACTAATATTTGCTCAATATAGTTGAGGTCAGCTTCCAAATCATCTGGGTAAGTAATATCTTGAAAAGTTAGTAATTGTAGTTCTTCAAATGTATACCCGACAATATCACAAAATCTCTGATTTACTAATAACCATCGTCCATCTATTCCTACATGAGCAATACCAACAGCTGCTTGTTGAAATGTTGCCCGAAATTGCTGTTCGCTTTCTCGTAATGCTTCCTCTATGCGCTGGCGTTCAGCAATTTCCGCCTGTAGTGAGGTGTTGATTCTGGTTAACTCTGCTGTGCGTTCTGCAACTATATTTTCTAACCTGTCGAGTAGTTGATTAAGATTTTCTTCTGCTTTTTTACGCTCAGTAATGTCAGTTTGCGAACCTACCATTCGCACTACTTTACCATTTTCATCCCACAAAGCTTGACCACGGTCTAAAATCCATTTATAAATTCCATCTTTGCATAATACACGATACTCATTCATGTAAAACGGTGTGAATTTAGCAAAGTGACTTTTAACTGCTTTTTTCACCCTGCTAACATCATTTGGATGTATGCGGTTAATAATTTCATCTAAATTATGAGAAATCTCATCTTCTTGATAACCAAGCATTTCTTTCCAGCGAGGTGAGAAGAATACTTCGTTAGTAGTCAAATTCCAATCCCAAATCCCATCATTATTGCCACGTAAAGCTAATTGCCAACGTTGTTCACTTTCTCTTAATACCGCTTCAGTGCGTTTGCGTTCGGCAATTTCTTTAGCTAATTGAGCATTTGCAGCTTCTAGTTTGGCAGGGCTAGGTAAAGCCAACGCCTTTGGAACTAATGGTACCAATTCTATGGCTGTGTATACAGAAACAATAGCAGTGATAGCTTTAATCAAGCCGGATACCCAATAGATAGGATGCCAAAGTGTCCACACTTCTATGATGTGGGTTGTGCCACAAGCAATAATGAATGTGCTAAACAATAGAAAAATCCAATTAAAAGGTAAATCTTCTCGCTTGTGGACAAAATAAACCAAAATTACTGGAATCGAATAATAAGCTAGTCCAATGAGCAAATCAGAGACTATATGCAACCCAACTAATTGAGGTTGCCAAAGATAGCAATGCCCATGAGGGATATATTGCTGAGGAAAAAAAAACTATTTAGCAATTCCATAAACCAAATTTATTGCCAAGAAAATTACCACTTCAACATTCAGTCTGTAAAGCGGACATTGCCAGCCTCTTTTCGGGCAAGCCTTGTGTATAGGGATTCTGTAATTCTCTAGCCTTTCTACTTATTTAACTGATGAATCAGTTTATTAGGATAACATTGTAATATTTATTGTTATTTTCCAATTAAATTTCACTTACATTAACCTTACTGCTGGGACTGATAGTTCAAATTGGCAGATTCATGCTATTTTGAAACGCTTAACTTGGTTATATTGCATTTATGCACGCTGAAAATATAATTATTTTTACACTGTTATAGTTAACGTGTTTCAACGCTTTTATGCACAGTTACTTATCCAAAGTGTAATATTCTTGTTGAGAAATAAAGCAGCTATGAATGCTGGATTCATGAGTAGACAGTGTATAAAGTAGCCCAACAGTAGCTATTTTAAAGGTTCTCTTCATTGTAAAGTACTTATTTAACAATTAAAGGGTGTTCTTCATGCCTGATGATAATGAGGAGTTAATTAGGGCTATTAAAGATTTAAACTCTACTGTAAGGTCAGGATTTGTTCTCGTATCTAATATTATATTTCTAACAGCTTCATGTATTGCTGTAGCAACTTCAAATATATCTCCTTTTAATTTCTTTTCTATAGGATTGGTTTTTTTAATTATTAAGTCAATTGGTTGGTTTGCTTCTGGAAGGTAAGCTGATTATACAAATATAAAAAGAAGCTACTTGCTGGTAGCTTCTTTGTGATCATCAATGAGAAATGATTGTTGATTCTGCAAACATAGGTGTGACTATGGCAACTATATTTGCATTGAGGAGTAAACTAGCTTTTACCAGGGAATTTACAGCTAATACTCTTTAATGACCTGACCCATTATCAAGTAGTAACTGCTTCCAGTCCCTATTGGTTATTAAAGCGTTTTTGCCCTAAAAATCATACCGACTAAAGTCATGAATGCACCATGACTTTAGTCACAAAACCTAACACCCTGATTGAACCAGCGCACTACCGCTAAATTTGACTTAAGCTGCTGGGGTAGCAGTCATTGCAGTTGCTTCTTTACCTTTTGTGGCTGCTAGGTTAGCAATTTCTCGATCAATGAAGAATATCCCCTGTCCTTCCGTACCAATTAGGTGAATTTTATCGAGAATCCCTTTAAACAGAAACTCTTCTTGATGTTGTTCTGCAACATACCATTGAAGAAACTGCAGCGTAGAATAATCTGGTTCTGTATTGGCTAAATGTACCAACTCATTAATTTTACGAGTAATGCTCTGTTCATGTGCGTAGATTTGTTCAAACAATTCTGTAAGGGAAGCAAAATGAATTGGCGGAGCTTGCATTCCACCTAAGACTACTAGCGCCCCTGTTTCATGTAAGTAATTAACTAGGCGGCGCATATGCATCATCTCTTCATCCGCGTGTTGACTGAGAAATGTCGCACATCCATCCAAAGCTTTATAAGCACACCAAGAACTCATTTGCAAATAAAGATGGGAAGAATACATTTCTAGGTTGATTTGTTCGTTCAACCGATCAGTCATAGCTTGCGATAGCATAATTTCTGCTCCTTCTGAATTTCAGGGGATTGGGGATTGGGGGGATGAGGGGGATGAGGGGGATGAGGGGGATGAGGGAGATGAGGGGACAAGGGGACAGGGAGAAATTTTTATTACCCGTTATACCAATTCTCCAAAATTCATCAACAGATCCAAACTCAAAAACCCTTGCTACATATGGTTTTCTTAATTTTGAATTTTGAATTTTGAATTGGTATTACCCATTACCCAACACCTAACAAGATTCCACAAAAATAGTTTGTGCTGTTTCCTTATCTAGGGCGGTGCGGGTTCTGCCGACTGCGATGATATAGGAAGGGAAGCGTTGCTCTAGCACTAATTTGCTTCCTGGCAGAATACCGAACGCCATCAGCTTGTGTAATACGGCATCATCTTGAGTTTGCAAACATACTACCCTTTGCGGTTGACCAATTTTAACTGTTGGTAAGGCGTTCATTTTAAAAGTTAACTCCGAAGAACGTTAAGCCCAGATTGACGAGATATCCCATCAGGAAGGCGAAGGGGAAAATAAACAGTACTATTAGCCAAGTAGTTTTAGCTCCCCGTTCCTTGATCAACATTTGCAATTGGGCAACACAGGGTAAGAACAATGTCAAGACAATGGCAGCAACTACAAGCTGATTACCTGTGAGGCTTCCTTGTTGCTGTAAATCAAACAGCCCTGCGGCACCATAATCACGCCGGAAGAAGCCATAAAGGAATATCGGTGCTGCTTGTTTGGGCATTCCCAAGGCAAATGTCAGAGGTTCAATTGCCCGAATAATTAGGTCAAATAATCCAGTTAATCGCCCTACCCAAATCAAAACTGATGCCCAAATAAACAAGGGTAAGATTTCTAGGAAATACCACTTCATCCGCACCCAAGTTTTCACAACCACGTTCCGCAAGTTGGGCAATCTTAAGGGAGGAAGTTCCATGTAAAATTTACCGGAACTACCAGGTAAAAACTTAGCTGTAAGATAGCCAACTACCAAGAAAATGGCACTAATAAAGCCTCCCCAAAACATCAAAGCTGCGGGTTTTTGTGCTAGTAGCCCCAAAATTACCCCCCACTGTGCTGCACAGGGAATAGCTAAGGATAGTAAAAACGTGGCAATTAATCGTTCGCGTTTGGTTTCTAGGGTGCGGGTAACAATCGTTGCCATTGTGTCGCATCCAAAGCCCAACACGATGGGAATCACTGCCCGGCCTGATAAGCCAACGGATTTAAATAAGCGATCAAGCATCAAAGATAGACGTGGGAGATAGCCGCTATCTTCCAGTAACGAAAACATCAAGAAGTAAGTAGCGACTACAGGTAAGACAATGGCTGTAGCATAGCGAATCCCCAAAGTAATAATGCCATAGTCATTACCAATCAAGTCTTGGATTGGTTGCCAGGGAACTACTTGAGCAGTGATGTGATTCACCACTGGGTTGATTTGTTCCTCAAAAACCGTTTCGATGCGATCTACGAGTTCCCCTGCTCCAAATTCTCCCACAAATTTGTACACCCCGTAGTAAAGGATGACCACAAGGATGGGAAATCCAGTGATGGGGTTGACTGTCAGCCGATGGAGTTTCTCTGCAAGTGACGATCGCGCTGGTTTGGTTTCAAGCAGAACTGCTCGTTCTATCGCCTGTGCTTGGTTTTGGCGAGTGTGGGCGATCGCTAATCCAATCGACTGTTTTAGTTGATTTTGGGTAACAGTAATCAACACTTCCAAATGGCGACACTGTTCTGGATCTTGTTCCAAGGTTTGCCACAGCGCCGGATCTTTTTGTAAGAGTAATAGCGCTAGGCTGCGGGGTGAAAGTGAATAATTACTAAATAAATAGCGCTCACCTAAACTTTTCCACCAAGATTCTAATTGTGCGATCGCGGCTTCTATGGGTTCTGGATAGCTAACTTGACCGATCATGCCATTTTTTCCTGACTCAAAATATTTACCATCTCAGTATTTAGTACTGAGTGTTTTGCATGACTTAAATACTTTGTTACTACGGTTAATGCTCCGCCCCTGGTGGACGGTCTTTTAACTCAGCACTTTTCATGCTGGAATCATGGCAGGCTGAATCGGTAGAAATGGCATAATTCTTTGTTTTAATTCATCAATACCCTGTTTTAAAGCCGCCGCCATGCACACTACTGGAATTCCTAACTCTTTCTCCAACGCATCTTGTTGCACATCCAGCCCCCAACGATGCGCTTCATCCATCATGTTGACGGCAAGTACAACAGGTAGTCCAGCTTCGATGAGTTGAAATGTTAGGGGGAGCATCCGCCCCAAGTTTTTCGCATCTACCACATGAATTACGGCTGTCACAGGTTCTATGAGTAGTAAATCTCGCGCAACTTTTTCCTCTTCAGTGATCGGCATCAGTGAATACATCCCTGGTGTATCAACCACTGTCATGGTTTGGCTATTAATTTGCATCAAACCACGACTCACTTCTACGGTTGTACCAGGGTAATTAGAAACAGTTACATAAATGCCAGTCAATGCATTGAACAGCACACTCTTACCAACATTAGGCATTCCTACCAGGGCAATTGGCGGACTTGCAGGAGCTTCCCTAGAGAATGATAGTTGACTATTGCGAAAGAATGGCAATTTCCATGCTTGAGTTCCACAGGATTGGCTTTTAGATTTACATTGGTGACAGTCCATAGTATTTTTTGTTGAGCTTGTTGAACTTGCTGAAAATTATTCTCAACATAAAATGTGAGGAACTTGTGAGGAGGTGTTAGGGACTTCCAACTAAAAAAATATCCTATAGCTAGGGTAGCAGAGGCAATACTTGTCGGTTAAGGGCAAAAGAGGAAGGGGAAAAGGGGCAAGAAAAAACCTTTAACCCTTACCCTTTCTCCTGCAAAGACGCTACGCGTAGCTTGCTTCCCCGCAGGGGTACACCTTTTCCCGAAACCAAATTCCGAGTTAAAAATTCTTAACCTAGCCGTATTTGGGAGATCAGGGGGATGAGGGAGAAATCACAAACACCCAATTACCAATTACCAATTACCAATTACCCATTCCTAAAACCCCAATTTCTCCAAAACTAGCTTTGTCGAAACAATATGTTTATCTAAACCCAATTCTTTGGGACTAACGCCTAACGCCAAAGCAATTAACTGCGGTAAATGTAACACTGGCAAACCCAGCTTTTTCTCAATTACCTTTTCTACTTCTGGCTGACGAGAATCTAAATTTAGGTGACACAAAGGACAAGGGGTAACCATACAATCAGCACCAGCCACCAAAGCATCTTGAATATGCGTCCCCGCCATTTGGAAAGATTGTGTAGTGGCGTAACTAGATAAAGGCCAACCACAACATTGTGTGCGACCTCGATAATAAACTGGTTCTGCACCGACAGCCCGAAAAACATTTTCCATCGCTTCTGGGTTGAAGGGGTCATCATAAGGCATGGATTTTTGGGCGCGCAGAAGATAGCAACCGTAAAACGCCGCGCATTTTAATCCACTCAACTTGCGGGTGACGCGTTTGGTAATTTCTTCTAAACCGTAATCTGTAACTAGAGCATAAAGCAGATGTTTAACTTCTGTACTACCGCGATACGGTGAACAGCTTTCTTTTGCCAATAATCCATTCACTTGCTCAATATATGCTGGGTTTTTGGTCTGACATTCTTTTAGCCGTTCATCAACATGACCGATGACACCTTGGCAAGTGCTGCAATGAGTCAATAAAGGTAAATTTAATTCTTCAGCTAAAGCAATATTGCGCGCATTAACTGTATCTTCTAACAGTTGGGAATCTTCTTTAAAAGTACCCGAACCACAGCAAGCGGCTTTTTTCAGTTCAATTAATTCAATACCTAAAGCCTTGGTTAAAGCTTGAGTTGATTGGTACAGTTCCCGACAAGCACCTTGAGCAACACAACCAGGAAAGTAAGCGTATTTTAGACTTTGAGATAGCATAGAAATATAGCAGGTTGAGAACAATTGCCCTCAACAATAAATTTTTGATTCCCTTGCCAGTGTACATTGCAAGGCTATGTATCGGGATTTGGACATTGTAAAAAAAATCAGTAAGAATTGCAAAACAGACAAATGCTTAGAGCGTATGCGTAGGCATAGTCCGTCGGAGACATCGCCTGGTGGATTCTTTTGCCCTAGCTTGCTCCCCAGGAGCGGGTTGAGCGATTTTCACCCAGAAAACGCCTCAGTAACATTCCCAGCATTATCTAATGTGGATTGGTGCCTAAATGCTCATTAAGAGTTATTTTATGCCGCAATTACACCTGGCCAGGTTTTGTTTTGGGAAAACTCTGTGGCAGTATACGGGCGATCGCGCTTTCCGATAAGATGTATATGCTCAAAACAATGTCGCCCACAAAGAAAAGATCATAGCAACTGGTTAAGGACTTTTATCTATGAGCCAAACGGAAACTTTTGAAAGAGTTAAGAAAGTCGTCGTCGATCAACTAGGTGTTGAGGCCGATACTATCAAACCACAATCTACATTTATTGATGATTTAGGAGCTGACTCCTTAGATATCGTGGAGTTAGTAATGGCTTTTGAAGAAGAATTTGATATTGAAATTCCCGATGAATCTGCTGAAAAGATTTTATCGGTTCAAGATGCAGTTGACTATATCAACAGCAAAGCTGCTGCATCTGCCTGAAAAGTATTTGGGGATTGGGAATTGGTGATGAGGGATCGGACATTAGGAATCGGGGATCAGGAAAAATTTAGCTTAAATCTTTTTCCCAATTCCCAGTCCCCAACCCCCAGTCTCCAACCCCCAGTCCCTAATTCCTAGTCACCTTTTTGCTGCTTTCTCGCCACCTTTAACTGAGTCATGACAGATTATAAACGTAAACGCGTTGTGGTAACTGGTGTTGGCGCGATTACACCAATTGGCAATACACCAGCTGAGTATTGGGAAGGATTGTTAAGTGGTCGTAATGGCATTGATTTCATCACAGCTTTTGATGCATCTCGCCATGATTGCCGCATTGCTGGTGAAGTCAAAAACTTCGATCCACATATTTATTTAGAGCGCAAAGAAGCCAAGCGCATGGATCGGTTTTCCCAATTTGGGGTTTCGGCGGCAAAACAAGCTATATCTGACGCGCGTTTAGAGATTAATGAACTGAATGCAGAACAGGTCGGTGTAATTATTGGTTCCGGTATTGGCGGTTTGAAGGTTTTAGAAGACCAGCAAACAGTCTACCTAAACCGCGGCCCCGATCGCTGTAGTCCGTTCATGATTCCGATGATGATCGCTAATATGGCGGCTGGATTAACAGCCATTCATACCGGAGCTAAAGGGCCGAATTCTTGCTCTGTAACTGCTTGTGCAGCTGGTTCCAATGCCATCGGCGATGCCTTTCGCCAAATTCAATGGGGTTATGCTAAAGCCATGATTTGCGGCGGCTGTGAAGCAGCAATTACACCATTGGGTGTAGCTGGATTCGCCGCAGCCCGGGCACTTTCGACCCTCAATGACCCAGCTAATGCCTGCCGTCCATTTGACTGCGATCGCGATGGATTTGTCATGGGTGAAGGTGCGGGAATTTTGGTGCTAGAAGAACTCGAACATGCTTTGAGTCGAGGCGCTCGCATTTACGCAGAAATTGTCGGTTACGGGATGACTTGTGATGCATATCACATGACCTCCCCAGTTCCCGGTGGATTAGGAGCAGCCAGAGCCATAGAAATAGCACTGAAAGATGGGGAGCTAACCCCAGAGATGGTGAACTATATCAATGCTCATGGCACAAGTACTCCAGCTAATGATTCCACGGAAACAGCTGCGATGAAAAAGGCCCTGGGTGATTCTGCCTATAAGGTGGCAATCAGCTCTACCAAATCGATGACAGGTCATCTTTTAGGTGGTTCTGGAGGTATTGAAGCCGTAGCAACAGTACTGGCCGTCGCCAACGATCAAGTTCCACCAACAATCAATCTCCAAAATCCTGATCCAGAGTGTGACTTGGATTATATTCCTCACACCAGCCGCGCTCAAGAAATAAACGTGGCATTATCTAATTCTTTTGGGTTTGGCGGCCACAATGTGACGCTAGCCTTTAAGAAATACGTCTAAGGGATTCCTAGTAAATAAATTATCCCTGCGCTTTGTGAGCAGAGGAAGCAGAGGAGGCAGAGGAAGCAGAGGAGGTAGTCCCAATGAAAAAATTTTCATCGCCATGTATGAAAGTCGAGGCGGGGATTTTTACTCAGCACTTTCAAGTTAGCTATTCACGCCAAGTTTTGGCACAAGCAAGCATGAAAATCTTTCTCTCCTATGATGGCAGTTGCTACAACGCTCTTAACCCGCGCAACGCACTGCCTCCCCCATGCCCCATGCCCTTTTTCAAGTTAGAGACAGCAAATTTTGCCTATGATCTTGGCTCTCAAAATTGGATAATTGAATTGCTGGAATTTCTTAGAAAATCACCAATTTATCTGCTGGTCGCTCTGCCGCAAGTTGGTGGCAAAAGTATCATCGATTTCATTTCCAACTAAATCAACGGTTCAAAACAACCCAATTATTAGCTGGATTTATCACAGTCATTATCAAATATCCCGCTTGTCCATCAACAATTGGGAGTGGGATGATATGGATAGGGGGAATGTAAAAACAATAAGGCAATCCAGTGGAAAAAAATCCACACCCTGTTTGCCTCCCCGGTAACTGTGTGAGCTACCAAGAGTGCTAACCCGTCGTTAAAAACAATCTTATTTATGGCTGTTGCAACCCAATCCCTCGAAGAACTATCTATTAACTCGATTCGCTTCTTGGCTATTGATGCCGTAGAAAAAGCAAAATCGGGGCACCCAGGGCTGCCGATGGGCGCTGCTCCAATGGCTTTTGTACTTTGGGATCGCTTTATGCGGTTTAACCCCAAAAATCCCAAATGGTTTAACCGCGATCGCTTTATCCTGTCTGCCGGTCATGGCTCAATGTTGCAGTATGCCCTGCTGTACCTTTTTGGTTACGACAGCGTCACCATTGAGGACATCAAGCTATTCCGTCAGTGGGAATCCAAAACCCCCGGACACCCAGAAAACTTCATGACTCCTGGTGTAGAAGTTACTACCGGGCCTCTGGGTCAAGGGATTGCCAATGGAGTTGGTTTCGCCATCGCAGAAGCCCACCTAGCTGCTAAATTCAACAAACCCGATGCCAATATTGTTGACCACTACACCTACGTAATTTTGGGTGATGGTTGCAACATGGAAGGTGTTTCCGGTGAAGCTTGTTCTTTCGCAGGACACTTGGGATTAGGCAAACTGATTGCTCTGTACGATGATAACCACATCTCCATTGATGGTTCTACAGATGTAGCCTTCACCGAAGATGTTTCTAAGCGATTTGAAGCTTACGGCTGGCACGTTCAACACGTCGAGAATGGTAACACCGACCTAGAAGCGATCGCTAAAGCAATTGAAGCTGCTAAAGCTGTTACCGATAAGCCTTCTTTCATTAAGGTCACAACCACAATCGGTTACGGTTCCCCCAACAAAGCCAACACCGCTGGTGTTCACGGTGCTGCTTTGGGTACAGATGAAGTTGCATTAACCCGGAAAAACTTGGGTTGGGAATATGAGCCTTTCGTAGTTCCTCAAGATGCTCTCAACCACACCCGCAAAGCAGTTGAGCGTGGTGCTGGCTACGAATCTGAATGGAACAAAGCTTTTGCTGAGTACAAAGCTAAGTATCCTCAAGAAGCAGCTGAATTTGAACGTTATTTAAGCGGCAAATTGCCTGATGGTTGGGATAAAGTACTACCCACCTACACCCCCGAAGACAAAGGACTACCCACCCGGAAACATTCCGAAACTTGCCTCAACAAAATCGCGGCAGTTTTACCAGAGTTAATCGGTGGTTCCGCTGACTTAACCCACTCCAACTTAACCGAACTCAAAGGTAAGGGCGATTTCCAAAAAGGACAATACCAAAACCCCAACATCCACTATGGTGTACGGGAACATGGTATGGGTGCAATTGTTAATGGTATTGCGTTGCACGGTTCCGGCTTAATTCCCTACGGCGCTACCTTCCTGATCTTCACAGACTACATGCGGGCACCGATCCGCTTGTCTGCTTTGTCCCAAGCCGGTGGTATTTGGGTAATGACTCACGACTCCATAGGTCAAGGTGAAGACGGCCCCACCCACCAACCCATCGAAACCCTAGCTTCCCTGCGTGCTATTCCAAAGCTGACAGTGCTTCGCCCCGCAGACGGTACAGAAACCTCTGGTGCTTACAAAATAGCAATTGAAAGAGCAAAGGCAAATGCTCCTACTCTGTTAGCATTAACCCGTCAAAATGTTCCTAACTTAGCAGGTACCTCGATTGAAGGTGTAGCTAAGGGTGGATATATTGTGGTAGATAGCGAAGGTACACCAGATATCATTCTGATTGGTACTGGTTCAGAATTGAGCCTGGCTGTTACCGCTGCTGAAAAACTGACAGCCGAAGGTAAGAAAGTTCGCGTTGTTTCCTTACCTGCATGGGATTTGTTTGACGCACAGGATGCAGCTTATAGAGAATCTGTATTACCAAAAGCAGTTACCAAGCGTTTGTCTGTAGAAGCAGCTTCTAGCTTCGGCTGGCACAAGTATGTTGGTAGTGAAGGCGCTACCGTTAGTATTGATACATTTGGTGCTTCCGCGCCTGGTAATGTTGTCCTAGAGAAGTTTGGCTTTAGTGTTGATAATGTATTAGCTAAAGCAAAAGAATTGTTGGGTTAATAGCAACAGCATAATTCTTTGAATTCTCTTGTAGGGTGGGCATCTTGCCCGCCTTTTTTAATGGCAAAGTAAATGAATTAAGAGAAATTATCCCTCTTCTGTCACTCTCCGGAGTAAGCAAATAGTAAAAAAGCTAAATCATCCAGAAGCATAACAGGGTTTAAATTGATTCATTGCCGCAATTAAATGATTGAAT